>JBKBNW010000008.1:0-28580 GCA_046295115.1 Demequina sp.
GGCACCGCGACGTGGCCCGGTGACCGGAGTCGCGGCCGCGGAACCACTTGGACTCGACGTACGGCACGCCGACGGTGATCGAAAACTCCTCGCTCGTCCCGGTGCCGGTCTGCGTTGCCTCGAAGAACGTGCCAACGGGCGTATCCGTGTACTGGAAGTGCTCCGTCGTTCGGGTGGTGCGCGCGAATGCGCGGCGCGCGCTGAAGTGGCGGCACACGATCTCCCCCTCGGTCGACCCCGTCGCGTCGAGAGGCAGCGGCAGGTCGTCGTTCTCGTACACGCCCACCGCCGAGCCGTCGCCGGTGACGCGCAGGTAGTGCAGGGCGATGCCCAGGTGCTGAGTTGCGAGATTGGTGAAGCGCAGCGCGGCGGCCTCGTGGGTCACGCCGAACACATCACGGAAGTCCTCGATGGCGATGCGCCGCTCGCGCTTGGCCTCCTCCAAGAAGGCGAGCGCGGGCCCGCGTGGGATCAGGCATGCGGCGGCGAAGTAGCTCGCTTCGAGACGCTGGCGCAAGAAGTCCGCGTAGTCGGTGGGTGCGCCATGGTCCAGGACCGTGCGCGCGACCGCCTGGAGTGCGAGCGAACGCAGCCCGTGCCCGCCGGGAATCGACGCAGGCGGGATATAGATGCGCCCGTGCTCGAGGTCGACCACGGCCCTTGCGGAGTGTGGAAGGTCGCCGGTGTGCACTATCGCGAGGCCCACCCGCTCGGCCATCTCCGCGACCGTGCGATGAGTGAGTGCCCCAGCACGGTGGCCGACATCCGCGACGGCACTCTCGGCAAGCGACTCGATCTCAGGGAGGTAGTTGTGACGCTCACGCATCTCAATGCGCTGCTGGGTGTTCGCCCGCCGCGCCTCTTCTGGTGTGGCCACAGCGCGACGCGCGCGGCGGTCGAGTTCCCGGTGTAGCCCCACGATCGCGCGCAGGGTGTCGTCGCCCATGGCCCTGTTGGCGCGCAGTTCCGGTAGCCCGAGTTCCTGATACGACGGCGACCGCTGCGCGCGTTCAAGCTCGATCTCGAGCGCGGCGCGCTCACTGGGAGGCGCATCACTCAGCAGCGTCGGGAGGTCCACGCCGACGGCTCCCGCGATCGCCGTCAGCAGAGTCAACCGCGGCTCTCGCCTGCCGTTCTCGATGAGCGACAACTGGCTGGGTGCGGCCCCGACCGCCTCTCCCAGTTGGTCGAGAGTGAGATCGGCTGCCGTGCGGAAGTGCCGGATGCGCCGTCCGAGCGTCGCGAGGTCGGTCATGGCTTCACGTTATCGAAAGAATCACGAATCTTCTTGCCCGAATTGCCGGACTCGCCGGGTCAGCCCGCCCTAGCGTGAAGGAGACGCCAATCTTGTCGATCGAAGGAGTAGAGATGACCGTCACGCAGGACCGTCCCCGCCTCGCCGCCGCGCCCCCCGCCCACACCGACCCCCGCATAGTCGCGTGGGTGGCGTCCATGGCGGCGCTGGCCGAACCGGACAGCGTTCACTGGTGTGACGGCTCTCCAGGCGAGCGCGAGACGCTGATCGCGGAGATGATTGGCAGCGGCACCCTGATCGCCCTCAACCATGACCTGAGGCCCGGGAGCTACCTGGCGCGGTCGCACCCCGACGACGTCGCCCGCGTCGAGTCCCGCACGTTCATCTGCTCGGAGGAGGAAGCTGACGCGGGCCCCACCAACAACTGGGAACACCCGGACCAGATGCGCGCGAGACTGCACGAGGTGTTCGAGGGCGCGATGCGCGGGCGGACCATGTACGTGGTCCCATTCTCGATGGGCCCTGTCGGAAGCCCCATGGCGCGCTACGGGGTGCAGCTCACAGACTCGCCCTACGTGGTGGTCAGCACCGGCACGATGACCCGCATGGGGGCCAACGCCCTCGCCCAGATCCGACCCGGAACTTCTTGGGTGCCCGCGATGCACTCGGTGGGGGCTCCGCTCACCCCGGGACAGCGGGACGTGCCCTGGCCGTGCAGCGACACCAAGTACATCGTCCATTTCCCGCAGTCGCGAGAGATCTGGTCGTACGGTTCCGCATACGGCGGCAACGCGATCCTGGCCAAGAAGGCGTTCGCGCTGCGCATCGCCTCCGCGATCGCGCAGGACGAGGGGTGGATCGCTGCCCATATGCTCCTGCTCAAGGTGACCAACCCGCGCGGTCGCGCATTCCACGTCGCGGCCGCCTTTCCCTCCGCGTGCGGCAAGACCAACTTCGCGATGCTGCAGCCGAGCATCCCTGGCTGGACGGTCGAGACGCTGGGTGACGACATCGCGTGGCTGGCCCCTGGCGAGGATGGCCGCCTGCGCGCGATCAACCCTGAGGCCGGGTTCTTCGGGGTCGCGCCAGGAACGGGGCGGACCACCAATCCCGTCGCGGTCGACACCCTGTGGGGGAACACCATCTTCACCAACGTCGCGCTCACCGACGACGGCGACGTCTGGTGGGAGGGCCTCACTGAGGAGGCTCCCCCGCACCTTGTCGACTGGCGCGGGAACGACTGGACGCCCGAGACCGGCCGCCCTGCGGCGCACCCGAATTCGCGGTTCACCGTGGCGGCGTCCCAATGCCCCACCATCGCCGGGGAGTGGGACGCACCCGAGGGCGTGCCGGTGGACGCGATCATCTTTGGCGGCCGTCGAGCCACCAACGTCCCCCTGGTCGCGCAGGCACGCAGTTGGGAGCACGGCGTGTACCTGGGTGCGAGCCTGGCTTCGGAGCGCACAGCAGCGGCGGAGGGCACCGTAGGCGAGCTGCGGCGCGACCCCTTCGCGATGCTGCCGTTCTGCGGCACTCACATGGCGGACCACTGGCGCCATTGGCTCGAGGTGGGCGAGGGGCTGGCGGAGTCCGGCGGTGCGCCGCCCATCTTCCAGGTCAACTGGTTCCGGAGGGGGGACGACGGCCGCTACCTGTGGCCCGGGTTCTCGGAGAACGCACGGGTGCTGGCGTGGATCCTCGACCGCGTCGAGGGACGCGCCGCGGCCACCGACTCGCCGGCGGGTCTAGTGCCCGTTGACGGGGCGATCGACTGGCACGCGGCCGGGGTGAGCCGTGAGGACTGGGAGGCGCTGTTCGCCGAGGACCGCGTCGCGTTGAGGGCGGAGGCGGCCGATACCGGGGAGTTTCTCGAGTCGTACGGGTCGCGTGTGCCGGCCGCGATTCACGCGCAGCACGCCCTGGCCACCGCGTCGCTCGAAGGCTCGAGACCGCGCCGTCGTCAGTACCGCTGATTGCCGTGCCGCGCTGGCAGCCGCGGCACCCCCCATGTTTGACTGGCCGCATGGCCCTTTTGCACATCGCCCACCGGTCCGACTGGGAGGCCGCCGAGCGCAGCGGCGCGTACGAGGTCTCTACACGCGGCCGTACGCTCGCCGACGACGGCTTCATCCACGCGTCCCACCCCCACCAAGTCGCGAGGGTGGCGGGGTTCGTCTATCGCGACGATCCCGACGACCTGGTGGTGTTGGTGATCGACCCAGCGGCGGCGCACGCCGACGGGGTCGAGATCCGCGAAGAGGACGGCGGCGATGGCGAACTGTTCCCGCACATTTACGGTGCGGTGCGTCCCGCCTGGGTCACCGACGTGCGGCCCGCGGGCTTCGAGGATGGCGACTTCGTCTGGTGACGGTCAGGTCGACTACGGCCGATGCGCGCGAAAGGCGTGCGTGACGTACGGCAAGGCGATGCCTTCGTTTGCGTGCGGTAGCCCGGCGAGCACGGCGTCCACCTCGCGCTCGACCTGTGCCCGGTAGTCGGCGTCGCCGGTGATGTAGTGGCTGCGCGAGCGAGCCATGGCGCGGATGTCATCCGCCGTCATGCTCCGCGACCAATCCCACGACTGCCCCTCGAGCCCCGAGAACGGCGGACCGACTCGTGGGCCGTCCCCCTCGATGAGACGCTCGGCGGCAGAGCCCCGCATCGCGTCTCCGAGTCGAGCCACCCACGGCGCGCGGTTGTCACGGATATTCCAGATGAGCCCCAACGTGCCGCCGGGGCGTAGTACCCGGGCGATCTCGACGGAGGCGGCGTCAACGTCGACCCAGTGCCAGGCCTGACCCAGCACGACCGCATCGACGGACTCGTCTGGCAGTGGGATCGACTCCGCGCTGCCCACGGCCGTCGTGACCTCCGGCAACGTGCGCGAGAGCGCGTCGAGCATGGCAGGGTCGGGATCGACGGCGTGGACCTCGCTCGCGAGCGCGACCACCTGTGCGGTGAGCTTGCCCGTGCCAGCGCCCAGGTCGAGCACGCGCTCGGGCGAACGGTCGAGCAGCCATGCGACCGCATCGGCCGGATAGCCGGGGCGGCCGCGCTGGTAGTCCTCCGCGGCGGCACCGAATGAAGTGGCGTGAGTCATGCCGTCAGCCTAGGCCGCGCGAATCGCACGAACGCGGGAGCTAGACCGGGACGGGGGCGGACGGGTCGGAGTGCGCGGGCGGCTCCACCACGGACTCGATGAGGGTGGGTGCGGGGCGCTCCCCCAGCTTCACGACGATGACGCCCGCCAGGATCAGCAGCGCACCGCCGGCCTGCATGGGGGCTGGGGCCTGTCCGAGCAGCAGCCATGCGAAGGCGGTGGCGGCCATGACCTCGGTGAGTGCCACGAAGGAGCCCAGCCGCGCGCCCAGGCGCCGCGTGGCGGCGATTCCGGTCACGTACGCGACGGCGGCCGTGACTACGCCGAGCGCAATCGCGACGACCCACCACGGAGTGGCGAACTGCATGAAGGCGACGGTGCCCGTCGTGAAGCGCATGGGCAGCACGCCAACGACGCCGGCTACGCCGAGGGTGACGAGCGCGACGAGCAGCCCGCCTGCCGCAAGCGTGATGGGCGGCAGCCCGTTGCTCTCGTCGCCGCCGATGATGAAGTACACGGATGCCCCGACCATGGCCGCGAGCGCCCACATCACGCCGATCAGCGAGATCTGGCCGCCGCCGAACACGTTCAGCAGCAACGCGAGCCCGAAGGCCGCGATTGCCGCACCGCCGACCGTCAGCGGGGAGGGTCGGTGGCCGTGGCGCAGCCATAGCCACAGCACCACTGCGACCGGCGCGGTGTACTCGATCATCAGGGCGACGCTCACGTTGAGGTAGCCGACCGCCATGAAGTAGCACAACTGAGCGCCGGCAACCGCGAACAGGCCGTACGCCACGATTACCTTCCAGGCGCGCCGCACGAGGTAGGCCCGGCCGCGCACCGCAAGGATGCCTGGCACCACGAGCACCGCGGCGGCGATGGCGACACGCACGAACGTGGCCGCGCCGGCCGTCCAGCCCACGTCGAGGAGGCCGCGGGCGAGGGATCCGGCCAGGCCGAAGGATGCGGCAGATGCCATCGCCAATCCGAGCCCAGCCGTCAGGCGGTCTCGGGTCAGGTCATGAGTCAAAACGGTCATGGCTCATGACATTAGTGGGCGTTTGATAATGTGTCAAAATGCCGTTCGCCAATGACACCGTCGAAGCCCTCGAAGCCGCAGCCTTCCTCGCGAACTCGGAGCTCGAGCCCGACACGCTCGTGGCGGCGGCCGACCTCACGGCCTTCCTCGACGACTTTCGCTACTCGGGCGCCCGGCCCACCAGGAGAGACCTCGAGCTAGTGCGGGGAATCCGCACCCGACTGCGCGCGCTCTTCATGGCCACGCGCGACGACGCGGTGCCGCTGGTGAACGCGATCCTGTCGGAGCACGAGGCCGTCCCTCAGCTCGTGCGCCACGGGGATGTCGACTGGCACATTCACGCCACGTCAGACGACCGCCCTCTGCACGAACGGATTCTGGTGGAGTCAGCGATGGCCATGATCGACGTGATCAGGGCGGACGAGTTGAGTCGGTTTGGCCGGTGCGAGATGGACGACTGCGACGGGATCGTGCTCGACCTGTCGCGGAACCGCTCGCGTAAGTACTGCTCGGTGACATGCACGAACCGCGCGGCACAGGCCGCGTATCGCGCCCGCCAGGCGGAAGATGAGGCGTGAGCGCCGAGTCTTAGGCGGTGGCGCTAGCGATGCCGGGCGGTTCGCGCTGCTGATTCCGCTAGGCCCGCTGGCCTGCTAGTCCTGCTGATCTGCCCAGCCGGCGAAGCGCGCAGCCGCCCGTCCCCGGCGCGAACGGGGCCCCGGCTCGAGGTGAAGCGACACCGCTCGCACGAGCCACGAGTTCAGCGACACGCCCTCCTCTGCCGCCGCGGCTTCCGCACGGCGCTTGAGGGGTTCGGGAATCCGCACGGTGGTGCGCGTCGTATCGGCGCCGACGCTCGCCGCCTGTGCCTGCGCGGCCGTTGCGGCGGCGTGGTCCTCGTCCGTCTGCTCAGGCGCGGTCACGACGAAGTCGACCTTCGTCCCCCGCACCCTCAAGTCGACGCTGGCCGGCGCAATCTCGCGCGAGATCTCGGCGGCGGCCTCCGACAATGCCTCCACGATCATGAGCCGGGCAGCGGGATCAACCGCCGTGGCGAGCTGCCGAGCGGTCTCTTGAGCCTTGGGAGTGCTGGCGGCCGCGGTCGCCTCCAACTGCTGCCGCAGCTGCTCGGAGTGGCGTGCCATATCCATGGTGTCAGTATGGCACCGCAGTGACACCACCGCGAGTGCTGCCGCCGCGTGCGAGGCGCGCCGGGAAATAACCGCATGGCGCTACCGCGTTGCCTACACCAGAGGTCACCGCTCAGGTGCCGCGAGGAGGCCAAGGATGACCGATGCTCCAAGCACGATTGTTGTGGGAGCAGGGCTCGCGGGTCTCACCGCCGCGGTCCGGCTCGTCGATGCCGGGCACCGCGTCACGGTGCTCGAGAGCGGATCAATCGTGGGAGGGCGCACGGCTGACTGGGACGACGACGGCATGCAGGTCGAGACTGGGCTGCACCGCTACCTCGGTTTCTACACGAAACTGCCGCGACTGCTGCGCCACGTGGGGCTCAAGATCTCGGACGTGGTGATCTGGCGCGACGAGATCGCATTCCGGACGCCGGACGGCGGCCCGACCGCGCTCTTCTCCGCATCGGTGATCCGCCACCCCCTGCTCACCGCCATCCGCGCAGTCAAGCACCGCGACTTCCTGCCGCTGCGCCAGCGCGCCGCGATGGTGCGCATGCTCGCCGCGGGGTCGGTGGCGTACCTGCGCCGGCCGGCGGAGCTCGACACCGTACCTATCGCCGACTTTGCCCGGGACCACGGCGTGAGTCAGCAGACAGTGGACCGGCTGATAGCGCCCCTGACCGCGGGCCTGTTCTTTGTGCCTCCGGACAAGTTCTCCGCCCACAACCTCATGGGTGTCGTGGTCCCCTACTGGCGCTCACTCATCAAGACTGGCGTCGGCGCGTTCCGGGGAGGCATGACGGAGGTGATGTCCGGACCCATCGCGGACTACGTCACGGCCCACGGCGGCTCGGTCCGCGTCAACGCTCCCGTGCGCTCCCTCATCGGCGACTCCCACGGCATTACCGGCGTGCGGACGGATGAGGGCGAGATCCACGCCGATCAGGTCGTCGTCGCCACCTCGCTCGGCCCGGCCAAGGACCTGATCGACTCGGCGCTCGCCGGCCATCGGTGGTTTGACGACATGCGCCGCATGGAGTCCACGCCCTCGGTCTGCTTCCAGGCCGAGACCGACACCCCCTCAACCGATGAGGACACCGCCACCTTCACGCCGGGCACCGAGGTCGGCTGCTTCGCTGAGCAGTCGCGCACGACGTTCCGCAGCACCGACGGGCGCATCAGCGTCATCATGGCGACGCCGCGCACCCACCTCGATTCGAGCACCGAGGAACTGACCGAGGCGGTCGTGTCGGAACTGGGGCGCGTAGGGATCGACCTGCGTGGTCGCATCCGCCAGGCGCGCAAGGTCGCCATCGACGACGACTTCTACTCGCTCGCATGCGGCAACGACCAGTTGCGCCCCCCGCAGCGCACGCCCATCCCCGGCCTTACGTTGGCCGGGGACTACACCAAGCAGAAGTACCTCGCCACCATGGAGGGCGCCGTCGCATCTGGCGAGCTCGCCGCACGCGCAATCCTGAAGGAGGAATCATGAAGGCAGTGGTCTATCACGGCAAGCACGACGTACGAGTGGATGAGGTCGACAAGCCGCACCTGCAATCCCCGACCGACGCGATCATCAGGGTCACGTCGACCGCGATCTGCGGCTCCGACCTACACCTGTACAACAGGGCAATCCCCGGCATGATCGAGGGCGACATCCTGGGCCACGAGTTCATGGGCGTGGTCGAAGACGTGGGCCAGGGCGTCACTCACGTATCCGTCGGAGATCGTGTGATCGTTCCGTTCGTGATCGCGTGCGGAAGCTGCTGGTACTGCGAGCAGGGGATGCAGTCGCTGTGCGACACCACGAACCCCAACGCCAAGGTGGTCGAGAAGGCCTACGGGCAGTCCGGCGCGGGCCTGTTCGGCTACACCCATCTGTTCGGCGGGTACGCCGGGGGCCAGGCCGAGTACGTGCGCGTGCCACACGCGAACGTGGGACTGTTCGCGATCCCGGACAGCATGAGCGACGACCAGGCACTGTTCCTCACGGACATTCTCCCCACCGGGTGGATGGCGGCCGTGAACTGCCAGATCGAGAAGGGCGACACCATCTTGATCGCGGGCGCGGGACCGGTGGGCCAGCTCGCCGCGGCCAGCGCGCTCGTGCAGGGTGCGGGCACCGTAGCGGTCTTTGACCGCGAACCGTCACGCCTGGAGAAGATCGCCGAACTACCCGGAGTGGTGCCCATCGAGCACACCGGGCGAAAGGTGCAGGCAGAGATCAAGCGCCTCACCGGGGACCGCGGGGCGGATGCGGTCATCGACTCGGTAGGCATGGAGGCTCACGGCGGTGGCGCAGTGGGCGCATACGACCGCGTCAAGATGCGCCTCAAGTTACAGACCGACCGGGTGACGGCACTGCGCACCCTTATCAAGGCCGCACGCAAGGGCGGCCGGGTGTCGATCCCGGGCGTCTACGGTGGCGTGGCGGACAAGTTCCCCATTGGAGCCGTGTTCGGAAAGGGCCTCACGATGACCGGCGGGCAGACCCACGTCCACCGCTACGTGCCCGAACTCTTGGAAATGATCGGCAGCGGAGCGATCGATCCCGCCCGCATCATCTCTTCCCACATGCCGCTCGACCAGGCGCCCGAGGCATATGAGCTGTTCAAGGACAAGAAGGAGCTCAAGATCGTGCTGCAGCCCTAAGTGGCGGACACCTGCGTCTCCCGCGTCCCAGTCTTCGCCGGGCTGTCAGCCGACGATCAGTCGACGGTGGCGGGGCTGGCGCGTTCGGTTCGGCTCACGCCGGGCGAGCTCGCCTACTCCGCCACCGACGACTCCTCACGGCTCATCGTCGTACACACGGGACGCCTGAAGATCGTTCGGCTCTCCGCCGACGGCTCCGAGCAAATCGTGCGGGTCTTGGGCCCGGGTGAGTTCACCGGCGAGACGTCGATCTTTACCGGTCGCCCGCCCGACGACTATGCGGTCGCCATGGACGACTGCCAGTTGTGCGCCTTCCCGCACGAGGACCTCGCGTCCCTCATCCAGCAATACCCGGGGATCGGGATGAGAATGCTCGCGACGGTGAGCTCGCGGCTCGCGAGTGCCGAGCGCCGGCTCAACTCCCTGACCTCCCGCAACGTCGAGGGCCGTCTCGCCGCGTATTTGCTCGCTCTCCCGGAGGCGCTCCGCGACGGCACCACCATCGTGGACCTGCCGGTGGCGAAGAAGGACGTGGCGTCCCTGATCGATACATCGCCCGAGAGCCTGAGCCGCGCACTCGCGAGCCTGGCGAGCCGCGGGCTCATCGCCATAGGCGACGGGAGATCGGTATCGATCACGCGGCCAGGGCTGCTCCGAGAGTTGGCAGATGGGGAGTGAGCGGGCGGCGGCGATGCGTCCACGCCAGCCGTCGCGTCACTACTGCCCCGATGTCTGCGACCGGCACAAACGGGGTGTCCCAGACCCGGGAGTCGTCTGAGACCGACGGGTTGTCGCCGGCCATGAAGAAAGCCGCAGCCGGCACGCACCACACCTCGGTGGAGGCTCCGCGCGCCCTCGGCCGCCCGTCGAGCGACTCGCCGTTGACAAAGAGTCGACCGGCCTCGAGCTCGACCACGTCGCCTGGCACGCCCGCCACCCGCTTGATGGCGGTGATGTCGCCATGGCGAAACACCGCGACATCGCCGCGCTGGACGGGCACGCCGCCGCGCCCGACCGGCCGCGTGAGCAGCAGGTCGGACGGACGATAGGTCGGGGTCATCGACTCCCCCGCGACCCTGACCAGGCGTGTCATGGCACTCGACCTAGTGCTGGTGGGCGTGAGTCGCGTGGTGAGCGTGGCCGTGGTCGTGCTCCTCGCCCTCGGCGTACTTGAAGAAGTCGACGTAGGCCACGAGGTACTGCCGTCCTGCCACGACGTCATCGACGTCGAAGTCCTTGACGGCCAGCGCGGCCAAGAATCGCTTATCCAACTCGGCGCGGCGCTCGTCCGGAACCATCGGCAGTAGCGCCGAGTCCGTGCCGAGGCGAATCGCCTCATCGGCGGCCGCCACCACCGGGTCGATCTGCGTGCCGGGTGCCTGAATGCCCGTGAAGGCTACGCGCTCGCCCATGCGGTGAATGCGCACCAGGGTCTCGAGGAAGAGCCGGTCCGCAACCTCTGCCGCGCTTGTCCCCAGCGAGCGGACCTGGAGGGCCTTGTCGAACACCGCGCGCAACTCGGCCTCGCCGTCGGCGGGGATCCAGGCGAGGGCGTGGTTGATGTTGCCGCTCTCCAACGACGTGCGGCCCGCCTTCACGGCGGGGCCGTCGGCGGTGTCGCAGTGGGCCTCGACCGTGACGGGCCTCAGCGAGTTCAACAAAGCCGCGATGCGGGTGGTGATCATCGGGTGCTCCTTCTCTTGGGTTCACCCTCGACGCTACGGAGGCTGGGCAGCCGGCGCCTTGACGTGCGTCAAGCCGCAGCGTCCGCGCTTGTCACATCCAGTGCTTGGCCTTGAACACCCGGTACAGCACGACCGAGAACCCGACCATGACCGCGAGCGCGAGCGGATAGCCGAACGACCAGTGCAGCTCCGGCATATTCTGGAAGTTCATGCCGTAAATCGCGGCGACAAGAGTGGGCGCGAACAGAATGGCCGCCCAGCCGGAGATCTTCTTCATGTCCTCGTTCTGGCGCTCCGCGACCAGAGTGGAGTTCACGCTCAGGATCTGGGCGAGCGCCTCACGGTATTCGGCCGTGGTCGCGCCGATGCGGTCGAGGTGGTCCTCGACGTCCTGCAGGTACGTTTGCAGTTCCTCGGCCACCTCGTGCTTGCGGAACCCTCCACGCAAGCCGTCAAGGACCTCGACCAGCCACGACGTGGCGTGCTGGACGTCAATGACCTCTTGAGTCAGGCGGTAGATGCGCTCAGCGACGGCCGGGTCACCGCTGAATACCTGGCGCTCGATCTGCTCCTTGTCGACGCCCACGTCTCGTAGCACGGGAGCGTAGCCGTCGACAATCGCGTCGAGCAGCCGGTACGCGATCCCCTCCGGGCCAAGGTGTAGGAGGTCGCCGCCAAGCAGCGAGCCGAGCACCCGCTCGGCGTCCGTAGACGCCGGGGCCGCGAGCGCACTGGCCGCCGTGCCATCAATCCACGCGCCGTCCTGGCACAGGACCGCGGCGGCCCCGGGGCGCACGAGCACGTGGAACTCGGCGAGATCGACCTCTTCGCGGGCGTCGTCGTAGTGGGCGGAGCGCACCACCATGAACAGCACGTCGCCGTAGCGCTCGAGCTTGGGCCGTTGGCCCGCGTGCAATAGATCCTCGACGAGGACTGGGTGAAGGTCCCAGGCGTTCGCGAGGTCGCGGATGGCGCCCTGACTGGGGTCCGGATAAAGCAGCAGCGCCATCTGGCCAGGCGCCCCCTCGCCGAACGTGCGCGCGTCCGCCGCCGTGGCGCCCTGGGGAGCGGGTGCAGCGTGGCCGTCCGTGACGAACTGGGCGACGAGCGCGTCCGAGCCGGCGACCGCATCGGCCGTCGGGGGCACGGGGTGGCGACCATGTCCCGTCATCTTGCCGGCTCTGTCTCGCACTCCGCTCACGCTTTCCTCCATGGGGCTCGGGTCCATCAGACGACGGTGCAACGGTAGACGCTGGGCCATTACTCCCAGACGCCTCGCAGCCCACTGTGATAGGCATAGGCCGTGACCACAGCACGCACGTTGGGGACTGACTTCCGAGCGGACGCCGAGGCGCCGCGGCGCATGGGATGGTTCCTCGCTGGGACGGCGCTGTGCACGGCGTTGTACGGCGCGTTGACCACCGCGAGCACGTCGTCATGCGCGGGTGGATTCTCCGCCGCCGGGTACGTGGACTCTGCGGGCCAGTCCACCACCGCTGCTCCCCAGTGCGTGACGCTCACCATGGGACCGAGCGGCGCCGTCTACGGGGTCGTCGTCGCGTTGGTGATTCTCACGCTGGTGTTGGCGCGTCGCGTCAAAGACCAGCCCGCGCTGCAGAACCGCGTCCTGGGGCTCGGCATGGCGGCGACGGGACTCACAGCTGTCCTGTGCCTGGGCCTCGCGCTCGCATGGTTCAGCCAGATTCCGACACCGGATTGGGACGCGACGGAGCCTTTGGCCGTTACCGTCCCGGCGGGGATGGCGGTCGTGGCGGACATCGAGGTCGAAGTCTCAGGCCCGTCCACCTCGGGCTAGGCGCTTCCCGGCGCCTCTGGCTGGCGCTCGACGTACGGGAAGATGCTCGAACCATCGCCCATCGCGCTCTTCGCGATCACTCCAAGCGTGCCGTCCTGATGCAAGATCACGACCTGCGCATCGCCTATCGAGCCTTGGCCCGCCTGGCGGACCGCGGAGTGGACGTCTGCCTCGGTGAGGCGGTGCCGGTGCAGCGCCCTGTGCTGGAGCTCACCGTCGTAGTAGAGCAGGACCGGCGGGGTGTCGAGAGCCCGGCGCACGGGCGCCCACCGCGCCCTGGCCGCAGCGAGCGCCCACTGCACGGCGACCAGTAGCAGCAGGGCCACGACCGCCTGCACCAGGCTGACGTCCGATGCCGTCACCACGCGACCGAACGCGGAGCCCAGGGTGACCGCGATCACGAAGTCCAGCGGCGTCATCTTCGCCATGGTGCGCGGGCCGGTACCACGCAGCAGCACGACCAGCGTCAGGTACCCGACCGTGCCGATCAGCAGCGTGTGCCAGATGGGCGACCAACCGTTCCAGAAGAAGCTCATGTCCATGGAGTCACCATGTCACGGCAGTCCTCTGGAGGTCGCTCGAGCGGCTTAGCCTGGGCGCATGGTTCTCGCGCTCAGCATCGTCCTGCTCGTCAACGCCGCGTTCGCCTTCACCGTGTGGCCGGCGTTCATGCGCCGCATCGCCGCCGACGGAGAGCGCACCCGGTTCTACCGCGTGCACCTGGTGCTGATCTCGAGTGCTCTAGGCCTCGCGGCCGTATCGCTCATCGCGGGAGCCGCCGGGCTGTGGTCGCTCGCGGCACCATAACGACAGCGCTGCGGGGCGTCGGCGATCCCGCTCGCTCGCGCATCGGCCGTAGTGGCGCGTCATTGCGACGAGGCAAGCACGGCCCAGCCGCGCGGCGGCAACTCCGCAGCGTCCGCCCCGCCGTCGACGGTGGCGCCTCCCGCAACGACCGAGTCGTGGCCGGCCGTGCTCACCCGCTGAGATTCCGGCGTGAGGTTGAGGGCAACCACGAGCGAGTCGTTGCCGGCGGCGACACGATAGGCGAGCACCTCGTTCGAGAGCTGCAGGACGTCCGTTGTCGCGCGGTGCAGCCACGGGTGCCGTCGACGCAGCGCGATGAGCTCTTGGTGCAGGGCGTAGATGGGACGGCCCAGGTGGGAGAGGTGCTCGGGGGACGGCGGGAACAGCGGCCTGACCTGGTCGTCTCCCCCCTCCCGGTCCTCCTTCACACCCCGGTAGCCCTGTTCGTCGCCGTAGTAGATCGACGGGGTCCCGCCCACGGTCAGCAGCACCACGATGGCGTGCGGCAGGAGCGCGGTGTCGGTGAGCCTGCTCGCGATGCGGGTGACGTCGTGGTTACCCACGAACGTGAGCGGCGCGTAGGTGGCGAGCAGGGCGTTGTGACGCTCGAACGCGGAGGTGAGCTCATAGAAGTTCGCGTCGTTGAGCGAGCTCCAGACGGCCTTCCACAACTCGTACTGGGTCGTGGAGTGGAGCCCGCCCGCCCGCACCTCGCCTGCGTAGTCGCCGTGGATGTACTCGCCCACAAAGTAGGCGCCGGGGTGGGAGGCCTGCACGCGGGACGTCACCTGGCGCCAGAACGACGACGGCACGGCGTACGCGGCGTCGAGCCGCCAACCATCTGCGCCACGCGCGAGCCAGTGCTCCATGACTTCGACGACGAAGTCGGCCACGGCCGGCTCCTCGTGGTTGAGCGCCACCAGCTGATGGTGGCCCTCGAAGTCGCGATACTCGGGCTCATCCCCCGGTGTCGCACCCTCCTGCCACTGGAGGGAGAACCAAGCACCTGCATCGGCCGCTGGGCCCTTGGTGAGGACATCCTGGAACGGGGCGAAGGACCTGCCGACGTGGTTGAACACGCCATCGAGGAGAAGTCGCAACCCGCGGCGGTGCGCCTCTTCGACCAGGGTGTCGAAGTCGTGGTCCGACCCCAGCCGCGGGTCGAGCGCGAAGTAATCCGTGGTGTCGTAGCCGTGCGTCTCGGACGCGAAGATGGGGCCGAGCGCCAGCCCGGACGCACCGAGCTCGACCGCGTAGTCCAGCCACGGGACCAGGTCCAGCAGGCGCTGGGCCGCGCCGGGCGATGGGGTGGCGGCCTTCTCCGCCCCCGTGAAGCCAAGCGGGAACACCTGCCACCAGATGGCGCGCTCAACCCAGTCGGGTTCGTTCACTGGGTTGACTTCGTCGGTGACCATGCGACGTGTAACGGCGGGGTTGCCGTGATCTGTTCCGCCGAGCGCGGCTGTGCGACCGCCCACGGAACTGCTCTTATCGACTACGAGAGCTTCTCGAACACCATGGTCGCCTGGATCCGATCGCCGCCGCCGATTCCCTTGCTGCCGGACGCCGCCGTGGTGATGGTGTGCAGCCGGTACCCCAGCGCGGCTTGAGCGTTGATCGCCTTCTCCAGCTCGGTCAGGTTCCCGGATCCGGTGCCCCACATCTTCTCTCTCAGGATGACCTGAAGCACCACGTAGCTGGCGCCGTGCACAGCGGGGCGAGCCTGCGCGCCCGCGGCGGCATCAGCCTGGATCTGACTCACCGCTCCCATCAGCCCGCCTGGATGCGGCTCGACCGGCTGGAAATTGTCCGTCCACCCCTGACCGTCCCACCACCGCCGGCGACCAGTTCCGTCGTCGTACCAGCCTGGCTCAGCGTTCGCCACGATTCCCTCTTCTCAGTGCGATATGCACGGCATGTTACGCCGTTACTCGCGTCACCCTGTCACGCGTGCGCGTCGCTCCTATCCGTACGATGCCCTTCGTGACCCCGTTCCCTCTAGGCGCGCCCACCTGATGCCGCCGCGCTCTCCGCTACCTCAGCGCCACGGGCTCGATGCTGCCTGGATACGTACGCCCGGCATCGGTGCCGGGGAGACGCCGCCGTGGGAGACGATGCGCGACTTCCTTCTCGCGCGGCTGCCGGCTCGCGCGCAGGTCGGCGAGATGCTGGACGCGGGAGAGTTCGTCGACCAGCAGGGTCGCGCCTGGGGTGGGGATGAGGCGTACCGGCCTCACAGCTTTGTGTGGTTTCATCGCCCGCTCTCGCCCGAGGCGGCGGTGCCGTTCGCCTTGGACGTTCTCGACGTGAATGAGCGGTTCGTCGTGGTGGACAAGCCGCATTTCATGGCGACCACCCCACGTGGGTCGCATGTGAGTGAGACCGCCCTCGTGAAGGCGCGGCTGGCCCTGGACCTACCCGAGCTGGCCCCCGCGCATCGGCTTGACCGCCTGACGGCGGGCGTGCTGGTGTTCTCCGCACGCCGTGAATACAGGGCCGCCTATCAGGGGGTGTTCCAGTCCCGCCATGCACGCAAGACGTACGAGGCGCTCGCTCCGTACGACCCCGCGCTCGAGTTCCCCCGCGTCGTGAGGGACAGGATTGAGAAGCGCCGGGGCGTCCTCCAGGCGGAGGTTGTGCCGGGGGAACCCAACGCGGAGACCCTCGTGGAGGTGGTCGAGACTCGCGGCCGCCACGCGCGCTACCGGCTCACTCCTACGACCGGCAAGACCCACCAGCTGCGCCTGCACATGTCTGCGCTGGGGCTAGCGATCGTGGGCGACTCGCTCTACCCCTCCATCGTGGAGGTCGCGCCGGACGACTTCACTGGCCCGTTGCAGCTGGTGGCGCGGCGCCTACGCTTTACGGACCCTGTTGACGGCAGCGAGCGGGACTACTCGAGCACGCGCGAGCTCGTGTGGCCCGACCCGTATGGTGCGAGCTAGGCGCTTGAGCTAGGCCGCGCGTCGGGCGACACCTGACGATGCTCGCCTTGTTACCGTCGCCCGATGACATCACCTTCCGCTCGCCCAGGACACAGCGGCGCCGCCGCATACGACGACGTTGCGCAGGCTTACGCGGCCGAGAACGACTCCAGCCTGCTGAACGAGTACTACAACCGACCCGCCATCCGCGACCTGCTGGGCGACGTGACCGGCCGGCGCGTTCTCGATGCCGGCTGCGGCACTGGTCCCACCCTCGTCGACCTGGTTGACGGCGGCGCGACTGCGGTGGGCATCGATGGCAGCCCGGCGTTGATCGATATCGCTCGGGAGCGGCTCGGCCCGGACGTGGAGCTGTTGGTTGCCGACCTCGCTGACCCGCTGCCCTTCGGCGACGGCGAGTTCGACGACGTGGTGAGTTCGCTGGCGCTGCACTACCTCGAGGACTGGGAGCTGCCGCTAGCAGAAATCAAGCGAGTGCTGAGGCCCGGAGGGCGCGTCATCCTCTCCGTGGAGCACCCGTTCGTGATGTGGCTGACGGCGCAGCAGAAGGGCGAGAAGACCAACTACTTCGCCACGCGCAGCCGGCGAGAGAGCGACATCGCCGGGCAAAGCGTGGACCTGACATTCTGGGACCGTTCGCTCTCCTCGATGGTGCGGTCCTTCCTTGCGGCAGGGTTTCGCATCACTCACGTCGGGGAACCCGGGCCTGCGCCAGAGGCGATCGAACTTTTCCCGGACTTCTTCAAGGACCGCGACGACCCGCGGTTCTTGGCGTTCCTGTTCTTCGTGCTGGAGGCTTAAGGGCCACGATAGATCGATGGACACGCGGGGGCGGCCGTGCCAAGATCGCGCTGTGAAGCGCAATCGCTTGAAGCGGGCCTTCGTGGTGGGCAGCGCGGCTCTTGCGAGCCTTGCCATCGTCGTAGTTGCGACTATCGCGCTGCCTCCCCACCAAACTGCCGATGTCGCCATGCCGGCGGATGACGCCTCGCCCGAGCAGGTCACGGGCGCGTTCATCGACGCACTCAACGCTCACGACTGCGACACCGCGCAGTCGCTCTCCACACCGTCAGAGTCCGCCGACGCGCAGCGTTGGTGTGAGCGAGTGGGTTCGATGGGCTCGGTGAATCTCGGCATACCCAGCGAGGAGGACCCCTCCTGGTCAGGGCATGACATGTCCGTCGAGGTCGTCTACGTCCCGGTGTCATTTGACCTCGACTGGCGCCCGTTTCGGGGCGATGGCTCCATGCCAGAGGGAGCCACCGACTGGGGCTACCAGCTGGCGCGCGAGACGCCGACGAGCCCATGGCGCATCTTTGGCCAGGGCATCGGCTGACGACCGTCGCTGCGCTGGCGTGCCCCGCGGGGTCCCGGACGGTCGCGGTCTGCGAGGTCCTCGCAGCCGAGGACTGCTTGCCGGCGGTGCGAATCACCGCTGACGACCGCGAAGTCCCGCGCTAGTTGCTAGCCTGACTAGTCCGAGATACTGTCTAGTCATGAGTGCACAAGAGTGGCCTGGCGAGTGGCTGAGAGGCGCGCTCGGGGTCTGCGTGTTGCGGGCACTGCTTGATGGTCCAAGTTATGGATACGCGATCACCCAGCGCCTGGCCGCAGCCGGCCTGGGCGACGTCAAGGGCGGCACGCTGTACCCCCTGCTCGGACGCCTCGAGGAGGCCGGACACGTCGAGGTCGAATGGCGCCCGGGAGACGGTGGACCCGGCCGCAAGTACTTCTCATTGACCGATCACGGGCGCACGCACGCCCGCTCTCTGGTGGCCCGATGGGCGGCGTTCACTACGGCGACTCGAGAACTCACTGACGGCGCACTCACACACGAACAAGGGAGCCGCTGACATGACCGCGATCAACCGAAAGGCAATGGCGATGAAGAACGGCGGCATGAGAGGCTTCGGCTCCGTCGATGCCTACTCGCGGCTCGCACCAAGCCTCGACAAGGGCTGGGTCGAGAGGTTCGTCCTCGAGCAGCGACTCCTCGGCGTTCCCGGCCGACGGATCGGCGACTCCCTCGCGCTCGTAGAAAGTCACGTGGCCGAGTCTGGCGAGAGTGCCGAGACCGCGTTCGGCGACCCCCAGGTGTACGCCAAGAAGGACGCGCCCGAGCAGGCCGGCCTCTCCTCCGATCGAGTCGACCCCAGGTGGAGCCTGGGCATCGTTCTCGGCTTGGCAGGAATGCTGGTGAGTACGTTCAGCGCTCAGGCTGGATTCGCTGGTCAGTCCACTCTCACGCTGACGGTCGGGCACCTCGTAGTGCTTGCAATCGTGTCGGGGGCGATGGCACTGCTGTTCTTTGCGCCGCGCGCCTTAGCGCGAGTGCTCGCATCATCTCCTTTGCGTAGCTGGATCGGCTGGATGGCGTTGCTTGCCGCGATGGTTGGCGCGCTCCTCCTCCTGCGCGACCCGGTCGGAGAGATCGGCGTGGCGGGCGCAGTCGTGACAGGCGCGGTCCTGCTCACCGTCGGCTTCCTCGTGCAGCTGCGCTCCTACCTCGGCGGCCGCGTGCAGGAGGACCCGATCGTTGGCCCCGGCGAGCAGCCCGCCCGATCGAGGGCAGGACTGGTGGCGGTGACGATCTTCCCTGGCGCGACCATCGCCATGATCGGCTTCTCCTGGCTGCTCCAGCAGATTCCGCTCCTGTTCTGACGGCGCACGTCGGCCCCGTTACCCGGCCGGTCGCAGTCCGCGTGCCGCGACTGGCGCCGCGCCGCTGACCGGGCTGCCGAACTCAGGTCCCGCAGAAGGTCTGATAGGTGCCAAAGTCTTCTGGGGCCGCCGCGGCATACCGCTCCAGGCCAGGGCGCTCCTCGTAGGGGCGGGTCACCGCGTTCAGGAGCTGATGTAACGGGTCCAGATCCCCTTCGGTGGCCGATGCAAGCGCCTCCTCGACGAGGTGGTTGCGGGGGATGTAGGCGGGGTTGACCCGGTTCATCAACTCAGCGTCGGGTCGGAGTGGCCGCCAGCGCTCTAGCCAGCCGTCGAGTTGCGCCGGGTCGCCGAACAGGCGCCGCGCCAGCTCGGCTGACCCGGAGGCGGCGCCGCTGAGGCTGCGGAAGAACAACGTGTGGTCCACCTGGTGCTCATCAAGCAGTGTCAGCAGCTCCGCCACCAGCCCGGACGCGACGTCGGCGGGAACGTCATCACGCAGGCCGATCTTGGCTTGCGCACCATTCGACCAGACGGCGCTGAACTCATCTTTGAAGGTTCCGAGCGCCTCGGTGGCGATCGCCACCGCACGGTCCTGATCCTCGTGAAGAAGGGGCAGCAGGGCCTCCGCCAGGCGGGCCAGGTTCCACTCCCCCACGACCGGCTGATTGGCGTAGGCGTAGCGTCCGCCCTGGTCGATCGAGCTGTAGACCGCGGCGGGGTTAAACGCGTCCATGAATGCACACGGCCCGTAGTCGATGGTCTCGCCCGAGATAGTCATGTTGTCGGTGTTCATTACTCCGTGAACAAAGCCGACGAGCATCCATTGGGCCACCAACGATGCCTGGGCGCTGATCACCGCCTGCAACAGCCCAAGATACGGATGCTCGGCCTCTGCCGCGGCCGGGTAGTGGCGGGCGATGGCGTGATCGGCGAGTCTGCGAAATAGATCGATGTCGCCAGTGGCTCGAGCGTATTGGAAGGTCCCCACACGCAGATGGCTGCTGGCGACCCGCGCCAGCACGGCTCCGGGCAGTTCGGTCTCACGGTAAACCGTCGCTCCCGTGCCCACGACGGCGAGGGAACGGGTGGTGGGGATACCCAAGGCGTGCATCGCTTCACTGAGAACGTACTCGCGCAACATCGGCCCCACTGCCGCAAAGCCGTCGCCCCCGCGCGCGAACGGCGTCCGCCCCGAACCCTTAAGGTGCAGGTCCCGAAGCCGGCCATCGACATCGGTGATCTCGCCCAGCAGCAAAGCGCGCCCGTCACCGAGCCGAGGAGAGTAGTGACCGAACTGGTGGCCCGCGTAGGCCTGTGCGACCGGCGCGGCGCCCTCCGGGATGACGTTGCCCGTCATCACCAGCAGCCCGTGGGGACTGCGCAGCGCGGATGGGTCAAGGCCCAGGTCGCGGGCCAACGTCTCGTTGAGGACCAGCAGGCGCGGGTCGAGGAGCTCGTGCGCCTCCCAAGGGGCGCACAGTTCCGGCAACTCCCGGGCGAAGCGGTCGCTAAGGGCGACCGTGACGTGCGTTGACGCGCTCATCCATCGAGGCTACCCGCGGACTCGCTTGTCGATCGGGGCGATCTGTTGGGCGACCGTTCTCGGCACTCCCACGTTGAAGCGGAACTCCACCGCGTTCCGTAGCCGAATAACCCCTGGGCTGGTGCAGGCGATCCCCGATGAGATCTCTCCAGGGGTTGCGCCGGAGCGATGGGAACCACACCAGTCACCCCACGCTAGAGCAGACGTGAGTCTCCTCAACCCTCAGTAGCCCCACCTAGAACTCGAGGTCGTCTATGTCTCTCGTCTGGTCATCCGTGACGCCCGAATGCCGATGCGTCAGCTCGGGAAACCGAGGCGCTCCTCCGGCGCGTTTGGTCCGCTACGTGCTGGCCTTCGTCACCGCCTCGAGACGGGGTGCGATGCTGTCCGCCATCATCGACACCTCACGCGCGGGGATGCTGTAGCGACCAGCGCGCTCACGCCAATGCTTCATGGCACCAGCCACGTGGGCGAAGCGCTGGCGCGCTTGGCCCTGCGTCAGTCCAGCGTCGCCAGCCAACGCGAGCAGTCCCTCGATCTCGTCGCCATGGTTGGCCGCTCCGGCGATGGACGTCGCACGGGACTTCGCGAGGTCGGGGTTGGGGTTCACGTCGAACGCGGGACTGAGCGCCCACCGAGGACCCGCAGCGACGAAGCCGTGGTTGCGCAAGTGGTCATCAGTGTTGCCTAGCGCCACTGAGGCGATCACACGGCTGTACAACTCACGCGCCTCGTCACGCGGTGCGTCCGCGATGTCTCGCATTGCGGCGAAGATGTCCGCGTAGTCACGTCGGTCGCCGTCGCGAGAACCGGTGGCCGTCATCGCCGAGACATACGCGCGGCGCGCGCTGTGCTGGTCGCGGTCGAATCTGCGCAGCAGCAGGATGCTGCGGTCCGCGACGCGCACCCGCTGGTGCTGAGGGACACGGATACTGGCGTCGCTGAGCAGGTCGAGCGCGACTGCCTCCCAGGCGATCACGTCCCACTGGTCCGCGGCGTGGGGGAACTTCCCGATTGCTAACGAGCCGTCCTCGAGCAGCACAGAAGCTTTGGGGCGGGCGCCGCCGAGCCCGGAGGTTCCGGTGTCGAGCAGCTCCTTGACTGCTTCAGCCGCGAGAGCGCCAGAGGCGACTTGGTCGGCGGCGTGCAGCAGGTGGGGCAGCGAGATGCGCTGGGGAACTTGGGATGGCTCGCCTACGAACTCAACGTCTCCCGCAAGGCGGAAGCGCAGTGCGCCTTGGCGTGTGTTGTCCGAGACCGCGAGCATGTAGTCCACGTCGTCGTGCGAACGGGGTTGGCGACTGTCCTCGCGCGCACGCGCGCGTTCAGCCCTGTCGATCAGGTTGCGACCCCAACGATCTGGTGCAGTGTCAGCGAAGGCCGGCAACAGTCCAGTGACGTGCTGCGCACCTTCGACCAGCAGCAACGACGGATCGATGTTGATGCTGTCGCGGTCAGCGAGATAGCCAGGGTCGTAGCGAAACGTGGTGGACACGGCGCCGCGGCTGCGGGTGAAGTCGGCGCGGCCGACAAAGCGGGTGTGGCCGCCGAGGTCGATGAACGTCTCGATCGTCGTCATCGTGCACGCCTCCTGTTGAGGCTGCTCGCTCTGAGCCGACCGATGTCGCTGTTCAGCGGGTCGAGCGCAGTCACCACACTGTCGAGCTGGCCCAGTGCTCTGAGGACCTGGGCCATGGAGTCAAAGCTCACGCCACCGTCTCCAGACTCGATCTTGCGCAGCGTGGGGCGAGATATGTCAGCTCGTTCGCACACCTGCTGGGCGGTCAGGTTCAGCACCATCCGCCAGCCGCGTACATGCTCGCCGAGGTCGCGCATCTCTCGATCGATCCGATAGCCGCTCATCGTGACCTCCTATGGCAATCATTATATCCTTAAAACGTATTAACAAACCTGTTTCTTTACATAGTGTCTAACCAAGAGCGACAGGATCGGTAGCGGTGCTCGTGAGAGCGACCGCGGCGGGGCTGGCTGGCGGGAAGACGCTGAGCGTCGCCTCGGGGATCATCACCATGAGGTCGGCGACGAGGCAGCCTTCCATCTCGTGCAGGTTGGCAAAGCGCAGGCTCTCGGAACCAGGCGCGTCGAAGTGCACCAGGAACGGAGTGTCGTTCTCGATGCCGACGGAGATTCTGTCGGCGGTCAAGCGCTCGATGGTCCCGGCAGAGGCCCCAGTGGTCGCGGCGGTGAGGGTGCTCGTGGATGCCTCCAAGCGTCAGTGATGGATGCGACGGAACGGTCGCTCTGTCACGAATGGAGCCTGGCCCGCGTGCGTGGACACGGGCGGCGTGTTGATCACGCCGCATACGAGACATGGTCGTCAAGTCGTGAGTTCTGCCCCAAGCGCGGACGGCGCATTCCCTCGCAACTGACCGATCGCCCGCAGACCACGGACCACGAGCACCACCAGCGCCAGCACGCTGACGGCGACCAATGGCCATGCCCACGGCGAGTGGTCGCCACCCCTGATGGAGTACGCGTCCGCGAGCCCTATCGACGGGGCAATGGACGCCCACCAGTAAACCAAGGGCCCCGCCGTGAGCAGGGACAGGCCTACCACAGACGGTAGCCACCGCGGGAGGGGCCGCAGCGCGGCAAGAACCACGTGGGCGAGCATGGCCAGGGGGCCCACTGCAAGGAAGGCCACCACAAGCCAGACATCCATAGACTGCCCGGCTGCCTCCACCTCCGCGTAGATCCGCGCGAGGCTGACCCCAGGCACCGCCACCAGCGGGTTCAGCACCAGGATCTGGACAAGCGCCCAGGCGGCGTACGCCGAGACCACGAGGAAGGCCGAGATCGCAGCGATCACTGCGGGCCTCTTCTTCGGCTGGTCAGGTCTCGTCATGGCCTCAGCGTAAGGACCGCGAACGCTCCGGCCAAGGAACCACCGCATGCCCGATCAGTTCAAGGCATGGAGCGCGGAATCGCACGTTGAAGCGGAACTCCACCACGTTCCGTAGTCGATCAACCTTTGCCACGTTCCACCGTCTCCCACGACAGAACTCGGGCGAGCAGATCCTCCTTTGGGAGGGCGCTGTCCAGACGAAGGACGGGCTGGTTGAGCTGCCCAAGCCAGTTCTCATGGGCCACCCGACTGCGCCCCTCGAACTCAGGATCGTCGTAGCCGCGCGCCCACTCGAGGAACATCTCCCAGGCGGCTTCATCGAAATCTGCGCCCGCCCGTCGGCGACGCTCGCGAGCCTCCAGCCGTCGCAGCCGTTCCACGGGATCAAGGGTCAGGAACACGACCGCATCACATTCGCGGACGATGTCATCGCCCCAGCCGAGCATCGATCCGGACAAAGCCCACGCCTCATGAGGAACGAATACCTCGCGCATGAGCGCCCGTCGCACTTGCTCGGGCCGCTTCTCACGGAACGGCGGCACGCTCGGCAGCCAGAAGTAGTCATCGGCGTCGGCGTGCGGAACCGCCCAGTGATCAGCGAGGTCCCGCGCCAGGGTCGTGGTCCCTGAGCCGCTGGCGCCAACTACGTGCACGCGTGAACGCTTCAAGGCATCTCCTCCGGCGGTCACTGGGCGATGTGCTCGCCTCCACTCTGGCACGGACGGATCGGCAAGATGAAAGCTGTAGCGGGACTCCGCCACGTCCTATAGCCGACGACCGTCAAGCAAGCAACGGCTTCACCATAATGAGGCATGGTGTTCCCGCACCCCACAGGTCGGTCTCTTCGAGAGGCAGAAATCCCCGGCGCTCGTAGAAGTGGCGGGTCCGCGCGTACGCAAGGTCTGGATGCGAGGCACCGAGCGTCTTGACCATGAGCATCCTCACGCCCCGGGACACCGCATCACGCTCAAGCGCATCGATCATCGCCGTGCCCACCCCAGATCCATGGAGCGCGCGGTCCGTCACGATGAGGTGCGTCTCGGCCACATGAGGAAAATGACGGTCCACGAGAGTCACGCCAACGACGCGACCAGTCGAGTCTCGGACGGTCCATGTCTCCTTGGTGCGCGCGTCCTCCACGTACTCGGCGTTCGACTCGACCCTTCCAAACCACTCGGGGACCGTCAGGAGCAGCCGCGCGACGTCATCTGGGACGGGGTCGTCCACGGCCGCCACCCACCGCGGCTTCGTCACGCCACCTGCAGCGGCGTGATCGCCGCGACCTTGTCACGCAGCGCCCGCCGCTCGAGCCGCAGTTCGTAGTTCGACTGCAGGTTCATCCAGAACTCCTCAGAGGTCCCGAAGTACCGCGCCAGGCGAATCGCCGTGTCTGCAGTGACACCCCGCTTGCCATGCACGATCTCGTTGATCCGGCGCGGCGGCACACCGATGGACACGGCGAGCTTATTCTGGGTGATCCCGAAGCCCTCGATGAAGTCCTCCATCAGGATCTCCCCCGGATGGATCGGCTCGATCAGGTCCTTCTCAGTGGTAGTCGACGAGTTCGACATCGTCCGCTCCTCCTTCTCTCCATACGAAGCAGATGCGCCACTGAGCGTTGACCCGGATGCCGTGCTGGCCCCGACGATCGCCGACGAGTCGCTCCAGGCGATTTCCCGGCGGGATCCTCAGATCCTCGACGTCTTTCGCCGCGTGGATCAGCTCGAGCTTCCGCAGAGCCGCTCGTTGCACCGTCCGGTCAACGCGCTTGACGTACTGCTCATGCCAGATGCGCTCGGTGTCCTTGCTGCCGATCGATCTGATCACACGCCGAGTATATAACGAGCGCCGTCAATAACGCTAGACGTTAAACCGGAACTCCACCACATTCCGTAGCCGAATAACCTTTGAACGAGGGCCGGCCGTCGACCATGTGATCGCTACAAGGGTCCCGTAGGCGCAGTAGGAAACACACCGGTCAGCCAACTCCAAAGCAGGCGCGAGTCGCCTCAGCCCTCAGCAGTCCCGACGTGGAGAGCGATGCGCATGGTCTGCTCATCGAGCGCACACTCATCCAATTCCCCATGGGCATCCGCAGGAGCTTCAGGCTCGGGCGAAGGGACGTTCGCGGTGGGGACCCGGTCCCTGCAGGCCGTCCTCACCCTTGTCCAGGGCGCTGGTGGCATCTCAGGATTTGCCGTCGACACTGAAGCAGGACCGTTAATCGGCGGCGGCGAGCCTTTCGAGGCTCGATGTCGCCTCACTCAACGACAGGCCGTCCACTGCAGCGCCATCAATGGTGTCGACCCGGGCGTCCCACGGCCGCAGTTCGCCGTCGATCACGGCGACCACACCGTTGTCTGCACCGATCGGAGTGTAGTAGTCGCCATCCACCAGATAACTGCTGCCCTCCGCCGCACGGTCCAGCGCCACGAGCAAAGACGTGGCCTCGGCCACACCTGCCCTGGCCGCGTCAGAGCGATCATGGTGATCCAGCTCCGTCACCACGACGGTGATCTCCTCTCCCGAGACCGCCCCTTCCCCGCTGATGACCTCGACGACGCGGTACGTGCCGACGGTGACCGGAACACCATCGCCGCCGTCAGAAGCCATCTCTCCCGTGTCCGGGTCCGTGCCGCGATCCATCACGGTCTCGCCCTGAACCACCAACTCGACAATGGCCGTCAAATCTGATGCTGCGGCGGTACGCGCGAAGTCGCTCTCCCAGGGCCCGTCCACCGACGTGAACGTCTCGCCGCCCCCTTGGTCCCTGTCCGCGCTCGCGATGTACCATGCCACAAGGGCCGCAGCGACAAGTGATACGACTGCTACAACGACGTACTGCCTTCGACTCGTTCTCATCGTAGGCTCCTAGTAGATCGCGTGGACGCCATCGACGTCATCAGACGTCGGCATGGAACCGCAGGTGAATTTAAGGCTTCCTTGCGTCATGAGGCGACATCCACTTGTATGCGCCAGACCATAGGAGTGCCCCAACTCGTGAGCCATCACTCGGGACTTCTCGCTCGCGCTCAAACCATTCATGGTCCGAGTGTTCAAGTAGACGAATGTCCGATTGGGCGTGTACTCGCCGCCACTACAAGTCCAATTCACCCATGCCCAGTTGCCCGAGGTGTAACTTGCGTCGAAAACGTCAATATCGCGTGAGTTGCTTGTTGTGTTTGAGAAGGAGCCGGGGGCAGAAGTGACGTTCCACAGGTTTCTCGCACCGTTGAACGCCGACTGGTATGTTGCGGAAACGCTCTGGAACTTGTAACTGATCGGATTGATGGTAGCCGGGTCGTACCTGCAACCCGTCAGATTGTATGCAGCCGCCGAGGTCCCGGCCACGACCCCAACCCCCGCACTCAGCAGTGCCACCAACAGAATCCGAGCGACCGATCGCGTCCGGCGAACAGATGTTTCCGTGTCCGTGTCATGAGTCGAACTCGAATGTTCCACGGCCGCCTCCACGCGTCTCGAGGTCACGGTACCGGGCACCGTATCATTCCGTCAACAACGACGTGCAGTGTGGAATGCAGACGTTCTCAAAGGAGTACACCTGAAGGGTCTGTGCACGGATAAGTGGCTCTTCTGACGTGACCCGCGGTTTGGTTACCGGTGGCAGCGTGTCGTTTAGGCTCTACCGCGAGAAGTCCGAGCTTGCCTAGGGCCTGTTCTGCAGAATTGCAGCATTGTGCGGTCGCACCAGTGAGTACTGGAGAACTGGCGACGGCCTCCGCTCGCAGAAGTTAGAGCGCAAAACGAAATTCCACCGCGTTCCGTAGCCGAATAACATCTGGCCACAATCGCGCGGTCAGCGCGGCAATGACCGCTGCGGTGTCCGCCGGGCGATCGCGACCGCACCAATCGACCAACGCCGAGACAGACCCGCGTCACCTCAATCCTCAGGTGGCCCGATCCCCAGTCGTGGCTTGTGGAGGGGCCCATGGTGCCGAGATACTAGCCGCTTCCCGTTGTGCTGAATTGAATCGGAACTGAGGCCGCGCGCATGAAACTACTAAAGTTCCGTCGACAAGCAGGCACGAAGTTTCGCGGCCCTGCATTGCTGACGCATCCTCGCCGTCGCCCGGTCATGCTGATCTTCCTGGCGCTCCTGGCTGCGTTTTTTGTTTTCGGTGGCATACCAGCAGCACGGTCAAGTTTCGCGCTCGAGCGTGTCGTAAGGGCTGGTTACTCAAACTATTACCACTATGGCCGTGGCGTCCTCATCGTGTGTGGCGCGGTTCTCATGCTGTACTGGTGCGGCATACACCTAGGCATCTTGTTGAGGCTGCGTCCTGCCACAAGAATGGTGGCGACGAGTGAGGGAGTAACGGTGATCGGCCCAGCGGGCAGGCGCAAGCTCGTGGGAAAGAACGCGTCAATGACTACCGGTGGCCCATGGGGGCCAGCCAGCGTTTACTACGTACGTGTAAAAGGATCACGTGGTATCTATCATCTTCGCGTTCTGGACTCCTTCGACCCTGCCACGTTGCAGGAGTGCCAGCACTGGCTGGACGCTCCTCACGCAGTTGACAACTGATACCGAACAGGGCCCGCCCGAGCACCGGTTGACCCCTATCGCCGTCGGGGCTCGGACTGTGCTCGTATTCGCGTCAGAGGTTAAAGCGCAAAACGAAATTCGACCACGTTCCGTAGCCGAACAACCTCTCGCCACATCAGCGCATTCAGTGCCGCGATCAACCCCTCAGCGGTGCAGGACGATCGCAACCGCACCGGCGAATAAGAACTAGTGGGGCAGACTCAGAGGCGTGCGCCAGTATCGTTCGCCGACTACACCGCCTGTAGCGCCCCGAAAGCGACCGCCGCAACAACCGTCGCAACCCCAACCGTCAAAGCCGCACCGAGCAGCTTCACCCGCTTGCTCTGCACCCAAGGGACCAAAAGCACAGGAGAAACCAGACACAGCACCGCCAGTAGCAAGAAGACGACCGCCAGAGCGGGATCATCGCCGGTGTCGCCACAGCCATCGAACCCGCACTTCGCAACCGCGGACATCAGCACAAGGAAACCGGCCCCTGGGCTGCTGCGGTGATTTCGGACAGCGG
>JBKBNW010000009.1:0-28528 GCA_046295115.1 Demequina sp.
ATTCAGAAGCGGCAATACGCAGGTCTTGACTTGTCATAACGTCTGGATATCGGACATGGGCTAACTTTCGGCGCCGGAAGCGTGCCGACTCTTGCTGCTGTGGCGGCGGGCGCGGGTCCGTTCGCCCCACATCGGGCGTAGTCACGACCGCGGTGCGGGTGTCTGCCACGGTGGGTGGTAGGTGGGGGAGGTGGCCAGTGGTCGAGTGGGCTGATGTGAAGGCGGCGATGACCAGTGGGCGTCGGATGCCGGTTCGAGGTCGGGTCACTGCGCACCGACACTCCACGTTCACTGTCGGGTATGAACCGCCCCAGGTTTCCCGCCGTTCCCTATGTGGGTTGCAGCTCTCGGTTGAGAGCGGCGTAGTAGCTTTGCTCGAACTCGACGGGCGGGACGTAGCCCAGGCTCGAGTGGAGCCGGTCATTGCCCGAACCACTCGACCCATGCGGCGGTGGCGTACTCGACGTCGGCGAGCGTCTTGTACGGCCCGTCGTGGAAGATCGACGAGCGAATGCACTCGGCCTTGTATAGCCCGTTGATCGTCTCCATGAGCGCGTTATCGTAGGCGTCACCGACGCTGCCGATCGACGGTTCGATCCCCTCGAGGGCGAGGCGTTCGGTGAACGCTACAGATGTATATTGACTGCCTGCATCGGAGTGGCTGATCAGCGACTTCGGCTCGACCGGGTGTCCCTCGCGGTCCCGTTGCCACAGCGCCATCCGCAGCGGCGTCATCACCGGATCCGTGGCCATCGTGGTCGCTGCATTCCAGGCGACGATGCGTTGGGCGAACACGTCGACGATGAACGCGACGTAGGTGAATCCGGCCTACGTTCGGACGTAAGTGAAGTCGGCGACCCACACCCGGTCCGGGCGATCTGAGGTGAAGTCCCGGTCCAGCAGGTCAGGCGCCCGCACTGCGTCCGAATCTTGGGAGGTCGTGTACACCTTCTTGGCCCGGACTACCCCGGATAGGACCAGCGTGCGCATCGCACGGTCCACCGCGCCCGGACTCGCTGTGGCCAGCCCTGCCCGGCGCACCTCGGCGAGCATTTTGCGGCGCCCGTACAGCCCGGCTGGCTGCATCTTCCGGCGTCCCTGCGCATCGGGCTTCCACACCAGCTGCCGGACGACGTCCTCCACTTCGGCGCCGCTGACGACCCTGGCCGCTACCGCCCGCCGGGGGGAGGTCCACATCCGATAGGTGCGTGCGGCGATCTGCAGACCTGCTTTGCGCAGGCCTCGGCAAACCGACTCGGGCCCCGTGCCCCTCGGACCTCATCTGGTCGATGAATTCGCAGATCGTCGGCTGCGGGGGTCGAGCTCCCCCTCGAAGAAACTTGAAGCCCGGCGCATGATCTCCAGGTCTTCGGTCAGCCGCCGGTTCTCGGCCTTGAGCCGCTTGATCTCGGCGCTCTCCTCGGTGCTGACGCCGGGGCGTGCGCCGGCGTCGATGTCGGCCTGCACAGCCCACCTGCGGACCGTCTCTTTGCCCAGCCCCAGACGGCGGCCCACCTGGTCACAGCAGGCCGTCAGCGACGCGTACTCCCCGCGGTGCTCGGCCACCATCCGCAGTGCCCGCTCTTTGACCGCGGGATCGATCTTCTTCGCCATACAACAATCCTCCTCGACTCGAAAAGGAGGCGGCGGGAAACCTGGGGCGGTTCACCCTGTGAGTCTTGGGGTAGCTGGTCGGGGCGGTTGCGGTGGTGGCGATTGTTGGGCGGCGTGTGGCGGAGCCTGACGGCCTCCATTCGGTTGACGCGGCATCGTCCCCGTGTGACCGTGAGGAAGTCAGAGGTTTGCCAAGCACAACCATTGGAGGCTTGCCATGAAGGCTGTCGTCTATCAGGGGCCCAGAGATGTCGCGGTCACGGATGTTCCGGACGCGAAGATCGAACGCCCCACCGATGTGCTGGTCAAGGTGACAACGACCAATATCTGTGGCTCGGACCTGCACATGTATGAGGGCCGGACCTCCTTCGAGAAGGGCCGCACGTTCGGCCACGAGAACATGGGGGAGGTGGTGGAAATCGGTAAGGGCGTGGAGAAGGTCAAGGTGGGCGACCGGGTCGTGTTGCCCTTCAACATCTCGTGCGGGTTCTGCAAGAACTGCGAGCGCGGTCTCACGAATTACTGCCTGACCACGCAGCCTGACCCGTCGGCCGCTGGTGCGGCATACGGATTTGCGGACATGGGCCCGTACGGCGGAGGCCAAGCGGAGCTGCTCCGGGTCCCCTTCGGCGACCACAACGCGCTGCGCCTGGGTGAGGATGCGCAGGAGAAGGAGAACGACTACGTCATGCTCTCCGACATCTTCCCCACCGGTTACCACGCCACCGAGATGGCCGGCGTGATCCCGGGCGACAGCGTCGTGATCGCCGGGGCCGGACCGGTGGGGCTGATGGCTGCCCTGTCCGCGACGATCAAGGGGGCCGCGAAGGTGATGGTGGTCGATCGCCACCCGGACCGGCTCGCGCTGGCTGAGCAGATCGGTGCGATTGCCATCGACGACTCCAAGGTCGACCCGGTGCAGGCGGTGTTGGACGAGACGATGGGGCTCGGAGCCGACCGTGGTTGCGAGTGCGTGGGCTATCAGGCCCATGATCCTCAGGGCAACGAAGACACGGCGGCCACCTTGAACATGCTCATCAATGCGGTGCGTTTCACCGGCGGGATCGGCACCGTTGGCGTGTTCGTCCCCCAGGACCCGGGGGCCAAGAGCGAATTGGCCAAGCAGGGCAAGGCGGCCATCGACTTCGGCACCCATTGGTTCAAGGGGCAGACCATGGGCAACGGTCAAGCCCCGGTCAAGCGGTACAACCGTCGGCTCCGGGACCTGATCGCGGCTGACAAGGCGAAGCCGTCCTGGATCGTCTCCCACGAGATCTCGCTGGAAGAGGCCGCCGACGCCTACAGGAACTTCGACGCCAGGTCCGAGGGTTGGACCAAGGTCGTGATCAAGCCGGGTATGTCCAGCGGAAAGAAGGTGAACTGACATGGCAGCAGATCTGCAGGGCAGGAGGGTCGCGATCCTCGCCGCGGACGGGGTCGAGCGCGTCGAGCTCGAGCAACCCCGCGAGGCTCTGGACCGGGCCGGCGCCCGGACCGAGGTCCTGTCGATCCACGACGGCGAGATCAAGGCCCGTAAGAACGACCTGGATGAATCGGGCACGTTCACCGTCGACGGGCTGGTGGCCGAGGCCTCGGTGGCCGATTACGACGCCTTGGTGCTTCCGGGCGGCACGGTGAACCCCGACCAGCTCCGGGTCGACGAGGACGCTGTCGTCTTCGTCCGGGACTTCGTCGAGAGTGGCAAGCCGGTGGCGGCGATCTGTCACGGACCGTGGACGTTGATCGAGGCCGGTGTGGTCACTGGTCGCACCCTGACGTCCTTCCCGAGCATCCGCACGGACCTGCGCAATGCCGGCGCGAACGTCGTCGACCAGGATGTCGTGGTCGACAGGAATCTCATCACCAGCCGCTCGCCCGACGATCTGTCGGCGTTCAGCGACGCGCTCGTGTCCCAACTCGCGGGCACCACGACAAAGGAAAAGGAGACATCATGAGTGTGACCAAGGGATTGCTGGTCAGGTTCGACGCGTTGCCCGGCAAGGAGGACGAGGTGAGAGACTTCCTCGACAGCGGCCGTGGGCTTGTTGAGGGAGAGCCGGCGACCACCGCGTGGTTCGCGATCCGCCTCGGGCCGACCTCGTTCGGGATCTTCGACGTCTTTCCGGACGACGCCGGACGTGATGCCCACCTGTCCGGACCCGTGGCGGAAGCGCTCGGCGAGAACGCCGGCACGTTGTTCTCCGAACCCACGATCGAGAAGCTCGACGTGTTGGGCTCCAAGCTCCCCGCCTGACACCACAGACCGGGAATACTGACCCGGACATGAGGGGTCGCTGCGCGCGGTGACTTCGGGCTGACACAGCCCGTTGACGTCGTGGCAGCGGCCCCTTCTGTTGCGGCCTATCGCCCATCCCTAACAGATCGAGGAACCGCGATGACAGGAACTGACGACGACGTTGCCCCGACGCGTTCACCCGAGGTAGCAGTGATCGGGGGCGGGATCGTCGGTCTGTCGACGGCGTACGCGCTGCGGGAGCAGGGCGTGCCGGTGCGCTTGTACGAGGCCGGTCTGCCCGGAACGGGTCAGTCCGCGGGCGAGTCGCGGATCTTCCGGCATGCCCACGACGACCCGCGACTCGTCGCTTTCGCGCGCGAAAGCCGCGGCGTATGGGATGAGTGGGCCGAACACTTCGACGTCGAGCTGGTCTCATCAGACGGTGTCGTGGCGATCGGCGAGAGCGCCCTGGCGCGGCTGCGGGTGCTCGACCAGGTCGGCGGCGTGGAAGCGCACGAGATCGATGCAGCCGAGCTCGCCCAGCGGATGCCGCTGCTCGCTGGGTACTCGGGGCCAGCGGTGCTCGACGAGTCGGGCGGCGCGATCCGCACCCGCACCGCGATCACGGCACTCGCGGGTGCCCTCGCAGATGCCGTCACCACCGCAGAGGTCATCTCCATCGATCCCCGCGCCGATGGGACGGTCGAGGTGCGCAGCGTCACCGACCGGGCTGTCTACTCCAAGGTGGTCGTGTGCGCCGGCCGCGAAACAGCCCGCCTGGCACGCAGCGTCGGCCTGTCGCTGCCGGTTCGCCTTGCCGCACACGTCAGGCTGACCTTCGACGTGAAAGCCGCCGCCCCGGCACGAGTCGCGTGCCTGCAGGACAGCAGCGGCGTCTTCGGCGAAGTCGGCGTGTACGCGACGCCGCTACCGGGCAACAGCAGTTATTCGGTCGGACTCAGCGACACCGTCGGCGTCCGCGACGACGGAACGTTCATCGACCCGGCGGCAATTCGATCGCTGGACGAACGCGCACGCGAATACGTGACACGGGCGCTGCCCGGTCTCCACCCAGAGCCGCGCGACTTTCTTCACTGCTGGGTGACCGACCTCCCATGGAGCGAGGACGGCGTGGCCGTGTGGGAGGCAGACTCTGTCTTTTTCGTGGCTGGTCACAATTTGTTCAAGCAGGCACCTGCGCTGGGTCGCGCTCTTGCCCGGGCTGCGACCGGCGGCGGTCTCGCCGCCGACCTCACGCCCGCCGCTCGCCTCGGCGAAGCCCTGCGATAATTCGCCTGACCCCAGAACGGACGCACTCAATGGGTAAACGTCTCCTCGTCGAGGACAACGGCAGCCCGCCCTGGGTCAACCCAAAAGTCGCGGCTGAACAGCAGTCACAGGCGATCTCCGGATCGGCCAAGCCACCGGTGAGTGGATGAAGGGTAAGACCCGCGAAGGCAACGGGATCAAGTTCAGCATCGAAGAGTTGATTGATCTGCTTGAGTCGCTCGATGACTAGCTGGCGCAAGAGCTCGGGAGCTCGTGCGCTCTGGTTACCGGCGTGACGAGCCTTGGTAGGGCGCGTTGCGGGGGTGTTCCGGGGGCGTGCGAGCTCTGAGCTGCTAGCTTTACGTAATAATAGTTATCGGCGTTAACATAATGGCTGGTCGGGTCCTGTTTTGGGGCTACGGTGTGTTCCAGCGTTGTTTACGAGTGGTCTTGGTCGTTCTCGGTGATTTGGGCCAGGGCTGCGGTGAGGTCGTCTTCGCTGGGTAGTGCCTCTTTCTCTGCGGCGGGTAGGGCCTCATAGCTGAAGGTTGAGACGGCCAGGGGTGCGCCGGCTTGGTTCAGTGCGTAGCGGACGACACGATCATTGCGGCTGCCGCAGACCAGGATCCCGACAGTCGGGGCATGCGAGGCGCGGCGCAGGCGATCCTCGACCAGGGCGACGTAGAACTGCAGCTGCCCGGCGTGTTCTGGCTTGAACTTGCCGGTCTTGAGCTCAATGACGACGTACCGCAATTGCTCGACGTGGAAGAACAGTAGGTCAGCGTAGAAGTCCTCGCCCCCGACGTCGAAGTGCACTTGTCTTCCCACGAAAGCGAATCCCGGGCCGAGCTCGCGCAGCGTATCGACGATCCGGTCGGTCAGGGACTCCTCGAGCTCACGCTCGGCGACCTCGCCGGACAGGTCCAGAAAATCAAGGATCAGCGGGTCCTTGGCGATCTGCTGGGCAAGCTCGGAATCTTGCGCAACAAGCTGTTGCGCAAAATTCGACGGAGCCGCCCCGCGGCGTTCGAGGGCGCTGCTGGCGATCATGTTGGCCAGCACGTTGCGCGACCAGCCGTGCTCGACGGCCGCGGCTGCGTACTTGTCTCGATCGTCCTGAGCGCTGAGCTTGTCCAGCAGGACAGTCACGTGCCCCCAGGGCAAGTACGCAACAGGCTGTTGCGCGATTGGTCCGGCAGTCCAGGCGCCGGCGAAGGTCGCCATGTACTGCAGGTTTCGGGCAGAAAAGCCCTTCATCTGGGGAAACTCGGCCCGAAGATCCTCGGCGAGCCTGCGAATCACACCGCTACCCCATCCCTGCCGGGCGCTCTCCTCGCGCACAGCCTGTCCGATGGACCAGTACAGCTCGATCAGCTGGGTGTTGACCCTTCGCTGCGCGGTGACCTGTGCTCGTCGGACCCTGTCCTTGAGATCCTCGACGAGGCGCCCATAGTTGGATGGCAGGTCCAGGTCCCGGGAGGTCACCCGTCCATCCTGACAGGTTTACCCCGGCACGCTGGATAGCAACCGGCTGCAGATGTGCCAGGCCCGTCAATGGCGACTCGCCGGGGCCGGGCCCTCAAAGTTCAATCCCTGCCGGCGGGAAGAGCCTTCATCGCCTCACTCAGGGCCAAGCCGAGGCCAGCTCCGATGAGGCCGGCGCCGATGGCGCCTCCGGCGACCATGGGCAGGACCGCCGACGACGCCAGGACGGCGACTCCGGACAGTCCCAGGCCTGTCACGCCGGAGGCGATGCCGACGAACGTCCCCGGACGGCCAATGTGATGTCCGCGACCGGCGGGCACGGCGACCATCACGGTCACCGCGATCGCGCAGTACGCGCACACGCTCAGAGTGAGCGCGAGCATTGTTGCATCCACAATCTTCTCCATTCAGTCGTTGGTACGTGGAATTGTCCACCCGGCTCATGTCGCCGCCGGTGTGCTCGCCGCCGGACGCCGGGCGCCTTAGCAGCGGTCAGCGCTCGATCCTCGACATGGGCGCGGGCGTCACCTAGAATGGGTAACGTAGGAAACAAAACACGTTACCGATTACCGGTTACCGGACGCTGAATCTGGAAGGGCTGCCATGTCGACGTCGGAGAAGATCGCTCACGCCTACGGCGTACTCGTCGCGCGTGGGGACAAGGTCACCGTGCGGGCGGTGCAGAAACAGGCGGGGGTGCGGATCGGCGAGGTAGCGGCGTGGATGCGCGAGCACGCCACGGGCGCAGCCGGCGAGGTTCCCGAGGCCCCGGACTTGTCGGAGCCGATGTCGGCGATGGTGGCCTCGGTGTGGGCGGCGGCGTGGAAGCGCGCCGCCGAGCAGGCAGACGAGGCCACCGCGGTGGCGCTCGATGCCGCGCGCGCCGGCGAGGCCGACGCCCTCGCCGCGGCGGAGACCGCCACCGCGCAACAAGCAGACGCCGACGCGGCCAGGGAGGAGGCGGTCCGGGACGCCGAGCAGTTGCGCTCCGAACTGGCCCAGGTTCGCCAGCAGCTCGAGAAGGTGCAGCGTGAGGCGGAGCAGGCGCGCGTCCAGGCTGAGGAGGCTGACCGCGGGCGTGTGCGGGCCGAGGCCACCTCGGACACCTTGCGTGAACTGCTGGACGCGTTTCGTTCCTCCGCACAGTCCGCCGATGACAAGTAGCGATCCGCACCGTGATGGTCTTGTCGTGTCGGACCGGGCGAGCACACTGACAAAGCAGGACAGGCAATGACCAAGTGGCTCGGACCTGCGTCAGGTGGGTTCGGGCCGTGACGGGACGAACGCCAACACGGGAGGGGTGTCATGTGGGACCTGCAGACCGCGATACAGGCCATGGCGATGGTCGCGGTGGCCTCGCTTCTCCTGCCGCCGCTGGCACGCGGCATCGGAGGCATCTGCGCCGTGATCGGCTTCTGTGGCGTGACCCAGTCGAGCTCCTGGGCGCCGACGGTGATGGCGCTGGGGATGGTGGCGTGGTTTGTCGGGCACTGGTCGTTCGCCGTGCGCCACGATGTGCATTACCGGTCCCGTCTGGCACGTGTGGTGATCGACAAGACGCCGCTGCGGTGGACGATTCCGCGCTACTGGCAGCTGCGCCGCCAAAGACGCATCGCGGAAGCCCGCTGACACTTCCCACCCGACCGAAACAGCAATGGCCCCACCGCTTCGGTGGGGCCATTGCTGTTGGTGTGTGGGGTCGAGTCTAGAACAGTGGGGGCTCCGCGAGTGGTGCGGTGTTGCCGCAAGCTTGAGCGTACGCCTTGGCGTTCCAGCCGCCGGAGACCGCCTCGCGGACCGCGAGGGACCGGGCGTGACGATCGTGGCGTTCGGTGGTGTTGCGGATGATCCCGGTACGCCCGCAGGCGACCGCGTAGAGCAGGTTCGCCGATTGGGTTGAGGCGATGAGATGGCCGGGGTCCACGCGCACACACAGGGGTTCGTTGCAGCGGTGCTCACCGATCGCCTCGGCGGTCAGTTGGCCGGCGACTAGGAGCGCGAAGCGGTGCGCGTACTCGGTTCTGCTGACGCCGCCTTGTCGCCAGGTGATCCGTCCGTACCCGTCGGAGATGGCGCCGGTCCAGATGTGGCATCCATTGCCCGGGGCGCGCACGACACGGGAGTAAAACGCGGCAATCGCCGCCTCGGTCGGAGGCAGTGATGAGTCGTACGGCCTGGACCACCTCACGGCAGGCCGGGGCCGGGGGCAGGCGTCCATTCCCGGCAGCGGGATGTCCTCGAACCACCGGCCCGAGGAAGGTTCAGGGCTGCTGCTCACCGTTAGTGTCCGCGGGTGTCTGGCCGGCCGCCGTGGTGTCACTGTCGGCCGCATCCGTGGCCGCGTCAGCGGTAGCGGTGTCGTTGTCCTTGGCGGCGCGGATCGCCGCCCCGACCTCGCGGGCAGACAGGCCGGTCATCTCCGCCAGGTCAGCCTGCACCACACCCAGGTCCCGAAGCTCGACCAGCGCCTGACCGAGGGCGATCTGCGCGTCATCGCGGGCATCGATCGCCGAGAACACCGCGACCAACTTGGCCTCACGCCTGCGTGCCCGCTCCAGCTCGTCGGCCATCGCCTGACGAGCCCTCGCCCGCGCGGTCTGGGAACGTGAATCAGTCTTGGTAGCCGCCATGTGATCGACCCTATTGCCCCACCCATCGTGCCGCAATGCCCACCCACCATGCTGCCGTCATCGTCTCCCCGTCCTGGTCCCCGATCGCCGCACCAGATTTAGCACGGGCCGTGCTAAATCATCCTCGCTGTCGCTCGTCACAAACTGCCACACACAGTAGGCACTTCGAGTGAACGAGGGGAACCCGCTGGTCACAGCGCCGTGCGCTGTGACGCGTAGACGCGCCGATTCGGCCCGCATACGCTGGTGGGTGTGATGAGCCTTCGAGCGGTGCACGCGGGTACTGGATACCAGTACCTGCTGCGCTCGGTCGCCACTCACGACGCCGACCCGCAGGGCATGGCCCTGTCGGACTACTACGCCGCCAAGGGCACCCCACCCGGCGCATGGATCGGGCGCGGACTGGACGGCTTGGAATCGGAGAACGCGATCGCTGGGGCGGTCGTCACCGAAGCGCAGATGGCGGCTCTGTACGGCGAGGGCCTGCACCCGGACACCGACCAGATGATGGCCGACGGCCGCAGCCTGTCGGCGTGCAAGCTCGGCCGATCCTTCCCGATCTACACCGGCGGGGTCGACGTCCTGGAGGCCATCGCCGCAGCAGAGAAGTCGTTCCTTTCCACCGAGGGCCGGCGCCCCTCCCCCGACGAGCGAGGACAGATCGCCGAGGGGGTCGCGCGCCCGTTCTACACCGAGAAGTTCGGCTACGAACACGCCTCCGGCGAGGACGTCGTCGCCTGGGTCAACCGCGAACGCGACCAGGTCAAGCAAGCGGTCGCCGGATTCGACTTCACGTTCTCCCCGGTGAAAAGTGTCAGCGTCTTGTGGGCGCTCGCCGATGAGAAGGCTGCCTCCCACGTGGCCGCCCTGCATCACGAAGCCGTGGCCGAAACCTTGGCATGGGCCGAGAACAACGCGATCTACACCAGGGTCGGAACGGGCGGCATCAAGCAGGTTAAGACGGGCGGCATCATCGCGGCTGAGTTCACCCACTTCGACACTCGAGGGGGGGACCCGGACCTGCACTCCCACGTGCTGCTGGCTAATAAGGTCCAAGCTCCCGACGGGCGCTGGTTGTCGCTGGATTCCCGTGCGATCCATCAGATGCACCAGGCGATCTCGGCCCGCTATGACGCGACCCTGCACGACCTTCTGACCCGCCGCATGGGCGTGGAGTTCCAGGCCAACTACCCGCACCCGGACAAGGCGCCCATCTGGGAGATCAAGGGCATCGACCGCCGCCTGATCGACGCCTTCTCCTCCCGCCGGGCCCTGGCCAGGCCGGTCTATGACCGACTCGTCGCTCAGTACGTTGAGAAGAACAATCGGCAGCCTTCCCAGCGGGCGTCCTACGCCCTGTGGCAGAAGGCCATCCTCGACACCCGCGACGCCAAGAAGCCCGCACAATCACTGGCCGAGCACCGCGCCACCTGGCGGGAAATGGCCGAGAAAGTCGTCGGCACTCACGCGGTGGACAGCGTGGTTGGCGAGGTCACCGGGCAGGGTCGGAGCCAGGTGTCGCGGGAGCTGTTCGACGCCCAGGTCCACGCCCGCCTGGTGGCCGAGCGGGCGGTGGAGGCAGTGACCGCACGGCGGGCGCAGTTCCGCCGTTCCCACATCGACACTGCCGTTTCTACCTTGCTCAAGGGTTACCGATTCGAGGGCCCCGCGGCCCTGGACCGGGCGCACGAACAGGTCATGACCACCGCCATGGGAGAACTCGTGGTGCAGTTGACCCCGCCGGAGATTCTGGACCTTCCCAGCCCTCTGATCGGGCCAAGCGGGGCCGGTGTGGACCGTCACGCAGGCGCCGAGAAGTTCACCACTCAGGCAGTGCTGGACGCCGAGACCGCCACCCTGGAGGCGACTCGAACCCCGGTCGCGGTGATTGCTACCCGCGCCGATCTCGACCGTGCGCTGAAGGCGCACGAGGACGCCGAGGGTTGGTCCCTCAATGCCGGCCAGACCGCTCTGGCGCAGCACCTCATTGGTGCCGGAACGCTCCTGGCCGCCGGGGTGGGTCCGGCCGGAACCGGCAAGACCGCATCCATGAAGGTCGTGGCCCGCACCTGGCAACACACCGGCCGCTCGGTTATCGGCCTTGCTCCTTCCGCGGCAGCGGCCAGCGTCCTGTCGGGCGACATCGGCACCGACTGTCACACCATCGACTCACTGACCTTCACCTGGATGGGCAAGCACCCCACCCTGCCTGGGAAATCGCTCGACGCACTGCCGGTCACGATCAAACCTGGGGACATGCTTCTGGTCGATGAAGCGGGCATGGCCAGCACCGAAAACCTGGCCGCGCTGACTGAGATCGCCGACGAATCTGGGGCCATTCTCCGACTGATCGGCGACCCCAAGCAGCTCGCTGCTGTCGAGACTGGCGGTCTGTTCGCCGACCTGGCCAGCACCCCAGGGACGCCTCAGCTCCGGGAGGTGATGCGCATGGGCGCAGACACCGATCAAGCCGACGCGACCCTCGCCCTTCGCGAAGGCGATCCCGGCGCGCTGGCCCTCTACAACGAGCGCGGATGGATCACCGGCGGGCACCGGGAGCAGATGCTCACCGAAGCCGCTCAGGCGTTCCTGGCCGACACCAAGGCGGGCCGCCAGGCGCTGATCATTGCCTCCACCAACGCCGACGTCGACACCCTCAACGAAGTGATCCGAGCCGACCGCATCGCCCACGGACTAGTCGACGACGCACACACCACCAGGGTCGCTCGCGGCGACACCGTGGGTGTCGGCGATACCGTCATCGCCCGCACCAACTCCACGCTGTACGCAGAGGATCGCACCTACCTCGGTCGGGTCATCAACGGACAGTTGTTCACCGTCACCGGCATCGCTGACGATGGGTCACTGGGGGTGCGCGACTCCTCCACCGGGCAGGCCATGCTCATCCCCGCCAGCTACGCCGGCAAGAGCATCCACCTCGGTTACGCGGCCACCATCCACCGCGCGCAGGGCGCCACAGTCGATGTCACCCACGCCGTCATCGACACCTCGGTGGACCGTGCCGGCCTGTACGTCGCCATGACCCGCGGTAAGAAGGAAAACCGCGCCTACGCCGTGTGCGAACCCACTCTCGATCTCGCCGCCGAGGACGCACACATGCACTCCGCCGGCGACCACGAAGCCCCAACCGCATACGATGTGCTGACCTCCGTTCTGGCCCGCGACACCCACCAGGCCTCGGCCACCGAAACCCTCCGCCAGGAGTACGAGAGCGCCACCAGCGACGAACGACTGGAGCAGCTCTACCGCCACGGCGTTGACCTCGCCGCCCGCGATTTTGCCGCCGCCACCCTCCCTGCCTACATCGACGCTCTACCGCGGGCCTACGCACACCAGCTCGAGGCAGACCCCGACCAGTACCAGGCCCTGGCTGACGCGTGGACCGAAGCAGCAACACGAGGCCTCGACCCCCGCGAGGAATGGGACAACGCCACCGAAACCCTCGACACAGCCGAGAAGCCCGGCTCTGTCATCGCCCACCGGATACGTCACGCGACGAATGAGGACTGGGACCGAGACGCCCTGCCCGCCCCTCCCCCAGGCGCGGCGGGCACCGACACCGAGCTGACAGCGTGGCTTGTGACCATCCACGGTTCGCTCACTGCCGTGTCGACGCCCGTAGCGGCCGACGGCTTCGCCGAGTCTTACCTCGCCCACCGCTCCGCAGAACAGGAACGCGGCCCGGACGTCGAGACGACATCCGGACCGCAATGGGATTGGGGAGCCAGCACCGACTCCGCCCCCGACCCGTGGTGAGTCGCCAAGGGGGGTAGGGAAAATGCTCAGCAGTACTTGTCGTACTTGTCCATCGCCTTCCATGGCTCAGGGTTGTCGTTGTCTAGGGCCGTCATCCTCAGCGCTTCACAATCCAACGGGCTTAGGCGGGCGCCTCCACTACTTGAGCCGCCACTCGAGCTGCCGGGACTGCGCGACGTGCTGTCGTCGTCAGAGGACGAGCACATTCCCAACGTCAGTAGAAGGGCCACACCTATGGCAACGGCACACCCGCAGCCTGCACCAGATTCGCTAGACACCGCCTAAGCATAAGTTAACAGGCGTCCTCGCCCTATTCGTCTGCACCAAGTCCGCCGGCCATTCCGGAAACACTCGGACGAGGCAGGATTCTCAGCGGACCTCTGGTGAGGTCTCGACAATTGGCGGCCCGTTCGGAGGGCCCGCTGCGAACTCAGTGCTGCTCGTCTCGGTCGCAGTTTCAGCCCGGTGACTCAGGTACGACTCCGTGAATGGATTCACCGTCGTCGGCCGCGCCTCCGCGGCGGGAGCAGACTTGGGGGACCACGCAGGTGGGGAGAGCTGGCCAGCGCTGATCGCGTCACCGACTGGGGTGATCTGTGTCCATCGGGAGTCGGCGGTGGTCCCGGTGATCCGGTCGAGTCGGTCCTCGATCGCGGCCATTGCGCGGGGACCGATCAGTTCGGGTCGATCGAGATTGATGTGGTCGATCGGAACGTCGATCTGCATGTCGGATGAGTGCAGGTGCACGTTGAGCAGGCCCGAGTACATGGCGCCCTCGGCGCCGCGGTAAGTGTCGACGGTGATCTGATCGGAGTACTCCGCGAGCTCCATGGCGATCTCACCGACTGCGGAACGGTGCTCGAGCCCCGCTGCGACGGAGTCGGAAGACCGGGTATCGAGCAGGTTGACCAGGCGGTCCTGCCTGATGCTCATATGCGAGTCGAATCGTGCGTCGTGAAAGCGGACGTCCCACGGGCTCTGCGGGTCTTGCGGCATGACCGTTAACGGTGAGCCGGCCCCCGCCAGGGCCTCGGCGAGGTAGTTCCTCATCTGATCGTCGCCGAAGGCACGGGTGCTCATAGGTCTTCCACCTCCGGTGCTGTATCGACGGACACCGCGGCGCTGTCGAAGGTGGCGGTGGCGGGCTGAGCTGTCTGTTCGGATTGCGCGATGAGCTGGGACGGAGTTTGCGTCCCTACGCCGGTGTCGATGACGCCGGCGACTTCCCGCGATCCGCTGCCCACTTCGGTCTTCAGCTCCTCCTCAGTGAGGCCGACTCTGCGCTCACCTGCGAGGACGGCGGTATCGGCCGCCGACAGGTCGGGGCGGTCGGTAATCGCTGCGTCGAGCACACCGGCCAGCTCGTGCTCGGTGATTTCCATTGTCACTACGGCGATCACTGCCAGCGTCAGGAAATCCGGGTCGGGGCCTGACTGTTCACGAGCGCGGCGTACGGCCTCATCGCGCTCATGCTCGGCCTGGACGCGATCAAACTCTGCCTGCCGGCGGGCCTCCTGGGCGGCCTGCACCAGCCGCCTGCGCTCCAGCTCCGCGGCGATCACCTCTCGCCGTGCCTGCGCCACAGCCTCGGAGACGCCGGAATCTGCCCGCGCGGTCTCGACCACGAGCGAGCCGACTGAGTGCTGGCGTACGGAGTGCTCACCGAGCGAGCGCGTCCGCGTCGGGTACGGACTAGCCGCCGCGCCCACGCGGGCGTGACGGATCAGATCGGCGACCACCGGGTCGCTGGGATGCGAACTCATAGCGTGCCTTCCTCAATGGGGTCAGACTTCAGGGGTTTGCCCGGCTGGTGGCTAGAAGTGCACGCCACCATCGGCGAGCGCTCTCCCGTCAGCATCGGCATGTGGTGATCACCGATCGTGCGCAGGAACACTTCGTCGCAGATGGCCGGGTCCCTGCGGGCCAGAGACTCATACGCGAGCCACATCGACCGGATGCGGAACCGAACAGATCGGTGCGCCCACCAGCGAGAGCACCACTTCTGGCTCATCCCCGTCGACTCGTAGGCGAGCCGGAGATAATCGTCGAAGAAGGCGAACTCGTCGGTGAACCGCAGGATGGGCGGCACGCCCAGCTCAGTCTCGGCGAACCGCTGGACCTCCCTCTCCACGGTGCGAGCAAGGTGGCCGGTGAGCCCAGGTGTTGCCAGAACATCCTCTACAGCTGCGGGTAGCGCCTCTTTGGTCACCGCCGTCAGGGTCTCGCCGAACGCCTCGACGATCTTCTTGTCGAACAGGTGGCTCATTCTTCGGTCAGCTCCTTAATCGTCGGCAGTTCCTGGTGGTCCCACCGCACCATCCGCGCAAGGATCGGGCGGCGCCCCGTGGCGAGCACGATCATTCGTCCGAACGGCAGGGCAGCCAGTTCGGCAGCCGTAATGGTCTGCCGCTCAACGGTTTGCGTAGACACCGATCGCCCGCGATCACCGCCGCCGTGTGAGATCGACCGCTGCTGCTCGGTGTGGGTACCGATCAGGTGGGCCAGCTCCTCGAGGAACCGGTAGTCCTTGTGGCCGGGTCCGATGACCACGATCGCTGCGGCCGACCACAGCTTCTTCATGCCCTGTTCGCCCCAGACCTCGACTCCCTGGGCGTAGGACTGGAGCACGGTGTCGCAGATGATGCCGCGAGAGCCGAACGTGGAGTAGTAGTCGGGCAGGCGGGGCCAGCGCACGATGTTGGCGATCTCGTCCAGGGCGGCGGTCACCGGTACCGGGAGCCGAGAGCCGGGGCACTGGTCGGCCCGGTCGACCAGTGCCTTGAACACCGCGACGGTCAGGATCGAGGTCACCGGTCGGCCGATCGGATTCTCCTCGTCGGACACCAGATACAGAGTGTCGGCCTCGGAGCTTGCGAAGGCGACCGGGTCGAAGCGTTCGGCGCCGGCCTGGGGGGTCAGCAGGCGCACGATCTGACGTCGACCGAGGCAGGAGATCATGTTCTTGGCGGCGGAGAACACGTTGGATCGGGTGCGTGGTTCTGCCGCATACTTGCTGGCCAGGTCGGCGGCCTGGGGTCCCCACTGACTGTCGGACAGTATCTCCACCGGGGTGGAGTCCTCGAGGTTGGACACCCAGCCGTAGACGTCAGTGATGGGCCGATGCTTGAGCGCAGCGGCCAGGAACAGTGAGGCGAGCAGGTCCACGGCCTGGCTGTAGAAGTAGGCGTTGGGGTCGCTACCGGCCTCACCGCGGGCCGAGGCGGCGTTGAAGATTTCGGCCAGCTCTTCGGCGTTGCCGTCCCACCACTGGTCCCGGCGCACGAAGTCGAGAGGATCGAAGTACCAGCGGGAGGTGTCCAGGCCGACGGCCTTGTCCTGCGGGTCGAGTACCCACACCCGGCCGACCTGCTGCCGAAACGGCATCGTGGCCTCGATGACGTCGCGCTTGCAGGAGGTGGAGATGCAGATTCCCGGTGCCCGCCGGATCATCGGGATGATGCGGCTGGAGGTCTTTCCCTGCCGTGGGCCCCACAGATCCAGGTGTAGGTCTTCCCACCCGCCCCAGAGGTCTTGACCGGTGGCGACCTCCTTACCGATGTACACCCCGGGCGTGGTCACCGTCTCACCGCGCTCGCGGTTCGCGCGGGCGACGGTCTTGGCGGACAGGGACCGGACGTCGGAGCGTCCTGCCAGGTGCTTGGCCACATCGTCTACCCGGGTCCGGCCCGCGTTGCGCCGACCCAGAGCGCTGGCTATCACTATGAGCACGATGAAGGCGGCGGCCACCAGGCTCACCGCAACGATCGTGGCCCCACCACTCCACTGCACCTGTCCTTGGATTAGGTCAATGACCGCCACCACAGGGTTGCCGGGAACGACCTGACCGGTCGGGCTGATCTTCTCTCCGAGCTCAAGGCTCGCCCACGCTCCCAGCACCGCGACTGCGGCCACACCCATCGTGGCCAGCGCGATCGTGGGGCCGGGTTCCTTCTGCTGCGGGCGACGCGCTACGTCTTTGCCTGCCATCTTGAAAACACTCCCTGTAGTGGTGTTGGTGGTTACTGGCCGACGGATCGGTACTGGTAGCTGGCGACTTTCCATGCCTCGCCCACGCGCTCGAGCTCGACGGTCACGGTGATCGGCTCCAAAGGCGTTGTCGCGCCGTCCGGGTGCAGCACCTTCTGCTGGACCTGGACCACTCGCGTGGCCTGCCTCGCCTCATCGGCGACCGGGTCCTGATCGGGGCCAAGGGTGGCCACTCCGATGACGCGGTCACCCGACCTGGCCCACGCCGGCCACTGCCGCGGGGTCGGATCGGGGTCAGGACGAGTTGATGCAGCCTCGGCCAGGGGGCCGGTGAGCTGATCGGCGATGGCATTCATCGCATCCCACGGGGACTGCTGCGTGGCAGGTGTCCACGTGTGCAGTCCCGAGATCGCCGCGACGGCGACCTCATCAGCCGTGCTGATCGGCTCTATGTGCACGTGAGCATCGGTGCCGGGTTCGTCCTCGCGTCCGAGCGTGACGGCCGCGGCGATGGCCGCAACCACCACTGCCACCACTAGTGCCGCTAGTACGCCAACCTGGGTCTTGGTCACGGGCGTGCTCCTCATTCCTGGTCGATCATGCGTTTGCGAATCGAGCGGCCTCTTGCGGCACGATCTGCACGTACTTCTGGGTCTCCGCGTACGGCGGCACACCGCCGAACTGCTTCACTGCGCCGGGGCCAGCGTTGTAGCCGGCCAGCATCAAGGTCTGCGGGTCCCCGGTCAGCTCACCGGAGGCGATGGCCTCGCGTTGACTGCCTGCGATCTCGCACAGGTAGCGCGCAGCGGCCATCGTCGCGTCGGCCGGGTCGGACGGTGACCCCGACCCCGGTGGGCCTGCAACCTGCCCGTTCTCATCCACTTTCGCCCCCTTAGAGGCCCAGGTCCCGGGCATGAACTGCCCGTACCCTTGCGCCCCTGCCGTGGACACCGCAGTGGCCTGGAACCCGGCGGACTCGTGATAAATCAGCCCCGCCAGCAGCGGCGAATCGACCTCGCGGCACACCTGCCCGCCTAGTGCGATCCACTTGCGCAGCTCGTCGGGGATCTCGCCGTCGTTCAGGCTCCGGTGACCGAAGTCCGGTGCACAATCGTCGTCGCCAGGGGCTCCGGTGGTCTCCGAGGTGTTGTCGGCACCGTCTGTTGGTGCGGCGCCGTAGGTCTGGCCCGCAGACGGCATCCCGCCACCGACGGTGGTCACGTGCACGTGGTCGTAATGGTTCTCAGTCGGATTGCCTCGATCGTCCATCAGGTTCGGTTGGCCTGACGACGGGATATACATCTGCCGCCAGATCATGTACTCGATGTTGAAGAACTCGCGGTGGGTCAGCAGGTAGTTCTTGATCCGGTTGCCCAGCTCACGCCCTTCGGAGGACTCGTAGTTCGGGATCATGATGTCCACCGCCCGACCCGATGGGTGATCCGGGAAGTCATCGACGGGCCGCCACCCACCGATGGTCTGCACGTCAGGGAATCGCTGCGCCACTGCCCGGGCAACCCGGATCGAGTCGGTCTGGAGGTTGGCCTTGGACTGGATCTTGTCCGAGTCCGGCATCTCCCCGCCCGAGTGTGGGGCCGGCGTGGGGTCGGTGGCGTCGCTGGCGTCTCGGTCGGTGTCGGCCGGCCCCGATCCGGGGTTGACTGCCCGGTCCAGCCACGGCTGTGGATCGGTCTCGGTGCCGCCGGACAGTCGCCCGCCCTGCCACACCTCCAAATGCAGGTGGGGTCCCGTGGACTGTCCGTTGTTGCCGACCTTGCCGATGTATTGGCCTGCGGTCACGGTGTCACCGGTCTGTACTGCGACACCGTCGTCCCACATATGGCCGTACACGGTGGAGAAGGCCTGGCCGTCGATCGTGTGATCGAGGACGATCCAGTTCCCGAACCCGGACGCCTGGCCAGCAGCAGTGACCACTCCCCCGGCCATCGCGTACATGGCGGTGCCGTCGCCGGCGGCCAGGTCGATGCCCCGGTGGCCTGGGCGGTCGGCGCTCTTGTAGGTCGAGGACACGACGTACTCGCCCTCGGCGATCGGCAGACTCAGCTCGCCCGCGGGCACCCCGCCTGCGGAGGGGCTTCCGCTTTCCGGTCGACACGGGTCCCCGCCGTTGGGGCCGAGCACGACCACCATCACCAGCGCCAGCAGGATGATCCCGATGACTAGCCCGGTGACCATTTTTATCGACCTCACGAGGTCACTGACCGAGTCGGGCTCGAAGGGCAGCGACCTCGGCTTGCAGGGCTCGCAGGGACGTGGAGTTGTGCGCCTGCCATATGCCTGCATCGACCGACCACCGCCGCACCGAGTCGCGGCTGATGCCGAACTCGCGGGCGACGGCCTCGGCCGCGGCCGATGTCGAGGGGAACTGCGGTTCGAGCTGCGCGAACCGGTCGACTACTTTCTGACGGAACTGGGTGTCATACGGTGAGGTGCTCATGCTGGCACCGCCTGCTCGGTGGGCGTGCCGTCGAGCAGATCCCGGAATCGCACGTTGGTGTCGTGGATCCTGGTTTGGTCCTCGGTCGTGGTCAGCAGCACCTGGATCGGGATTCCTGCCGAGCCGTCCTTCGAGGGCTTGAGCATGAACTTGCCGCGGCCCAGGGGCGGCTTCTTCCGACGCTCCTGGTCGTCGTCATCGTCGACAGGGGCGGTGCGCTCGATCGGTGCGCCCTTGGACCAGGCGGTGATCATCGCCGCTTCGGCCTCGGTGAACTGCAAGACCCCGCGCAGGCGATCGAGCTCCCCGGCGGGCAGTCCGCCGCAGATGATCATCCCGGCCCGCTCGATGAAGCCCATCGCGGTCTTGACGTCGACCTCGTTGGGCAGAGTCTCCAGGTCTCGCCCGGTGTGGGTGATCATCAGCAGGCCCGTGCCATCGGTTCGGTTGAGCCTGGTGAGCTCGTCGACGCGCTGCACCATGCCCGCGCCGGCACCGAGGGTCGCCCACATCTCGTCGAGGATCGCCAGGAAGTACCGCTGTGGGGCCAGTCCGCAGTCGGCCAGGACGTGCGCGGCTTCCATCGCTCCGTAGGCATCGGACCAGCACGCCAACAGCACCCCGGCCTTGAGGGCTTGGTCTCCTCGAGCGATCGCGGAGACGTCGATACAGATCGCGGGGGCGTCCAAGTCGATCTTGGTGGTGGTGTGCTCGGCGAACACCTGGCCCATCACACCGTCGGTCAGCGACTCGAGGGTCTGGACCAAGGTCCGCACGGTGTGGCGGTACTCGGTGTCGTCGCTCACGAACAGTGCACGCCGAAGGCCGTCGTTGCCGGCCCGGATGAAGTCGATCAGGTCCCGCAGCAGTGGCGGGGAGGCGAACGAGAATTGTCCTGTCTCGCGCATCGTGCGCAGTGAGGTGGACACGATCAGTCCCTCGAAGTCGGCCAGCGGCCGACCACGGATCAGCTCGGCCAGCGCCACCACCATCGTGACCTGGCGAGAATGGACCGACTCGGCGGTTTCGGTGATCGCCTCAGCTAGCTTCGTGGCCTCCTCGCTGTGTGCAGGCAGCGTGGCCAGGCGTGCCTGCATCAGCGGGATCGCCTCACCCAGCGCTCCGGCCGCCAGCGGGTTGAGGTGGCCGTGGCCGTGGCCCAGGCGGATCACCTGCCCCTGCTTGCCGGCAGGGGTGACCATCGCCCGGGTCACCGGGACGTACTCGCCCTTGATGTCCCCGGCGACGATGGGGACATGACCCTGGGCGACCGCGCCGATGAACTGCTTGCGGATGACGGTGGACTTGCCCAGGCCAGGAAGCGACAGCACGAATGCCGACGGGTTGCCGATGATGCCGGCCTTGAACCAGGACAGCACATCGCCCGAGACGTCCTGCCCGGTTTGGACGTGCACGCCCAGGGGAACACCGACCGCGGGCGCGGTGGCCCCCACGACCCACGGATTGAACCCACAGCCGTAGTTGGTCGAGGTCTGTGTCGCGCCGGGGGCGGAGACCACGGACATGCGGCCCGAGAACATTCCCTTGAAGCCGTGGCCGTCCACCGCCGAATACCGAGCGGTGAACCGAGGCTTGCCATAGCGCAGCGCCGAGGCCTGCCGCGCCGTCCGTGCCTGTTCGGCACGCTCGGGATGCTCGCTGCACCACTGCTTGTATGCGCGACCCGTGGCAGTGAACACCCACGGCTGGTCCACATCGCCGGCGGTGATCCGGGCGTGCAGCTCCTCGAGTTCCTTCGGTCCGATCGGCGCCTTGGTGCGCCGCGCCATCACTCGGCCCTCGCAAACGACGAGATGGTCGACTTCTGGTCGAGCAGCACACCCAGCCCCATGCCTGCGATGAACGCGGCGTCCTGCTGGCCGTTGGTGGAGTGCAGCCGCAGCTGCGAACGGTTACCCAGCTGGCCGATGATCGCAGACCCCTGCTCAAGCAGCTCCGCATCCCGCAGGGTCAGCGTCACCAAGAGCGAATACTCTCCGAGCTGGCCGCCCCGCGCCAACGCCTGACGGGCAGCCTCGGTGCGCTCCAGGCGCAGCCCGGCCGAAGCCTTACCGATCGACCGGGACTTGTTCGCCGCGTTCACCGCATCGGTGTGCTCCTTCTCCACGGTGCGGACACCGTCGCCCGCAGCGATTGGGCGGTACACCAACGTCACCCGCTTGCGCGGGATGTCGGGCTTCGGCTCCAGCAGTGGACGCAGGACGTGGTCCGGGAACGCCGCAGCCGGCGGGGCGGCCATCTCGAACGACCGCGAGATCCAGTCCTCATGCCGGTAGCTGGCCCACTTGGCCACCGCCTGGGCGGGGCCGGCGTCCTCCCAGTCCACCCCCATCGACTCGCCCGACAGCCGCGCCCTATTGATCGACTCCTCCAGGTCCGGGCGGAAGCCACGCATCGCCAGGCCGATCGCATCCTCGGGAAGCATCGGAGTCGCCGAGACACCGGCATACTCCAGCCGCTGGTACAGGCCCGGAAGCCGCACGCCCAGGTCGGTGGCCATTGCCTCCGGATCCTTGCGCTGCATCGCCGTGGCGGCCTTGAACGTCACCGCGATCCATGAGCGGGTCACGAGCTTGCCCTTAGCGAACTGCACCGCCGACTCGGCCTGAATACGGCGAGCGAGCTCCGGTGTCGACTCGTCGACAGACCGTTTCACTGCGGCGATCAAGTCCTGCCCAGTGGTGGGGAACGACTCCACTGTCACGGTGGCTGCCACGACGTCATCGTTGAGGGACAACTCCGCCAGCCACGCACCCCACTCCGCGGTCATGTTGTTGCGGTCAGTCACCGTCAGCGGCTCCTGGCCCCGGGAGGAGGCGTCGAGCAGCACGGTGTACTGGTTGAGCGCCTGATCACGGATCATGGCGAAGTCGTTGCCGGCCACGTCGCGTCCAACGTGGAGCTCGGTCTTTGCCAGAGCCCCGGGAAGACGGTAGCGGCCACCGGGGATGCGAGAGTTCGGGCCTGATCGGTAGATCGTTGACCCGGCCTTTTCGGCTCGCCAGAACTGAAAACGCATTTGTGCCACCTCGTAGAGAGTTCGATTTCCAATACGCAAGATCGCGGGAGCCAGGTACACCACCGCGGCAAGTGCGATCAACGCACCAGCGCCCAGTCCGCCCTGCATCAGCACCAACATCGCCACGATGAACGCGCCCCCGGCGATGAGCGTTGCCCGCAGCGGCAGCCCGAACATGCCGGTTCGTTGGCTCCGCTCACCGAGGGTGTAGAGCCGCAGGTCGTTGGCTTCACCGGAGGTAGTCACCGTCTGAGCTCCTTGTCGTTACCGGTAGTGGTGGGGGGTGGCATGGGCGGCCAGAGCGCCGTCGAGCATCTGCTCGGTGGACTGCGTGGCCCGGGCCGTGCCTTGCGCCGCGGTGGCCACTGCCCCGATGCCGGCGGCAGCCATCCCCAGCGCCGCGCCAGCTCCCCTCGAGGCCCCGGCCACTGCCCCACCGACTCCGGCTCCGCCACCGCCGCCCGAGGCGTTGCTCGCAGGACTGGAGGGGCTGGCGCCCGACGGCGAGCCACCACCGGAGGGAGTTGACGGCCGGTCGCCGGGGGTCGCCTGAGGTGAGGACCCGCCAGCAGAGTGCGGACCCAGATAGGCAGCTCCGTTCGCTGCGCCCTGGCCGCTGGCCCCGGACGCCGACTGCGTCCCAGACCCGGCCAGCCCTTGCTGGGCGTTACCGAGTGCAGCTCCAGCCATCCCTGCCACAGCTCCGGTCGCGCCGGCCGCTGCGGCACCGATTCCGGCGGCACTGCCACCGGCCACGGAGGCCGACACCGCGGGGGCCACCACGCGCATCAGGGCTGGCAGAACCAGGCCCGCTGCGGCCAGCAGCAACATCGACGACACCGCCTCCATCACAGAGGGGGCCTGGCTGCCGGAGCTGAGCCAGAACGCCGTCAGGTACAGCAACGTGGCGACCGGCTTGAACAGCAGGGCCGCGACGATGAACCCGATCATCGTCTTGAAAGCCTGTTTGCCGGTGCTCAAGGAGTACGACGCAGCGGCCAGAGGGAGCAGGCCAACCACGACGATCAGGAGACCTTCCCTGACGACGAGGGCCACCAGCTGCGCCAATGCCCCCAGCAGAGCGAAGACCACCAGGATGAGAACGGCGGCGGGGCCAAGCCCGGTTTCCTCGTCAATCAGCGCAACGGAGTTGATCGTCGCGGCGGGGTCACCGCCCAGTCCGTCTTCCAGCCACCCGGCCGACACAGCGTCGGTCGCCAGGTGCATCGCCAGGATGACCGCCGGCAGTGCCGCGCCGGCAAGGATGAAGTTGAAGACGACCTGGCCGACATCCTCGAACCCGTCGCCCAGGCCGCGGTTTCGGGCGACCGCCATCCGGGTTCCGGCCACAATCAGCGACACCACGAACAGCAGGGCTTGCGCCCACAGGGTGAGGTTGAAGATGCCCTCGACCGAAGAGGCGAAGTCCGCCCCAGAGAACGGGGACTCCTTGATCCACATGGTCATGATCAGCGACAGCGACTGGGCGTTGCCCTCGAGCAGTGACTTGACGAAGTCGCCGATGGGATCGCCCCAGAAGCCGGAGGTGGCCGCTTCAACCGCGTCGGTTGGAAACTTCGCCGCGCCAGCGGTGTTACAGAAGGCGGACATTGCCATGTTCGTCGGAGTAGTCACCGCCTCTCGCAGACCGCCGGCATGGGCAGAGTCGCGAATCCACTCAGCAGCACCTGTGCCCCCAAGCAGGCCGCCGTCGACGACGCCACCGTCGGTCTCACCGTCACGGCAGTCGTCGTAGTAGGTCTGAAACGAGTTCTGACCACCGGGCTCATCGTTGTCCTGTGCCAAGGCCTGTCCTGCCCCGATCACAGACAGCAGCACAGCTAGAACAACTGAGAGCGCGGACCTGTACAGGTGCTTTAGTTCCACAGCACCCACGACCCATCTAGCTTCTCCACCGGGGGCAGCGACCTAGCCGAGACGATCTGCCACTGCCCGTCTTGCCATGCAAGGGACACCCGCATCACGGGGTGTGCGGTCGCACTGATGTCGATCGTGTCGACCTGTCCCACTGCATCGGCAACAGACGGTGTCGCAGCTTCGACGGTGCAGAACTCGGGCGAACAGTGGCTGATGCGGAACCAGCGCGGAGCCAGAAAGCCTTCCGCCGCCTGCAAGGCGCGGCCCTCGTTGGCTTGCCCGCGGGCGCGAATCTCCTCCAGGAACGCCGGATCCTCGGCAACAAGCTGTTTCGCGTACCGGTCCAGGAAGTCCGCATAGACAGGGCCGAGCTCAAACCCGAGGCCGAAGTAGTTGGCAGTCAGGACTGCTGCGCCGACGGGTGACTGAGCGTAGCCAGTCATCACTCCTTGCTCGGTGTCGGTGGGGCCGTCTGAGGTCGAGACCATCAAGGTGACCCCGCTCGGCACTTGTTGGAGTGCCAGGCCGGCCGGTGCGGCGACTGCTTGGGTTCCGGTGGGAAACGCAGTCGGTTCTCCGGTCTGTTCGAGGGGCATGCCGCCGGGAGCTTTGACGACGGTCACCTGCCGGCCCACCAGGTCGCTGGTCACTCGTCCGGGCTGTGCGGTCGGGGTGGCAGCGGCTGGCGCTGACGACGGCTCCGGCGCCTGTGTCGCCTGGGGGGATTGATCGTCGCGGCCGGTCATGGTGATGACCACGGCCAGCACCAGCAGAGCTGCAATCAGCACTCCTGCGGCGGTGATCCAGGTCTTCCTCGTCATCAGTTTTCCTCATCCCAGGTCGTGAAGCCCTCGAGCGTGTGGATCTCGGTGGCGTCGATGTCGTCGCTCTGCGTGGGGAGCACGAGCTTCCAGTCGGCCCCGGTCCAGGCCAGCTGCACCGGGTAGGCAGTCATCAACGGCTCGTCCTCACCCGGCCCCGGCGGTGTCGAGGTAGCCAGCAAGACGATCGCCTGCTCCGGCGAGTAGTCGGTGATCTTGAATGCGACGAAGGATGCGGCGACCGATGGATCGACGGCCCCGGACACGCTCATCAGTGCGCGGGCCTGCGCCCACTCGTCTCGGCCGGGGCCGGGGGCGGTGACCGTACGCACAACTTCGGGCCAGGTGGTGTCCGGGGAGGTGGCCAGGGCGGCTTGCCCGTTGGCGGCGGCCAGGGCAGCTCCCTGGGGACTGTGGCTGTAACCCTGCGGAGGCGTCGTCCGTGCGGGGCCGTCCTGGTGGGAGGTGGGGATCTTGAGTCCGGCCACGGTGCGCCAGGTCAGATCAGCGGGGGCCGAGGAGGTGTCGACGGCGACCGGGGCGTCGGTGCCCTGCTCATCAGTTGAGCAGGCAGTGCCTGAGGTCAGTAGTAGCGCCACCGCCATTGCGGTGAGAACGCGTCGGCGGATGGACACGGATGCTCCTAGATGAATACGTCGGCGATATGGCCGGCCGAGGCGACGATGAGGCAGCCCAGGACGACTTTGATGGTGATCGCTTGGATGGAAGGGCCGTACTGGTCGACCAGGCGGTTGTCGACTGTCAGTAGGGCGCCGATCGCCAGGAGTCCGGCGACCAGGACGACGGTGGCGCCCCACTTCACCCAGCCCACGGCCTGGGTGAAGTAGGTCATCGCCGCTGCGGGTGGGGCGACCGGGCTGGTCGGAGGCAGGATCGGTCCTGCGTCCTGCGCCACGATGATCGCTACCTCGGTAAGCACGGTGGTCAGGACACCAGCGCATTGACGATGGGGCCGGCAAGCATGATCAACAGGCAGCCGCCGATGATGCGGGCAACGGTGCTCTGGACCTCATCGCCGCGCCCGGACGAGCGGGCCATGATGAAGTACGCACCCGCTGCCATCACGCCCATGACGCCGATCGCGACGCAGCCCCACATGAAGTAGGACAGGGCGGTATCGACCTTCTGGCCGGCGCCCGGGATCTCCTGCGGTGACAGGTTCATTCCTTGCGCAAGGACATGCTCGGCGACCGGGGCGGCCGCGGTGATCGTTTCGACAATCATGGTGTTCTCCTCAGGGGTGATGTGAACGAAAAGCAGTGATCAGGGGGTTTGTGAACGCAGTCGCCACTGCTGGCGGGCGGCGGAGAAGATGTCCTCGGCAGCGGCTACCGCCGACGCCGGGACGACCTCGGTCGGGTGAGGCGGTTTGGCCAGCCGCTTGACCGCGGGCGCGGTGTATCCGGGCTTCCACTGCGCCAGTTCCGATGCTGTCGCGGTCAACAGTTCGGGCACCCAGTCGATGTGCCAACTCGTCCCGGCGGCAGCCGCGACGAGTTCACGACGACGAGTCAGTGAGACCGCTGGCTTGCCTGGGGCGGCGGCGACGGTGACTAGGCCCAGCAGCGCACAGCCTCCGACTTGGCCGGCCTGATGCTGCAAACACAGCTGGTGCGCGGCGTCCAGGCCTGCGGCGTGCATTCGAGCCACGACCACCACGAACGGTGCGGCGTCAGCGGCCGGCCAGCCCCGCCGACTCGATGCCGCCGGCGCCCACATCGCTTCCAGCGTCGACACCCCCGCACCTCCGTGCGCACCCAGAAGCCACATCGCAGGTGCCCGTCCCACGGAGGGCGCGACTGCGCTGTCCCAGACCGGGGCCCGGTCGGTTTCGGTCGGGACCGCCAGCCATTTCGGCACTGCCGTGGACTGCGGTGTCGGAGTCTGGTGTGCGCTGGTCATCGCTGCCTCCGGGGGTTGATCGGTCCTGGTCACGCAGTCACCGAGGCCAGAGCCTCGGACAGGGCCGACGTGTCTGCCTTCTGCGCTGATGCGCCCAGCTGTGAGAGCTGGTCCTCGCCTGCACCGGAGCGGATCATCGCCATGCGATCAGAGCCGGAAGACGCAAGTGGCTGGCTAATCGGCTCCATGCCCTTGGCCACGGCCAGATCATTGGCCGCGGCCATGACCCACTGCTGGGTCAGAGCAGCCGGGGACTGTCCCGAGGCCGAGAACGGGATACGGTCGTAGGCGCCGTGAGAGTCGATCGTGTTCCAGGTCTGGGTCTTGGTCGCCATATCCACCAGGCCGGCAGTGTCGGTGACGGTGTGCTCGATCTCCCCGGCCACCCGGCGCAGTCCCGAGTCCACCGTCGCGGGAGTCACGACGTCAGTGGCATTGACCGCGAGCTGCCCTACTAGGACAGCGGCGCCGGCCGCCGGATTCGCTGCCCCGGCGAGCGCGACTTGCGCGATGTTCTCCAGCGTCAGCGTCTTCTTGGCGACCGTGATCGACGCCCCCAGCGCCATCCCGGCCAGTTTGGTTCCGGCCTCCATGAGCATGGCGGTCTGATCTGCCGGGTTCTGGGCTCTGGTCGGATCGCTGTATCGCGCCATCCGCGCCAGGGTGGTGTTCCCCCGGCTGGCCTGGGCGATGGTGAACCCAGTCCCGTCGGAGTAGCTAATGTCCTCCGAGATGGTCTCGGCAGCGGTGAACAAGACAGACTGACCGGTCACCGTGGCCACGTTCAGCAGCGCCTGAACCGGGTCTGACCCGGTTTCGCTCTGGCCCGCGATGTTCGCCACCACCTGGAACAGATCAGAATCTGTCGGCGTGTCACACGCCAGGTCCCCGGGCACGCAGAAGCTTGCGACCCGGTCCGCCACCGCACCGAAGTCCGCCGCTGCGGTGTTCGGGGAGATCCCGCGGCCCTCGGGAACCGGCGCCCCTGCTGCCACCCCGACCGCTGCCACAGACGTGCCCTCCGTGCCCGGTACTGCCCCAGGAGTGGAGCGGGAGGCGCCGCCCTGGAATACCGGCGCACCCATCGCCCTGGTCGGATCACTCATCAGCGCCGCGCCGGCGAACTGATCCGGCTCCACCGGTCCGTTGCCCGCGCCGATGTCTCGAGCAATTGCCGATGCGACCTGCGCCCCCTGGCTGTACCCAGCCACGAAGATCTTGGTCTCCGGGCAACGCTCGACGGTTTCTGCAATGAGCTCCTTGCCGTTGTCGATCCCAACGGTGACGCTCTTGGCGTAGCTGGACTGATCCTCTGACGGCACAAAGCCGCCGAAGCTCGCCGGGTACGGCACATAGGTTCGCGCGATACGGTCCTCGCCGTCGGCGTTCGCGGCCCGCACGACCGGCCGG
>JBKBNW010000010.1:0-27332 GCA_046295115.1 Demequina sp.
CGCCATCCGCTACCCGGGAGGCAACTTCGTCTCGGGTTATCGCTGGGAAGACGGGGTCGGGCCGCGCGAGGACCGCCCCCGCCGGCTCGACCTGGCCTGGCACTCCACCGAGACCAATGAGGTGGGCCTGCACGAGTTCGCCCAGTGGCTCGAGCGCGTGGACAGCGAGCTGATGCTGGCGATCAACCTCGGCACCCGCGGAGTCCAAGAGGCGCTCGACCTGCTCGAGTACTGCCGCATCCGCGGCGGAACCGAGCTGTCCGACGCCCGCCGCGCCCACGGCCGCGACGAGCCGTTCGACGTGCGGATGTGGTGCCTGGGCAACGAGATGGATGGGCCGTGGCAGCTGGGCCACCGGGACGCCGATTCATACGGAGAGATCGCGGCACGGACCGCCCGCGCGATGAGGCAGGTCGACCCCAACCTGGAGCTGGTGGTGTGCGGGTCTTCGGGGCGCAGCATGCCCACGTTCGGCGACTGGGAACGTACGGTGCTGCGCCACGCCTACGACGAGGTCGACTACATCTCCTGCCACGCCTACTACGAGGAGCACGACGGCGACGCCGCCAGCTTTCTCGCATCGGCCGTGGACATGGACCTGTTCATCGAAGAGGTCGCGCAGATTATCGACGACGCGCGCGCGGCGGCCGGCTCCGACCGCACCGTGGGGATCTCGTTCGACGAGTGGAATGTCTGGTACATGCGCCGGCACATGGAGCAGGAGAAGATCACCGACATCGAGCACTGGCCCGTCGCCCCGCGCCTGCTCGAAGACCGTTACAGCGTGCTCGACGCCGTGGTGCTCGGCTCGCTGCTGATCTCGCTCGTGCGCCACGCAGACCGCGTGACGAGCGCCTCGCTCGCTCAACTGGTGAACGTCATCGCACCCATCATGACCGAGCCCGGCGGGCCGGCGTGGCGGCAGACCACGTTCTTCCCATTCGCCATCACCTCGCGTCTCGCGCGCGGCGAGGCGATCGATCTGACAGTGGAGTGCCCGTCCGTGTCGAGCGAGCGCCACGGGGACGTGCCGGCGGTGACCGCAGTCGCGACCAGGGACGAGGGTGCGGCCGCTGTGTTCGCGGTCAACCGTTCTTTGGACACGGCTCTCGAGGTGAGCGTGGACGTGGCGGCGCTCGGCGCGACGCGAGTGCTCGAGGCACATGTGCTGGCCGACGAGGACATGTATGCGGTCAACTCCCTCGAGGAGCCGGAGCGCGTGGCCCCGCAGCCGCTCGAGACCCGGCTGGACGGGAGCGTCCTGACGTTCACGCTCCCGCCCGTGTCGTGGGTCGCGGTCTCCTTCGAGGCCGAATGAGTACTGACGTTCCTACAGGGGCCGGACGGCCGCGATAAGGAGTACTGGGCTTCCTACTTTGGTGGGGTGCCCGGGTTGGTGGCGGCCGATGCGGGGGTGGGGTCGGCGGCCGATGCGGGGGTGGGGTCGGCGGCCGCGGCATCGTCGTCCTCGAGCGCGCTGCCGGGCTCTGCTGACAGCGACTTGTCGCCCCGCGGCAGGGCGATCAGCATCAGGATCGCCGTGGCCACCGCAATGAGCGCGGAGATGCCCATCGCGTACTGGTTGGCGTCCATGAACGCCTCCTGGGCGGCGAAGGCGAGCTGGCCGGCGGCAGTGGCCAGCTCCCCTCCACTCGCGGCCAGCTGGTCGGTGACCGCGATCGCCCCCGCCAGCGAGTCGCCGAAGGCAGTGCCGGCATCAGCCGGGAGTTCCTCGGCCACGGGCGCGATGTTGGAGGCGTACTGGTTCGCGATGAGCGAGCCGAGCACCGCGATTCCCAGTGAGGCACCGAGTTCGCGGGTGGTGTCGTTCATCGCCGAGCCCATGCCGGACCGGTTGCGCGGCACGGCAGACATCATCATGTTGGTGGCGGGCGTCATCACCATGGCCATGCCGAGCGTGACGGTGGACATCGCGAGCAGGAAGTCCCAGTAGGACGGGATGGTGGGCCAGGTAGTCATCAGGCCGAACCCGGTCGCGATCGCGAGCAGGCCCGGGATTACCGTCCAGCGGGTGCCGAACCGGGCGACGTAGCGGGGGACCATGGGGCCAATGAACATCATGGGCAGCATCGCAGGGATGAACGCGAGCGAAGTGATGAGGGTGTTGTAGCCCATGACCAGCTGGAAGATCTGCGTCATGCCAAAGAACGCGCCCATCATCGCGAAGAACGTGAGAGTCACGGAGATCACGGACAGCGTGAAGCGCGAGCGGCGGAACAGGGTGAGATCCAGCATGGGGTGGGCGGCTCGCCGCTCCCACCAGATGAAGACGGCGAGCGCGGCTACGCCGGCCACTGCGGCGATGATGGTCACCGCGTCGTCGAAGCCGTGGGACGGCGCCTCCATGATCGTGTACACGATTCCGGCCAGGGCGACGGTGACGAAGGCACCGCCGACCCAGTCGACGGGCGTGCGCTTCTCGTCAACCGACTCGGGAACGAGGCGCCAGGTGACGGCAAGGGAGACGACGCCGAACACGGCGCCCAGAATGAAGGCCGAGTGCCAGTCGAAGAAGTGCAGCAGCACGCCGGTCAGCACGGAGCCGATCATCATGCCCACGCCCGCGACGGCGGCCCAGATCGCGATTGCCTTGGGGCGTTCCTTGGACGGGAACACCACGTTGACCAGCGAGAGCGTGGTGGGCATCACAAGAGCGCCACCGATGCCCATGACGGCACGCGAGGCGATCAGTTCCCCGCCCGAGGAGGCGAAGAAGGGCGCGTAGAGCGAGGCGAGCACGAAGATCAGCAGGCCCACCATCATGGTGCGCTTGCGACCGTAGCGGTCCGCGATGGCTGCGGCGATGAACAGCAGTGCGGCGAACACCAGCGCGAAGGCCTCGACCACCCAGGTGAGCTCGAGCTGAGTCATGGAGAACTCGACCGCCAAATCCGGCAGAGCCAGGTTGAGGCTCATGTTCGCGATCATCGCGGTCATGAGTCCCAAGCACAGCGTGGCCAAGATCACCCAGCGACGTCGGTAGGTGCTCTCCGAGATTCCCTCGGCGAGCGCATCGTCGAGGGTGACGGGGGTGGGGACGGGCGTGGGCACAGGGCCTCCAGGCGGGGACGAATGGGGACCCCGGCTGTGGGGCGCGCACTACGATACTTCGCGTAAGGCGAAGTATCAACGAGAGTCGCCCGCTATTCTGTCCTCGGCCGCGGTCAGGCGCCCTCGAGCGCTACGGACCGGCACACGGGAACGGTGAGGTGCATGTCAGCAGGTGCGGATGGTCGTGAGGCGACCACGCAGCGCATTCTTGGCCTGCAGCGTGCTCTCGCGGAGGCGCAGATGCGCTCCCAGGCGGAGGCACTGATCGATCACCACCTCACGTTGGCGCAGTTTCGCGCAATGCTATTTATCCACGCCCAGCCGGGCCGCCCGACTTCTGACGTGGGCGACTACATCGGCGTCAAGCCCAACATCGCGACTGGTGTGATCCAGCGACTGGTCGACCGCGGCTGGGTGGCTCGGGAGCGCGACCCAGAGGATGGTCGCGTGCGACTGCTGACGCCCACGCCCGCGGGGCGCGGCTTCGTGAGCGCAGTCTTGGACCAGGTGGAACGGCAGTACACGGAGACGCTGTCGGCGCTGTCGGACACCCAGTTGGCGCAACTCGAGGGAGTTCTTGCGACGTTAGCCTCCGCGGAGACCGGGCAGTAGACCTCCCGCGCGGACGGTGACACGGCTCACTAGAGTGCAAGCATGCGCGGATCGGTCAGCAGAGCGGTGCTGTCCGGCGCCGCAGTGGCGGTGATCCAGTACGCGCTCGCTCCCGTCCTGGCCTTCCTGCTCCTGCGCTACCGGTCAGAGCCGGGCGACGATGCCGCAATGCCCACGTGGACGGGCGAGATCTGGATAGCGTCCGCCATCGTGCTCGGCGTCGCTTTCGCGGCCGGCTGGCGCTACGTCACTGCTGACGGGCGGCCATTGAGGCCGCTCGTTCTAGCCCTGAGCTGCACCGCAATCTACATAGTCGCCGCGACTGCGCCCTACTCGCCGGACGTGTCGGGGGAGTGGGCCCTCGTCGCGCCATTGATCGCCATCGGCTTCTCGGGGGCCGCGGTCCTCGCGTTCGTACTCACGCTCGTCGCAGCTATGGCCGCACGCCGAGCGGCAGGAGTGACCGCTCCGGTCAGCGCTCTCACCTGAGGATCACCGTGCCCTACGAGCAAGGACGAGCGCGAGTCAACCTAGGTCAGGGTGGACTTCGAGGTCCGCATCCAGAGCGGTGCACTGCTGCGCGACATCGGCCGTCAGCAATGCGGTGAGCAGCTCTGCGAAGGCGCCGCGGTGGTCCGCCGGCAGTCGGTCAATCAGGGTCTCGCGAATGATGTGCGTGTACGCGTCGCGCGAGCGTTCGACAATGTCGGCGCCGGCGCTCGTGAGCACCGCCCAGTTGGCGCGGCGGTCGTAGTCGCAGGTGGTGCGCTTGACGTAGCCAGCCGCCTCCAGGCGGGTGATCGAGTGGGACAGGCGCGACAATGACGAGTCGTGGGCGCGTGCGAGCTGCGCGAGCTGCAGGCGGCGGCCCTCTTGGCGCGACAGTGCGTCGAGCACGGAGTACTGGAAGTGGTTGAGCCCGGTGGCCGCGCGCAGCCGCTCGTCGAGCGACGCGGGGACGGTCGCAAGCACCGCGGAGAACCGTCGCCACAGCAGTTCCTCGGCGGCCGTGAGGGCAGTCGAGGTCGCGGGCGCGGTCTCGGTGGTCATACGGGGATTCTAGCCGGTTACCCCCTTGACAGAACGGTCAAAAGGTCCCTGAAATCGCCAGGTGATGGCGTAATCAGCTGCCGCGATGAAAGAATCCGAGACCATGACCTCTCAGCAGCCGGATATCGTCATCGACGGACAGCCGTCGGGCGCGACGCCACTCCACCACGTGTGGAACGAATGCGTGGGAGCCGGGCGCGCCAACGAGGGCCTGCGCGCCGATTGGCAGGCCCAGTTGACGGAGGCCGTGGACCGCCTGGGCTTTCGCTACCTGCGCTTTCATGGCCTCTTCCACGACGACATGTTCGTCTACCGCGCGACCTACGGGGGCGGGTTCGGTCCGGACGATGCGCTGCCCGAGCCTGTCCACACCTTTTCCTATGTGGACAAGGTCTTCGACTTTCTTATTGACCTCGGCGTCAAGCCCTTCGTGGAGCTGGGGTTTATGCCCTCGGCCCTCGCGACCCAGCACCGCACCGTGTTCTGGTGGGGCGCGCACTGCTCGCCGCCCCAGGACATGGGGCGCTGGGTCGAGCTCGTGGACGCCACCATCCGGCATTGGGTCGAGCGCTACGGGATCGACGAGGTCCGCACGTGGCGGTTCGAGGTATGGAACGAACCCAATCTGGTGCCGCACTTCTGGACCGGCACCCGCTCGGAGTACTTCGAGCTCTACGAGCGCACCGTCCGGACCATCAAGGCCATCGATGGTGGCCTGCTCGTCGGTGGGCCTTCCACGTCGGTCTATGTGCCCGATGCCCGCTACGAGGGCGAGACCGAGGACCGGGCGGCGCAGGTCGAGACAGCAGCGGCGGAGGACCCCGACGCTCTTGATTGGCGGCCCGTGTGGATCCAGGAGTTACTGGAGTACTGCGCGGAGCGCGACGTGCCCGTGGACTTTGTCTCCACGCATCTGTACCCGACGGATTTCGCGTTTGGCGCGAACGACGAGATGGTGGCGATCACGCGCCACGCCAACGCCACCCGTGACGACCTGCTGCGGCTCAAGTCCCTGCTTGCCGACAGCGCCTTTCCCGATGCGGAGATTCACATCACCGAGTGGTCCAGTTCGCCGTCGAGCCGCGACCGCATGCACGACACCGTGTTTGGCGCGACCTACATCACTCGTGCCTATCTGGAGTGCGCCGCGCTCGCGGACTCGATCTCGTACTGGACGTTCAGCGACATCTTCGAAGAGGGCGGGGCGGGGATGGGCCCGTTCCACGGCGGGTTTGGGATCGTCAACGAACAGGGCATCCACAAGCCCACCTTCCACGCCTTCGAGATGATGGGCAGGCTCGGCGACCAGTTGCTCGCCTCCACGGAGAACGGTGTCATCTCCCGCTCCAGCGCCACCGGCGAGCTCTCCGCCGTGTTCTACAACTACCCCGAGCAGATGGGCGGCGCCTCGGTGCGCATGTCCGCGACCCATCAGGAGGCCATGGAGATTGCCCCGCTGGGCCCCGAGGTCAGGATTCAGCACCGCATCGAGGGCGTGCGCCCAGGTGCCACCTATGCGATCGAGCAGGTCGACCAGGACCATGGCAACGCGTTGAAGGCGTGGCTCGACCTGGGCGAGCCGCTCAATCTGTCGCGTGAGCAGGCAGTGGAGCTGCACGCCGCAGGTGACTCGCTTGCCCGCGACACGGTGGTTGCAACGGATGACGGCGTGCTGGAGCTCGACCTGACTTTGCCAGGCTGGGCGATCGCATCGGTCTTCGAGGTTCAGCAGCCGTAGCCGCCTCGCTGCCTCGCCGTCTCAGGAGTACTGCTTGGCCTGCAGCGCGTAGAGGTCCGCGTAGGTGCCCTGCATCGCTACCAACTCGTCGTGGGTGCCGGCCTCGAGTACCTTGCCGTCGCCCACCACCAAAATGGTGTCCGCCATGCGCACGGTCGAGAACCGGTGCGACACCAGCACGGTGATGGCTCCGGTGCGTTGGGCAACACGGCGCGCGCCTAACGCGTATTGCTCGAACAGGTTGTGCTCCGCCTGCGCGTCCAGCGCCGACGTGGGCTCGTCGAGCAGCAGCAGCAACGGGTCCTCGCGCATCATGGCGCGGCCCAGCGCGAGCTTCTGCCACTGCCCACCCGACAGGTCCGTGCCGCCATCGAATGACTTGCCAATCAGGGTCTGCAGTCCCTGGGGTAGGCGTCTCAGGACGTCTTCCGCCCGCGCGCGATCGAGTGCGGCGGCGACCGCCTGGGCATCGTCGACGTGAGCCTGCGAGCCCAGGCCCACCACGTGTTGGGCGGTGAACTCGTACTTGGCGAAGTCCTGGAAGCCGGCAGAGATGCGCGCTCGCCAGTCCTCGACCGGAATGCGGCGAAGGTCCACGCCGTCGACTTCGATGGTGCCGTCGGTGGGGTCGTAGAAACGGCACAGTAGCTTGACCAGGGTGGACTTGCCCGCCCCGTTCTCACCCACGATCGCGACAGTAGAACCCGCAGGGATGGTCATGGTGAGCTCGCTGAGCACTGGATCTTCGGTGCCGGGATACGTGAACCCCACGTCCGTGAGCGTGATGCCCTGACGCAGCGAATCCGGCGCAGCTGAGTCCACCGCCACCAGCGGCGAGCGCCCCACGATGGCGCGAATCCAACGGATCTCCGCGAACATTGACGCCGTGCGCTGTAAACCCTGGAGCATCGTCACCGCCGCGGTCACCTGGGCATTGACCTGGGCTGCCAGGGTGATGACAAGCAGCACGTCGCCCGCGGTGCGCTGACCGCGCACGGCGTCGCGGACCACCAACAACGTCGCCCCCACGTAGGCGATCGCAAAGACGATCTGACCTGCGGCGCGCAGCGCGGTGGCCTTGTACTCGCCGCGCATCTCGAGGCGGGTCGCCTCCGCCCACGCCGTCGCCTGACGCTCGCGCACCTCGTTCTCAAGTCCACAGGTGCGTACCTCCTTGATGGGCCCCGCATCGGCCAACAGCGAGAACATGTGGTTGGCCCGGCGTGTGGCCGGAGCAGCGGCGGTGCGGCCCGCTTTCGCGGCGGCCTCGGCTCGGCGCCCGAACAGCAGCGGGGGAATCGCTGCCAATGGCAGGAACAGCAGCCACAGGCTCACCGACGCGAGCAGCACTCCTGTCACGACGAGCGCCAAGACGATGGCGAACCCGCCGTAGAGCGAGACCACGGTGCCCCACGCCGCCCGGTCCGCCTCGCGCCGAATCAGCGCCAGGCGGTCGGCGTACTCGGCGCGTTCGTGGTGCTCCACGCCCATGCTGCCGTTCGACAGTGTCGCCACGTCGCGCTCGATCAGCGCAGACATGTCCTCTGCGGTCTTGAAGTAGAAGATGTGCGCGAAATGCTCGGCGGTGAGCGCAATGACAGTGAGCACGGCCACTGCTACCGCCCACCAGGCTGCGGTGCGCGCCTCGCCGGCAAGAGTGTTGTCGACGATGCCGCGCAGTCCCACGGCGGCCGCTGGCATGGCGATGGGGGCCACCAGCATGAGGCCGAACCCGACCACTACATTGAGCTTGCCGGCCCGCCAAGCAAACGAGAAGGTGTCGCCAATACCCTTCGCAATGTCGAGGCGTTCCGTCCGGGCGCTCATTCGTCTCCCTCCATGTCGAGCCCGTCCCGAAAGCGTCGCGCCTGCAGCTCGAACAGTCGCCGGTACCGGGTATTCGTAGCCATCAGGGAATCGTGGGAGCCTTCCTCGATCACGTGTCCATCCTCGACCACCACGATGCGGTCTGCTCTGCGCACGGAAGAGAAGCGGTGGGAGATCAAAAGCGTGGTGAGCCCGCGCGTGAGCTCTACGAACTGGTCGAAGAACTCCGCCTCCGCGCGCACGTCGAGGGCTGCCGTGGGCTCGTCCAGGACTAGCAGTCGCGCGCCCTTGTCGACTGCGTAGAGCGAGCGTGCGATCGCCACGCGCTGCCACTGGCCGCCGCTGAGGTCGATGCCGTTTTCGTATGCTCGGGCGAGCGTGGTGTCCAGCCCTAGTGGCGCATCGGCGAGTGTCTCCAACATGCCGGTGCGGGCCGCCGCAGCCTCGACGGCCGCCCGGTCCTGAGGCTCGAATGCGGCACCAAGATAGATGTTGTCTGCCGCCGAGAGCTCGTAGTGCACAAAGTCCTGGAACACCACGGACAGCGTGCGCCGCCACTCGGTGAGGTCGAGGTCCGCGATGCTGGCGCCGTCCACGTATATGCCACCTGCGGTGGGCTCGTACAGGCGGGCCAGCAACTTCATGAGTGTCGTCTTGCCGGCGCCGTTGACGCCCACGATCGCCGTGGTCTGGCCTGCCTCGACCGTGAGGTTGAGGCCCTTGAAAACCACCTGGTCGGCGCCAGGGTACGAGAAAGACAGGTCGCGGAACTCGATCGACTTCAGGGGCGCTTCGGGCGGCACGGGCGCGGTTCCGCGCGGCGCGGTATCGCCGTCCAGCACGGCCCGCTCCACCTCGCGCAACGCAGTGAGGGCATTCATGCCGAACTGGGTGGGCGGGTCCGACTCGGGGTAGTCGCGCGCCAGCATGAGGGCACCGGTCAGCGCCTGCAAGCCGAGCGTGAGCTGCGTCAGAGTCATGTCCCCCGTGGCGAGCTCGCCCACGTCGGCCCCAGTGCCCGCCGCGCGCATCACGAGGGACAGCAGCGCCCACGTGGCGGTTGCCACCGCGATGGCCGCGTAAACCAGGTAAGGCTTGAAGTAGATGCGCCGGCGCTCGCGATCGACCGGGTCAGCGAACTCGTGGTAAGCCGTCTCGTGGTGACGGCTCAGCCACGTCATGGACCCGAACACGCGGATGTCCTTGGCCGCACTCGAACCGATGGTGATGTCGCGCAGGTAGTTGAGCCGGCGCTGTAGGTGGCCGTTGCTACGCCACAGGCGGGAGTAGGCACGCAGCCCGCCGCGGTTGCCGGTGCGCAGCACCGCGATGGCCACGGTCAGCGCCACCGTCACGATGACGCCGAACACCTGCCAGATGATGACCAGCAGCGTGATCAACTGCGTGTACCTGGCGACCAGGTAGAGCATGCCTGCCACCGCGTTGCCCGGCGTGTGCCAGTTGTTCTCGAACCGCGTGCGGGCCTGCGAGAACGTGGACAGCACCTCCCCGTCCTCGAGGGCGCCAATGCCCACGGCGCTCGTCACGGACGTCACCGCCTGATCACGGACGTGCCCGTCTACGGCTCGCTGTACCGACAGCCCCAGCAGTTGTTGGGCGGGGGCAAGCACTTGCTGAATCAGGAACGCGCCGGCGGCCACGAGGAACAGCGACACGAGTGAGTCCCATGCGGGAGATCCCACGCCTGATTCGACGGCCTGGGGCATCCCGCCGATCAGTCGCGACGTGGCAATCATGAACACCACGGGGAGCAGTCCCAGCACCAGGCCTAAGCACGACAGCGCGGCTACTCGCCACCAGCCTGCAAGCGGCATGATCTGCCAGATGCGCAGGCGAGCGAAGAGTGCGGCGTCCAGATAGGTGGACACGTGCCCGCGCAGTCGCGGTAGCACGCCTCCAGCCGTCGGTGAGGGCTCAGTCACCGCATCAGACTAGGCGGCAGTTGAGGGCGCGTATAGAGCCCGGTCAGTGGTTGGTCGTATCGATTCGATTTAGCGCGATCTCGAGGGCCGCCTTCCACGTGGCGGGCAGCTCACGGGCGTAGCCCAAGGCCGTGTGCTCGCGCAGCAGCACCGCTGGGTGGGCTCCCTGGGCGTCCAGGCCGACGCTGCGGCACAGCCACATCGCGCGCGGCAGGTGGAACTCCTGAGAACACACAATCACCGACGCGAGCCCCAGGTGCTCGCGGGCGTTGAGCGCGGACGCGCGGGTGTCGTGGCCGGAGGGATCGCGGACCAGGTCCGCCGCGGGCACCCCGAGGTCCAGCGCGGTGCGCTCCATCGCCGCGGTCTCGTCGAGCCCTTCGCGGTTGCTCGCGGCGCCGGTGAGCACCAGCCGCGGGACGAGCCCCCGCTCGTACAGCGCGACCCCCGCCTCGACCCGCTGCCGCAAGAACAGCGAGGGACGCCCGTCCTCCCAGACGCGCGCACCCAGGACCAGGGCCGCATCGGCCGGCCGGAAGGTGCCGGAGCTGGCGAGCCCACGCTCGCCGAAGGTCGTGGCGCGTGCATAGAGCTGCGGTGCCGCGCCCGCGAGGGCGCCGACGGCGCCGAACGCGAGCAGGCGGCTCATCATCGGAGCGACGTGCGCCATGCGGAACCGCCGCGTGCGAGCGGCAGCGAGTGATGCTGCCCGCGCATGGTGCGCGAGCGGTCCATCCATGCGGAGGTGGGCGCCCCGGGCTCGGGCTCTTCCTCTGCGACGGAGGAGATGGCGGCCATGCCCGCGACTAGCGCGGCGACTTCCGAGTCGTCGGGTGATCCGCGCAGCACCCGCAGGCCTCCCGCGGTTCCGGTGACGTCGTCGCTCACAGCGGCACGTTCCCGTGTTTCTTGGGAGGCAGCGCGGCTCGCTTGGTACGCAGCGCCCTGAGCGAGCGCACGATGTGGGCGCGGGTCTGCGATGGTTCGATGACGGCATCGACGTAGCCGCGTTCCGCCGCGTCGTACGGGTTGACGATCTGGTCCTCGTACTCGGCGGTCAGGCGGGCACGCTCGGCCTCGACGTCGCCGCCCTCCTCCGCGACCTTGGCGAGGGCACGCCGCTGCAGGATGTTGACCGCCCCGCCGGCGCCCATCACCGCGATCTGCGCGGTGGGCCACGCGAGGTTGACGTCCGCGCCCAACTGCTTGGACGCCATCACGATGTAGGCGCCGCCGTAGGCCTTGCGCGTGATCACCGTGACGAGCGGCACAGTGGCCTCGGCGTACGCGTAGATGAGTTTTGCGCCTCGCCGGATGATGCCCTGGTGCTCCTGATCCACTCCTGGCAAGAAGCCAGGCACGTCCACGAAGGTCAGCACGGGGATATTGAAGGCGTCGCAGGTGCGCACAAACCGGGCGGCCTTCTCGGAGGCGTTGATGTCGAGGGTGCCGGCCATCGATTGCGGCTGGTTCGCCACGATCCCGACCGAGTGCCCCTCGATGTGCCCAAAGCCCACGATCACGTTGGGCGCGAACAGTGGCTGAATCTCGAAGAACTCACCGTCGTCGAGCACCGTGCGAACGACGGTCGACATGTCGTAGGGCTGGTTATCCGAATCGGGGACGATGGCGTCCAGGGCCCTGTCCTCGTCGGTAGGGGCCAGGTCCGCCTCGTGCTCCCAGGACGGGGGGTCCGACAGGTTGTTCTGCGGCAGGTACTGCAGCAGGTGCTGGACGTACTCGATCGCATCGTCCTCGTCGGAGGCCAGGTAGTGCGCGACCCCGGACTTGGCGTTGTGGGTGTGCCCGCCGCCGAGTTCCTCGAAGGTGACGTTCTCGCCCGTGACCGATTTGATGACGTCCGGACCGGTGATGAACATCTGCGACGTGCCGTCGGCCATCACGATGAAGTCGGTGAGTGCGGGGGAGTAGACCGCGCCGCCGGCCGACGGGCCGAGGATGATCGAGATCTGCGGGATCACTCCCGAGCTGGCCACGTTGCGGCGGAAGATCTCCGCGAACTGCGTGAGGGCCGCGACGCCCTCTTGGATGCGCGCGCCACCGCCGTCCAGGATGCCGATCATCGGCACACCTGTGCGCAGCGCGAAGTCCTGAATCTTGGCGATCTTGCCGCCGTGCACTTCGCCCAGCGACCCACCGAACACTGTGAAGTCCTGCGAATACACCGCGACCTGGCGGCCGTCGATGGTCCCGTAGCCGGTGATGACGCCGTCGCCGTGGGGCCGGTTCGCTTCGAGGCCAAAGTTGCGGCTGCGATGCCTGACGAGCGCGTCGAGCTCCACGAACGAGCCGACGTCGAGCAGTTGCTCCACTCGCTCGCGCGCCGACTTCTTGCCGCGCGCGTGCTGCTTGTCCTGGGCGGTGGCCTCGCGCTTCACGACCGCCTCGTCGAGCTTGCCGCGCAGGTGCTCGAGGGCGCCTGCCGTGGACTTCATGGACTGGGGATCCGACACGTTCCTCCTTAGGAAGTCTGCCCGTTAGCCTAGCCGGGTGACCATCCCTACGCCCGCAGCGGTGGCCGCGTCCCGCGAGCCGCTGACGGCCGCGCAGTTCGCGGGAATCGTCGGGCCCACGCGCCAGCTGTCGCGGCTCGAGGTGCTCGACACCTCGCCGTCTACCAACACCGCGTTACTCCGTGCACTCGCAGAGGCGCCCGCAGACTGGCCGCACCTCAGCGGCATCGTCGCCGACCACCAGACCGCCGGCCGCGGCCGCGCGGGACGGGTGTGGGCCACCCCGAGGGGCGCCGCGTTGACTGTCAGCCTGGTGCTGCGGCCGGAGCGGATCGCCCCTGCGGCGCTCGGATGGGCGCCGCTCGTCGCCGGCCTCGCGACCGTCAACGCCTTGCGCGGACTCGGCGCAGGGGCGTACCTGAAGTGGCCCAACGACGTGGTGGTGGAGGCGGGCGCCAAGGACATCCCGGGCTGGGGCAGGTGGCGCAAGGTCGTCGGCATCCTCTGCGAAGGAGTGCCGAGCCGAGCGCTGGTGGGAGACAGCGCGGTCGTCGCGGGCATCGGCATCAATGTCTCGCAATCGTCGGCGGAACTGCCCGTCCCGCACGCCGCCTCGCTCGCGACGCTCGGGGCGACGGACCTGGACCGGGTGCGGCTGATGCGCTCGCTGGCCGTTCACCTGCGCGACGCGGTCGCGGCGTGGGAGGGCGAGTCGGCGGATGACGGCATTCGCCCAGACATCGAGCGGGTATGCGCGACGATCGGCTGGGAGGTGGCCGTGGACATGCTCGACGGAGCGCCCGTGACGGGCCGCGCGGTGGGGCTGTCGGGCACCGGCGCGCTGCTGGTGGATACCGGCGCCGGGGTGCGCGAGGTCGTCGCCGGCGATGTACGGGTACGGCGGGGCTGAGCCTCCCCGTCACCGCCCCACGCCTCCTGGCTTAGCCCCTTGTCGGGACGCCAGTGGTGGTCGCCACCCAGGGCCGATGCGCGGCCGGCATCGCGCGCAATGTCACGGAATGGTCACGAACGCATCACGGCCTCGAGACCGACCTGACAGAACGTGCGATGGACTGCACAGGTTGTGCGATGGGGACCTCGCGGTCCCCCAAGATGGCGAGACTTCAATGGACACGTTTCCTGTCGCCATCAGTGGCATACGGGACGCGCGGCCCGCCCACAACATGGGTGCCAGCCCGTCGACAATGCGTTCGCGGGTGGTCAACGATGACGAACAGGAAAGGGACAGGCCAATGAAGGTCATGCCTATTAGAGGGATCGCGGCGCTCGCTGGCGTGGGTCTCGCGATTTCAGTCGCTGGTTGCAGCGCAGACGACACCGATGAGCCGCAACCCACCGAGAGTGCCGCATCCGAGTCCACGTACACCGAGCGTGAGGTCTCCGACGGCACCACGGACTTCGTGGTGGTTGACAACCCCGGCGATGGTCCGACGCTGTCGTACAGCGCCGAAGGCGGTGTCACGCTCCTGGAAGAGGAGATCGACGGCGCCACCTACGCGTTCAAGGACATGAACGCGAACGGCACGTTGGACACGTGGGAGGACTGGCGCGTCGACGCCGCTGAGCGTGCGGCAGATCTGTCGACCCAGCTCTCAATTGAGCAGGTCGCGGGCCTCATGCTGGTGAGTTCGCACGAGCGCTCTCCCGCCGATGGGCTCACCGACGCCCAGATGACCTACCTGGCCGACTCGAACCTTCGCAACGTGCTGAACGCCGCGGGAAATGACGCCGAGCCGACCGTGAAGTGGGTCAACGAAATGCAGGCCTACGTCGAGACTCTCACGTCCGAAGACACCGCCTTTGTGCCGGTCAACTTCAGCTCTGACCCGCGCTCGACTGCCGGCTCCGGTGGCTACAACGCCGAAGGTGCGGACATCTCGCGCTGGCCGTCAAGCCTGGGCCTCGCGGCGACGTTTAACCCTGAGCACACCGCAACATACGGTGCCATGGCCTCGGCCGAGTACCGTGCGCTTGGCATCGCTACGGCGCTCAGCCCGCAGATCGACCTTGCGACCGAGCCCCGCTGGCTCCGCGTCGGCGGCACCTTCGGTGAAGACGTCAACCAGAACACCGAGCTGGCGGCGGCATACGTCAACGGCTTCCAGGGCACGGGCGGCGAGGACGTGTGGGGTTCCGAGTCGGTCAACGCCATGATCAAGCACTGGGCCGGCGACGGACCGGGTGAGAGTGGCCGCGAGGGTCACACCAACTCCGGTAAGTACGGCGTCTACCCCGGCGACAACTTCGACGAGCACGCGGCCGGGTTCCTCGGTTCGCTCAACTCGGCGGCCGTCATGACCGCGTACTCGATCGCACTCGATGGCGACGGTGAGCCGCTGTTCGGCGAGCGCGTCGGTACCGCGTATGACAAGGGTCGCATGAGCGTGCTTCGCGATGACAACAACTACCAGGGCGTCGTCGTCACCGACTGGGGCGTCATGGCCGGTTCCGCCGACGAGGGCGCGTTCCTCGCTATGGCGTGGGGCGCAGAGGAAATGACGCCTGCTGAGCGTTACGTTCAGGTGCTCGAGACCGGTCACGACATGTTCGGTGGCGTCAACGACGCTACCTTCATCCTCGAGGCCGCGAACCTGTGGCAGGAGCGGTTCGACGCCGGCGAACTCGAGGTCGATGCCGAGACTCGCTTCCAGGAGTCGGGTGCGCGCATCCTCACGATGATGTTCAACCCCGGGCTGTACGAGAACGCCTTCCTCGATTTCGAGGAGTCGCAGGAGATCCTTGCCAGCGACGACAAGGTCGCTGCTGGTTACGCGGCGCAGGTCGACTCGATCGTCATGCTGAAGAACGACGGTGACACCATCACCGCTGCTGAAGCTGCCGACTGGTCCGACAAGACCGTCTACATCCCCCGCTCGTACGACACCGGACACGCTGGCACGTTTGGCCCCGGCGCGTACGTTGAGTCGCCTGGTCTGACGATCGAGACGGCCGAGCAGTACTTCGGCACGGTCCTCACCGACGAGGTGGAGCTGGACGAGAACGACCAGGTCGTGTCTTACACGGCGCCCGACCTGAGCGACGTGGATATCGTCCTGGTGGGCATGTCCAGCCCGAACAACGGTGACAACTTCACCAGTGCGGGCCACGACACGGAGACCGGTGAGTGGTACCCGCTGTCGCTCCAGTACCGCCCCTACACGGCCGATGGCGACAACGTTCGCCAGACGTCGATCAGTGGGGACATCCTCGAGGACGGCACCCAGGAGAACCGGTCGTACTTCGGCAACACCTCGCGCATCTCGAACGAGTCCACCATCGACGCCTTCGAGCGTGCGGTGGCCGCAATCGAGGCCTCGGGTAAGGACATCCCGCTGATCACCGTGCTCAAGGCGATCAACCCGATCATCCCTGCCGAGTTCGAGGCGGAGTCCGACGCGATCATCGTCGGCTTCGGCACAAGCGACCAGGCGCTGTTCGATGTCGCCCTTGGCCTGTACGAGGCCCAGGGCCGTCTGCCGATTCAGTTCCCGGCCGACATGGACACCGTCGAGGCTCAGTTGGAGGACGTCGCGAAGGATGCCACGCCTTACACCGACTCGCTCGGCAACGCCTACGACTACGGCTTCGGCCTGAACTTCTCCGGAGTGATTTCGGAGTAGTCACCGCGTGGAACCCTGGATGTGGCCGGCGGCGACTGCCGCCGGCCACATCCAGAACCTCGTAGCACGACCAGGACAAGGGGCCTACCCCGGTCCAACACTTCAGAAGGAGTAGTTATGAATACAAGCAAGATGCGCGCCGGCGGCCTCGCCGTGCTGATCGCCGCCACCGGAGCCTTTGGGCTCACCGCGTGCTCGAGCGACGGCGACGAGCCCGGCCAGGACACCGAGGTGACCGAGGCCGCGAGCGTCGACGTCGCCACCGACCTCGAGAACGCTAAGGCAGCGGTCGACGAGGCCCTCGCCGACGACGACTGGGCTCAGGTCATGCTGGCCAGTGACGTCGACAGCCCGACGGTCAAGTACGGGCTGATGGTCATGCCATTCGTCGCGACGGAAGCGGCCGCACGCGTCACCGGCACCGTCACCATCGACGGTGGCGACTACACGATTGAGGCCGAGTCGGCAGCTACCGGCGAGACCTGGCAGATCGACCAGGACGGCAACATCACGCAGGTTTCTGAGTAACCCTGCACCACTCGCGTCCTTCACGGGACGCACGTTTCAGGGCCCGCCCGGCCGTGCACCGGCTGGGCGGGCGCTGGAGCCGCGACGAGCAGGCGAACACTCGCGCCGTCGCGAACGCCCCACCCGCACGCAACACACCACTGAAGGAGACAAGCCGTGAAATCACGAGCGCGTCAGGACTCCGCCGCCGTCAAGGCGCGAATGTCCAACAAGAAGTATCTGTCGATCTGGATCCCGATCGTTGCGTTGGTGACCGCTTTGGTTGTCGTCGCGAACGCGGCTCTGGTCATCGCGGGCGGCTGGGTCGCTTCGCAGTTTGGGTCCGGCACCTACGAGTTCACCAACTCTGAGGAGTCCGCCAACTGGGACACCACCTATTACGAATCTGACTACGCAGACATCGACGCGGTCGACGCCGCTGCGCGTGAACTGGTCGAGGAGATCGGTGCCGGCGGCATCGTCCTCGCCAAGAACGACGGCGCGGCGCTCCCCCTCGAGTCCACGAGTCAGGTCACCATGCTTGGCCGCGCGGCGGCCGACCCCGTCTACGGCGGCTCGGGCTCCGGCTCTGTCGACACCAACACGGCCGTGAATGCCCGCACGGGCCTCGAGAACGCCGGATTCACCGTTAACGACGAGGCCTACACCGCGATCGAGGAGTACGCCGCAGAGAACAGGCGCGGCTACATCGAGATGGACCTGCCGCTGGACTCGACGTTCACCATCGGTGAGATGCCGATCGACGGCTACAACGCGGTCGCCTCCTCCTTCGCCGACTACGACGACGCTGCCGTGGTGTTCATTGGTCGTCCAGGTGGCGAGGGCGGCGACCTCGCGCAGGACATGCTGGACATTCCGAACCCGGACAACATCGACCCGCGTGCCGAGGCAGGCCAGCACCAGCTCGAGCTGAACCAGGACGAGTTGGACCTGATTGCCTTGGCGAAGGACAGCTTCGAGACGGTCGTGGTGGTCATTAACGCTTCCACCACCCTCGAGCTCGGCGAGCTTCAGGACGACGCGGACATCGACGCGATCCTGCTTGCGGGATCGCCCGGCGCCGCCGCCTTCAACGGGCTCGGCCGCATTCTCTCCGGTGACGTCAACCCGTCGGGCCACACTGCGGACCTGTGGGCCGCGGACTTCACGGCCGACCCGACCTTCGTCAACTTCGGCGACTTCATCTACGACAACATCGAGGCGTCTTACCCCGTCTCTGCGACCGAGACCGCCACGTCCAACGCGACAGTGACCTCGGACGCGCCGTTCGTCAACTACGCCGAGGGCATCTACATCGGCTACCGGTACTACGAGACCGCCGCGGCAGAGGGCTTTATCGACTACGACTCCGCAGTGGTGTACCCGTTCGGGTACGGCCTGAGCTACACCGACTTCTCGTGGACCATCGCGAGCACCGAGGCGGGAGACGTCGACGGCACCATCGCGGTGACCGTGGACGTCGAGAACACTGGCGACGTCGCGGGCAAGGACGTGGTGCAGCTGTACTACTCCGCCCCGTACACCCCGGGTGGCATCGAGAAGGCCGAGGTCGTCCTGGGCGGCTTCGCCAAGACCCCCACGATCGAGCCCGGCGCCACCGAGTCGGTGACGATCGAGATCGCGGTTGAGGACATGGCGTCCTACGACTACCTGAACAACCGCGCCTACGTGCTCGAGGAGGGCGACTACATCCTCAGCGTGCGCAACGACTCGCACAACGTTGCCGAGGGCACCGAAGGCTTCACCTACACGGTGGACGCTGACGTGGTGTACTCGGGCGAGAACCACCGTTCGTCCGACAACACCGAGGTCACGAACCAGTTCGACGACGTGTCGGAGCAGCTCACGGCCGACGGTGCAGACGGGACCATTCAGATCATGTCCCGCGCCGACTTCGCGGGCACGTTCCCGACCGTACCGTCCGCGGAGCAGTACGTGGCAAACGATGCGATCGTCGAAGGCTTCGAGGCCTGGGACGTGGATGCGGCCGCCGACGCCTTCGAGGGCGACATGCCCAGGACCGGCGCCAACTCCGAACTGGCGCTGATCGACATGCGCGGGCTCGAGAAGGACGACCCGAAGTGGGACGAGCTGCTCGACTCGCTGACGGTGGGCGAAATGACCGACATGCTGCTCAATGGCGCCTACCAGACGCCTGCGATCGGTTCGATCGCGAAGCCGCAGACGCTGGAGCCGGACGGCCCGGCGGGCTTCTCGTCGTTCATCAACTCGTCGATCAACGGCGTCGCCTACCCGTCGGAGGCGCTGATCGCGCAGACATGGGACGTCGAACTCGGCAACGCCATGGGCGTCATGCTCGGCAACGAGGCGCTGCATAAGGACATCAACGGCTGGTACGCCCCCGCGGTGAACCTGCACCGGTCGCCGTTCGGTGGCCGCAACTTCGAGTACTACTCGGAGGACCCGCTGCTGTCCGGTGAGCTGCTCACTGCGGTCGCCAATGGCATCGCGACCAAGGGTGTCTACACCATGGTCAAGCACTACGCCATGAACGACCAGGAGATCAACCGAGTCAACAACGGCATCGCCGTGTGGGCGACGGAGCAGACCATCCGCGAGATCTACTTGAAGCCCTTCGAGATTGGCGTCAAGAACATCACGATGGACGTCCAGTACCTTGCGGACGACCAGGGCACCGTGGCCGAGACGACCATCGGCGCGGGCGGAATGATGAGCTCGTTCAACCGGGTGGGTGCCACGTGGGCGGGCGGATCGCTCCCGCTGATGGACACCGTGCTGCGTCAGGAGTGGGGTTTCGAGGGATTTGCGATCTCGGACTTCAACCTCTACCCGTACATGAACCCGAACGAGGGAATCCACGCGGGCACCGACCTGACGCTGACGTTCCAGCCGTCCAAGTCGTTCGGCGACACGAGCTCGGCGAAGGCGGTAACCGACATCAGGAACGCCAGCCACAACCTGCTGTACACGGTGGCCAACTCCAACGCCATGAACGGGCTCGCACCGGGCGCGACGGTGGAGTACACGCCGCCGACCTGGGTGTACATCCAGATCATCGCGACGGTGGTCATTGGCCTGGCGCTCGTCGGAGCCGTCGTCATGATGGTCCTGCGCGTACGCCGCCACTCCGCCCGCAAGACAGCGGCGCCGGTGCAGGACGGGGTCGGCGACACCACCGGGTAGTCGACCACCCATAAGCCGCGGTACCGGACGGGACCTTGCCCCCCAATATCCCGTCCGGTACCGCCCCCGCCGCGTACCGCCGCGAACCCTGACCTCACTCACGTCACACCAGTCCGGAGCATCCACCATGTCGAAAGAGCTCACCGTCCTCGAGAAGGCCGCGTTGCTGAGCGGCGAGAACATCTGGGAGTCGCGTGCCTTTCCGCACTCGGGGCTCCGGTCGCTGTTCTTCGCCGATGGCCCTCACGGGGTGCGCAAGCAGACCGGCTCCGGCGACCACCTGGGGATCGCGGCGTCGCTGCCCGCGACCTGCTTCCCGACGGCCGCGACTGTCGCCAACAGCTGGGACCCCGCGCTTGCGGAAGAGGTAGGGCGCGCACTCGGCGCCGAGGCGGCCGAGCAGGGTGTTGACGTACTCCTCGGCCCGGGCCTCAACATCAAGCGCAGCCCCTTGTGCGGGCGCAACTTCGAATACTTCTCCGAGGACCCCTACCTTGCGGGCACCCTCGCCGCGGGCTACGTCCGGGGCATTCAGTCCCAGGGCGTCGCCGCCAGCCCCAAGCACTTCGCGGCCAACAGCCAGGAGCTGCGCCGCATGGCGAGCGACTCCATGGTCGACGAGCGCACGCTGCGCGAGATCTACCTGACCGCCTTCGAGATCGTGGTGCGCGAGTCCAGCCCGCGCGTGATCATGTCCGCGTACAACCGCATCAACGGGGAGTACGCGCACGAGAACGCCCACCTGCTGACCGACATTCTCCGTAAGGAGTGGGGCTTCGACGGCGCGGTCATCACGGACTGGGGCGGCGGCAACGACCCCATTGCCGCGGTGCGTGCCGGCGGCGGCCTAGAAATGCCCTCGCCCGGTCTCGACTCCGCGCGCCGAATCGTGGCCGCAATCGAGTCGGGTGACCTGGACGTCGAGGACTTGAACGCCCGCGTTGAGGAACTGCGTGCACTCGTAACGTGGGTCGACGGCGGTGAGTCAGGCGGCGCCGAAGCGGGCGACCACCACGAGCTCGCGCGCCGGGCGGCCCAGCAATCGATCGTGCTGCTGAAGAACGATGGCGCGGTGCTGCCATTGCCGGCGGCCGAGCGCGTGGCCGTCATCGGAGACTTCGCGGACAAGCCCCGTTACCAGGGCGCCGGCTCGTCGCTCGTGAACGCGACGCGCCTCACGACCGCGCTCGAGGCCCTCGCGGAGTCCGAGCTCGACGTCGTCGCATATGCGCAGGGCTTCGCTCGCACCGGCGGCGCCAACGAGGCGCTGGCTGCCGAGGCGGTCGCGGCGGCGAGTACTGCCGACACGGTGCTGCTGTACTTAGGGCTCGACGAGGTGAGCGAGTCCGAAGGCAAGGACCGCGACCACCTGCGGCTCAACGACAACCAGGTTGACCTGCTCGCACGCCTGCACGACGTCTGCGACCGTGTGGTCGTGGTGCTGTCTGCGGGTGCCGTGGTGGAGACGCCGTGGATCGACAACTGCGCCGCACTCGTCCACGGATACCTTGGCGGTCAGGCCGGCGCCGCCGCGATGGTCGACGTGCTGACGGGCACAGTGAACCCCTCAGGCCGTCTCGCGGAGACCTACCCCTTGCGTCTGGAGGACTCTCCGACGCACGCGATCTACCCCGCCACGGGCGACGCGGCCCAGTATCGCGAGGGCCTGTTCGTCGGCTACCGCTATTACTCGACTGCCGAGGTGCCCGTCAGGTTCCCGTTCGGGTTTGGGCTCAGCTACACGCAGTTCGACTACAGCGAGCTGTCCGTGACCGATGCGGGCGCCACCTTCTCACTCGAGAACACGGGCTCGGGCGCAGGCGCCGAGGTCGCCCAGATGTACATCCGTCGCTTGTCCGACGGCGCGATCCGCCCGGCAATTGAACTCAAGGGATTCTGCAAGGTTTACCTCGAGCCCGGCGAGCGCGCACGGGTGACGATCCCGTTCGACCGGCACGCCTTCCGCACCTTTGATGTGGTGGGCGACCGCTGGGTCAACGAGACCGGCGAGTACGAAATCGTCGTGGGATCGCACGCGGCCGATGCGCGGCTCACCGCCGCGCACGCCGTCGCCGGGGACGCGCCTCAGCTGGTACCAGCGGGCTTGCCGCACTACGCCGCTGGGGATGTGCTCGACGTTCCTGACGAAGAGTTCGTGCGCCTGCTCGGGCGCGAACTGCCCGCCGGCAGGTCGGGGCGCGCGGTGTTGGGTGTGAACGACCCGCTCAGGGCGATGCACGACGCCAGGAGTCCGCTCGCACGAGTCGCGGCCAAGGTGCTGCGTGCGCTCATCGACCGCTCCGAGCGCAAGGGCACGCCTGACCTGAACTTGTACTTCTTGTACAACATGCCGTTCCGTGCGATCGGCAAAATGACTGGCGGTGCCGTGAGCGCGCCCATGGTCGATGCCATCACGACGATCGTGAACGGCCACCTGTTCCGTGGAGTCGGGCGCCTGACGCGCGCGTTCTTCCGCAACCTATCCGACGCAAAGAGCATGAGGTCCGCTCTCGCGGCCGACGCCGAGCGCGCACCGATCCACTAGGAGACTTCCCATGCTGACTTCCATCAAGAGCGCCTGGCAGCGATTTGTCGAACGACGCCCAGGGCTCGCGCAGTTCCTGATGTTCTTTGTGTTCTCCAACGCTGTGACGGTGCTGCAACTGGCACTCATGCCGCTGTTCCGCGCGTGGTTCAACACCACCTCGCTGCTCGAGACGTCCTTCCAGGTGCTACCGGTCGGCTCCAACATCGACGGCTCGCAGTACTACATGTTCGACTACCCCGCGGGCGAGATGCCAGCGGGCGGTGGCGGTCTCGCGTACTTCCTCGCGGTGCAGATCACCCTGGCGATCGCGCAGATCATCAACTTCTTCCTGCAGCGCAACATCACCTTCAAGTCCAACACCTCGCCGTGGCGCGCGGCCATGTGGTACTTCATTGCGTACGTCGTGATCACGTTCATCGCGGCGGCAGCGCAGGGCTTCTACAAGGCACCGCTGTATGACTTCTTCATCGAGACGCTCGGCTGGGGTTCCACCGGTGAGACCACCGCCGATGTGCTGAGCATGATCATCTACGCCGCCATCTCCTTCTGGGTCTTCTTCCCGATCTTCAAGATCATCTTCAAGCGCGTTCCGGAGGCCGGACCCGACACGGACCAGGACGGTTCCGCAGCAAATGGTGTCGCGGGCGGCACCACTGCCGGTACGGTGGCCAGCGGCACCACCACCGAGGGCACTCGCCCCGGTGAGGACGCCGCACCGCAACCGTGAAGGAGCAGGGGATGACCACCCTCAGCGTCGTCGTGCCGTCGTACAACGCGGCGGAGTGGATGGAGCGCTGTGTCGACTCGTTGCTGACGCTCGGCGCGAGCGACATCGAGGTGCTCATTGTCGACGACGGTTCAACCGACGCGACGGGTGCGGTCGCCGATCTGTACCAGGCGGCTCACCCCGGAGTCGTGCGAGCGATTCACAAGCCCAACGGTGGCCACGGCTCGGCGATCAACGTGGGTCTCGACGAGGCCCGCGGCGTCTACATGAAGGTCGTCGACAGCGACGACTGGGTGGATGTGGACGCGTTCGCGGCCCTGCTCGACACGCTGCGAGGCTTCGTCTCCCGTGGCGAGTCGGTGGACCTGGTGGTCAGTAACTTCGTCTACGAGAAGGTGGGCCGGCGTCACAAGCGCGCAGTGCGCTACCGCAACGTGCTGCCGCGGGGCCGGGTGTTCTCCTGGGACCAGGTGGGTCGGTTCCGCACCAGCCAGTTCCTGATGATGCACTCGCTCGTGTACCGCACCGAGGTCCTGCGCGAGTGTGGCCTGCGCCTGCCGGAGCACACGTTCTACGTCGACAACCTCTACGTCTACGAGCCGCTGCCGCACGTGAAGACCGTGTTCTACCTGGATGTCGACCTCTACCGATACTTCATCGGCAGGCCTGATCAGTCGGTGAACGAGCAGGTGATGATCAAGCGCATTGACCAGCAGCTCAAGGTCAACCGCATGATGATGGACGTCGAGGTGAGCCCCTACGACGTGTCCCCGGCGCTGTATCGCTACATGCTTCACCACCTCCAGATCGTATGCGTGATCTCATCGTCGATGCTGCTGCGCTCGGGCCGCGATGAGGACTTCGCCCGTAAGGTGGAGTTGTGGCGAGAGATCCGATACGACGACCCGCTCGTGTACCGGCGCCTACGGCGCACTACGCTCGGGCACCTCGTGAATCTTCCGGGGCGCCCCGGCCGCAAGGCCTCCGTGGCCATGTACCGCGGCGCCGCGTGGGCGCTCCAACTGAACTAAGCGCGCCTGCCGTGCCCGGCGACCGCATCGGCCGCGTGCCGGGAAAGGCCTGTCGATGACCGACATTGTGGTGGTGGGTGCGGGGCTGTTCGGGCTCACCGTGGCCGAGCGCATGGCCGAGCAAGGCCGGCGGGTGCTGGTGCTGGACCGGCGCGATCACATCGGTGGCAACGCGCACTCGTACGACGACCCCGCGACTGGCATCGAGGTTCACCGCTACGGTGCGCACCTATTCCACACCGCGAATGAGCGTGTGTGGGAGTACGTGAACCGATTCACGGCCTTCACGGACTACACCCACCGGGTCTACACCACGCATCGCGGCGAGGTGTTCCCCATGCCCATCAGCCTGGGCACCATCAACCAGTTCTTTCACGCGGCGCTCACGCCTGACCAGGCGCGCGAGTTGATCGCGGAGCAGGCGGCGGAGATGGCGGGCCGCGCCCCAGCCAACCTCGACGAGCAGGGCGTCGCGCTCATTGGCCGCCCGCTGTACGAGGCCTTCATCCGCGACTACACCGCCAAGCAGTGGCAAACCGACCCGCGGGACCTGCCGGCCTCCGTGATATCGCGGCTGCCGGTGCGCTACTCATACGACAACCGCTACTTCAGCGACCCCTATCAGGGCCTACCCGCCCAGGGCTACGCGGCGTGGTTTGCGCGCATGGTGGACCATCCGCGCATCGAGGTGCGGTTGGGCGTGGACTTCTTGCCCGGCGGCGGGGGTGCGGCCGAGTCGTCGATGGGCCGCGACGACATCGCGGGCCAGGTGCCGGTGGTCTACACCGGGGCGGTGGACCGCTACTTCGACTATTCCGAAGGGGACCTCACCTGGCGAACTCTCGACTTCGACGTCGAGGTGGTCGACACCGGCGACTTCCAGGGCACGGCCGTGATGAACTACGCGGACAAGGACGTCCCGTTCACGCGTATCCACGAGTTCAGGCACTTCCACCCCGAGCGCGACTACGTTCGCGACCGCACGGTCATTGCGCGTGAGTACTCGCGGTTCGCGGCGCGAGATGACGAGCCCTACTACCCGGTATCCACGCCCGATGACCGCGCGCGACTGTCCGCTTACCGGGATTTGATGGCGGGGGAGCGCGGGGTGCACTTTGGCGGCCGCCTGGGGACGTACCAATACCTCGACATGCACATGGCGATCGCGTCGGCACTATCCCTTGTCGACAACGGGCTGGCGGGCTCCTAGACCTGCGTCACGGCGGGCTCCGCCGTGCTCGCCGCGTTCTTGACGGGAATCAGCGCGCGCAGTGTGAACCACCGATCCTCGGCCCGCGCGGTGAGCGAGCCGCCGTACTTCTCCGCGGTCTCCCGCATGTTCTTGAGACCGTAGCCGTGGTGAGAGGCCTGCGCCTTGGTGGTCTGCGGGAGGCCGTCGACGAACGTGACGGGGCCCTCGAAGTAGTTCTCGATCTTGATCATCGAGAGCTGGTCTTGACGATGGATCGCGACGCGAATGAGCCGCTGCTCAGGGTCGGACAGCCTGCCGGTGGCTTCGATGGCGTTGTCGAGCGCGTTGCCCACCAGCGACACCAGGTCCATGGGATCCATGGAACCCACAGCCGTGCCGTCCGCGACGCAGGTGAGGGTGATCCCCGACCGGTCGCACTGCTGTTGCTTGGCGTGAAGGACGGTGTCCAGCACGGGTGAGCCGGTGGAGAGCATCGAGCTCTCATAGCCGCGGATCGAGTCCTCGAGTTGGTCCACGAAGTCCGCGCGACGGTCCGGATCCGCCTCCGCCTTGATCGCGTGAATGTAGTGCTTGAGGTCGTGGTACTTGCGGTTGACGACGTCGATGTCGTGCTTGGACTGCAGGTAGTGCTCGCGTTGGTGGCGCAACATCATGCCCACGGCGTTGACCTCCGCCGTGCGTTGCAGCGCGAGGCGTTGACCGCGCAGCGCGAACAGGATCACGAACCCGCACAGGTCCACGAGCGTGCGGATGTAGAAAATCTCGGGGTCCAGCCGACCGGAGAACGGCGTGGCCGTGGTGAGGAAGCTGAGGTTCGACATCAGGAACGTGACGATGGCGACGGCAGCTGCCCCGACGAGCCCGCGGGTATCGATGGGCACGCGTTGGTCGCGGGGGAAGTGCCGGGTTTCCGCCCAGTAGGCACCGGCGAACCCGGCCGTATAGACGAGCACCAGCAGCACCAACCAGCCCATGCCTTCAGTGCTTTGCCCGTGGAAGAACACGTGCAGCTGCCACTCGAGCGAGGCCACTAGCTCCGCGAGCACAAAAGCCCGGGCGAGCAGGTCGCCGCCCTCCCGGGGGCTCGCGTCCGCACACAGCATGATCAGGCCGTACATCGCCGCCACGGCGAGGGCCATGCCCACTGTCCACAGCCCAAGTGGCAGCTGGCCGGCGATCCATTGGACGCCCAGCAACACGACGAGGCCGGCCGCGAGTGCTCCCGCCAGCGGGATGCGCGGCAGGCGCTTGCGCATGAGCATGATGTAGACCACGCATGCTGACCACTCGGCGAGCGCCGTGACGGAGCGGGGAATGTCGGGGAGTGCGTCCTCGATCACAGCGTTGCCCTGACGGCGTTTGCCACCCTCACAGGACCCGCCCGCCGACGTGGTCCGCCAGGGCTTCGAGGAAGGCGCGCCTGCGGGGCCGGCTCACCGCCAGCACGTCGCCGTCGACCATGGTGCACGTCGTGGAGTCGACGCTGGTGACGTGGCTCATGTTTACCAGGTAGCAGTTGTTGGAGCGGAAGAAGGCCTTGCCGTCTAGCTCCTCCTCGATGGCCTTGAGGGTGCCCGAGAAGCCGTACTCGCCGTTCAGCGTGTGGATGGTGATGCGGTGCTTGATGGACTCGACGTAGACGATCTGGCTGGTGTCCAGGCGGGTCAGGGTGCCGGCGACGTTCACCACCACGGACTCGGGCACCGACTGCCGCACCCGGCCCAGCGAGCGGCGCAGCTCCTGCGCGAACGCGAAGTAGGGAA
>JBKBNW010000011.1:0-24767 GCA_046295115.1 Demequina sp.
CGACTGAGCTATCGGGGCAAGCCGGTCAAGAATACACGCCCCGCGCAGTGGTTGTGAAATCGGCCTGAGGACCGGTGTCGGCGGGCGGCATTACTGTGACCGATGTGACGATACAGCTCAGCGCCCCGCAGGCGCGGCGCGTGTTCCTGGACGCTCAGGGACTCGCCCGCCGCACTCCGTCACGGCGCCCGCGCCCCGACGACTTCGACGCGTACCTGCGCCGCCAGGGCGTTCTCCAGCTCGACACCGTCAACGTGCTCGCCCGCGCGCACTACATGCCGCTGTACTCGCGGCTTGGCGCATACTCGACGGGCGATCTGGATCGTTTTTTGTGGGGCGACGCGGGCGGGCACTCGTCCCACGCGTTCGAGCACTGGGGACATGAGGCTTCGGTGATGCCGCGCGACCTGCTTCCGCTCATGCACCACCGGATGGCCGGCGCCTCGAACTGGAAGGCGCGCACCCAGGAGCACCTCGAGTCCGAGCGCCCAGGCCTGCTCGACGCGGTGCGGGCCGCCGTGGAGGAGCACGGCCCCGTCGTGGCGGGGGATCTCGATCACCTTTCTCCCCGGGATCGGGCGCGAGGGACGTGGTGGGACCACGGCCACGTCAAGGCGGCGCTCGAGTACTTGTTTCTCACGGGCGGCGTCGCGGCCTCGCGCGGGCGCCACTTCACGCGCACCTACGACGCACCCGAGCGGGGTTGGGGCCTGCCTGCGGCGGAATCCGGCGACTGGGGGGTGCCGGCGGCCGCGGCCCGCCAGGCGCTGTTCGACCGTGCCCTGTCGGCCACCGGCATCGGCACCGTGAAGGACCTCTGCGACCACTTCCGGCTGCCCTACGCCGCCGGTGCTCGCTCCCCTGACGTCGCCGGCGGGGAGGCATGGGCCGCATCGGCCGTCGAACGCGGGATCGCCGAGTGGGCGCAGGTGGAGGGGTGGAACGCGCCCGCCTTGATCGCGGTCGAGGGCGCGGACGCCGCGCCGCCGGCGCACCGCGCGGCCCGCGACCCCGGCCGCGCGACCGCTCGGGCGCTGCTCAGCCCCTTCGACCCCGTGTGCTGGTTCCGACCACGGCTGCAACGCATGTTCGGCGTGGACTACCGCATCGAGATCTACACGCCCGCGCCCAAGCGAGTGTTCGGCTACTACTCGTTGCCGCTGCTCGTGGGCGACCGCATCGTCGCGCGGCTGGACCTGAAGGCGGATCGCAAGGCGCGCGTGCTGCGGGTGCAGACGGCGTGGCACGAGCCGGGCCGCGCCCCCGGCACGCGGACCATGGCACGCGGCGCGGTTGCCGAGGCCGCCTCGGCAGAACTCGACTCGATGACCTCGTGGCTGGGGCTCGACGGCTGGACGGTTGCCGGAATGGGTGATCTCGCGCCGGCGTTGTGACCGCCGAGCTCACCGCTTAGCAGTCAGCCCCAGGCGGGGTTAGTGTGTCGACTATTCGCCCCGGCGCGGCACACCCCGGCCGCCACGTCGAAAGGTCCCCCATGACCAGTGCACCTTCCAACCCGTCCGCGCAGGCGGGTAGCCGCCTCAACGCCCGCGTCGTGGCCATCAGCGTGGGGGCTGCGCTCGGTGGCTTCCTGTTCGGCTTCGACTCCTCCGTCATCAACGGGGCGGTCGAGTCGATTCGCGGCGAGTTCGAGTTGTCCCAGGCCTTCACCGGCTTCGCCGTCGCGTCCGCACTGCTGGGCTGCGCGGTCGGCGCGTGGTTCGCCGGCACCATCGCTAACAAGTACGGGCGCATCCGCGTGATGCTGATCGCCGCCGTCCTGTTCTTCATCTCCGCGGTCGGCTCCGGCCTCGCGATCGGCATCTGGGACCTGGTGCTGTGGCGCATCGTCGGAGGCCTTGCCGTCGGCGCCGCCTCGGTGATCGCACCGGCATATATCGCCGAGGTGTCCCCCTCGAAGTACCGCGGGCGGCTGGGATCGCTGCAGCAACTCGCGATCGTCATGGGCATCTTCGCCGCACTGCTGACTGGTCAGTTGTTCGCCGATGCGGCGGGTGGCGCGGCCGAGGAGCTGTGGTTCGGGTTCGAGGCGTGGCGCCTGATGTTCATGGCCGAGGCGATTCCCGCCCTCATCTACGGCATCGCGGCGCTGCGACTGCCCGAGTCGCCGCGGTACCTGGTGGGGCGCAAGCGCGACGATGAGGCGGCAGAGGTACTGCGGCTGTTCACCGGAGTGCACGACGTCGACACCAAGATCGCGGAGATCGAGGACTCGCTGCAGCGCGAAGAGAAGCAGACGCTGCGAGACCTGCGCGGGCGCGCGCTCGGCCTCAAGCCCATCGTATGGACGGGCATCTTGCTGTCGGTGTTCCAGCAGTTCGTGGGCATCAACGTGATCTTCTACTACTCGAACACGCTCTGGCAGTCCGTGGGCTTCGACGAGTCCGAGGCGTTCCTGACCTCCACGATCACGTCGGTGACCAACATCGTCGTCACCATCGTGGCGATCATGCTGGTCGACAAGATCGGCCGCCGCCTGCTGCTGCTCATCGGTTCCACGGGCATGACACTGTCGCTGGGCCTCATGGCGGTCGCGTTCTCGCAAGCCGTCACTGATGGCGCGGGCGAGGTCACCGACTTCGAGGGCTCATGGGGCATGGTCGCGATTGTCGGCGCCAACGCGTTCGTCGTGTTCTTTGGTGCCACGTGGGGTCCGGTCGTGTGGGTGTTGCTGGGCGAGATGTTCCCCAACCGGATCCGCGCATCGGCCCTCGCCGTGGCCGCAGCCGCGCAGTGGACCGCCAACTGGGCCATCACCGTGTCGTTCCCCCAGCTCGCCTCGATCGGGCTCACGTTCGCGTACGGGTTCTACGCGTCGATGGCCCTGCTGTCGCTGCTGTTCGTGTACTTCCGCGTGCCGGAGACCAAGGGCATGGAGCTTGAGGACATGGATGCCGACGTGCACGTGAAGCGCGGCAAGTTCGTCGAGGGCACCGGCAAGCCGGCCTGAGTCAGCGACACTCACCGCCCTGCAGGATCCGCCCCGCCCCCAGAACCGACACTGACCGCCCACTGGGGCGCTAAGGCGGGGATGGGGGGCGGGGCCGGATACACGAAAGGCCCGGCACATGGCCGGGCCTCGCGTGGCAGGTGAGGGATTCGAACCCCCGAAGTCTGTGACGGCTGATTTACAGTCAGCTCCCTTTGGCCGCTCGGGCAACCTGCCAGTGCGCCGGGAAAAGAACTGAACCCGGCGCGCATGGAAGGATAGCAACTAAACATGCCCCCACGCGAACCAGTGCGCGGGGACCGAGCCGAGAACTCGCAGGCGCCTCGTGCGCCCCCGACCCGCAGGAGGATCCATGGCAGGCGACAGCAGCTTTGACGTCGTGAGCAAGATCGACCGACAGGAAGTCGACAACGCGCTCAACCAGGCGCACAAGGAGATCAGCCAGCGCTACGACTTTCGCGGGGTGGGCGCGTCGATCGAGTTCTCTGGCGACGCCATCCTCATGAAGGCGAACTCGGTGGAGCGCGTGAAGGCGGTACTCGACGTGCTGATCGCCAAGCTCGCCAAGCGCGGCATCTCGATGAAGTCCCTCGAGTACGGGGAGCCGGTGCCGTCCGGCAAGGAGTTCCGCCTGGTGGCGGACCTCAAGGAGGGCATCACCCAGGAGACCGCGAAGAAACTCGGCAAGCTGCTTCGCGAAGAGGGGCCCAAGACCGTCAAGTCACAGATCCAGGGCGACGAGTTGCGCGTGCAGTCCAAGTCGCGTGACGACCTTCAGCAGGCGATCCAGCTGCTCAAGGGCGCCGACGTGGACGTCGACCTGCAGTTCGTCAACTACCGCTAAGGGCTCTCACCGCCGCCGGCGACTGCTGGTGCAGCATCATTTGCCAGCCGCCGCGGGCACGCACGTAGGTGCTGGACAGCATTGCCTCGAACGGCGGGTCGTCGTCGCCCCGGCGCGCACGCACGCGGTACACGACCACCGCGAGGCCCGCGCCGAGGTCGTGAACTGTGATGTCGTCGAGCTCGTAGTCCCGCCAATAGCTGAACTCGGCCATGCTGTCGATGGCGTCGGCTCGCTCCATGACTCCGAACGGGAACACCATGACGGCGTCGCTCGTGAGCACCTCGTCGTAGAACTCACGGGCGCGGCCGCTGGTCAGGGCTTCCCAGCCGCGGCGCTCCAGCGAGACCAGCTCGCTTACCTCCTGCTTTCTCATGTCCCTACCTCCTGCTTTCGATACTCTCGGTCAACTTCGAAATGGTGTAGCCCCAGGCCTTCGCTGCGGTCGGGTTCGGCGGCACGGCGACCTCGTCTGGGTTGGTGACGACGTCCAGCAGTACGGGACCCTCGTGGGAGAAGGCCCATGCCAACGCGTCGTCCAAGTCCGCGGGTGCCTCGACACGGCGCGAGGCGAGCCCCATCGCGGCGCCCACCGCGGCAAGGTCCGGGTTGTCCAGCTCGGTGCCGAACGACTGGAGCCCGCCTTGCTGCTGCTCCATCTGCACCATGCCCAGCGAACCGTTGTCGAACACGATGACGACAACCGGGAGTTTGTTCGTGACGGCGGTGCGCAGGTCGCCCAGCAGCATCATCAGGCCGCCGTCGCCGCTCATCGACACCACCGTCCGGGAGCGGTCGAGCGCCTGCGCCCCGAGAGCCTGCGGCAGCGCATTCGCCATGGATCCGAGGTTGAACGAGCCCAGCACGTGCCTGCCGCCGCGCATCTCGACGAACCTCGCCAGCCACACCGTCGACAGTCCCGTGTCGACGGTGAACACCGCGTCGTCGGGAGCATGACGGTCGACGGCGGCCGCGAGCGCCTCGGGCCGAATCCGGTCGTCAGGGTTATCCAGCGCCGAGCGGACCTTCGCCACGAGCCCGGACTCCTCGTAGTCGGGGTCCGACACCGAGCGCTGCCGCTCGCGCCAGGCCTCATACGACGCCCGCGCCTGCTCCAGATGAGCGGCGTCGCGGCCCCCGGCCAGCCTGGGAAGCAGCGCAACCAGCGCGCGCCCCGCGTCGGCCACTACCGGGACGTCCACGGTGACGCGGCGTCCCACGTGGGTCGCGGCCCGGTCAATCTGCACGACCGTCGCATCCGTCGGGTAAAAGCCGCGGTAAGGAAAGTCAGTGCCCACCATCAGCAGCACGTCACAGTCCGCCAGCGCATCGGCCGCACCAGGGTTTCCCAGGGGCCCTGTCTGACCCACGTTGAAAACATGCTCGCCGTCAAAGCCGGTCTTGCCCTTGAGGGTGACCACCATGGGTGCCTGGAGGCGCTCAGCGAGCGCCAGCGTCTCCGCCTGGGCGTGCTCGGCCCCGCGACCCACCAGCATGGTGACGCGCTCGGCGCCGTTGAGGGCGGCGGCGGCAGCGGCGAGGGAATCCTCGCTCGGCTCAGCTCGCTCGTCTGGACGCGCGAAGGTGAGGACGGGCGCATCGGCCTCAAGTTCGAGGTCACCCACGTCTCCCGGGACCGTCAGCACCGCGACCCCGCGCTCGGCGTAGGCGGCCGTGATGGCCTGGACGAGCATCTGCGGCAGCTGCTCGGGGGACGTCAGGGTCTGGTTCCACACGGCCACGTCTGCGAACACGCGGTCGTTGTGGACCTCTTGGTAATAGTCCGTGCCAATCTCGCCGGTGGGCACCTGGCCGCAGATCGCGAGCACGGGGGCGTGCGACTTCGCCGCGTCGTACAGGCCGTTGATCAAGTGCAACGATCCCGGGCCCACGGTACCCATGCACACGCCGATCCGGTCGGTGAGCTGGGACTGGGCCCCGGCGGCGAATGCCCCGGTCTCCTCGTGTCGCACGCCGATCCACTCGAGGCGATCCTCGGCGCGAATTGCGTCGGTGAAGGGGTTCAGCGCGTCGCCGACCACGCCCCACACCTGCGTCACCCCGTGTTCGGCGAGCGCGTGGACGATGGTCTGAGCGACGGTTCGGCTCATCGGTGTCTCCTCGAGGTCAGCGAGAGGAGACCCCTGGGTCTACAACGATCCCCGCTCTCCTAAGCCAACGCATCGCTCAGGGGCGGGCATTCCGCGCTGCCTAAAGGCCGCGGCCCGCCATCCGCTCGAGCCGCGCGACGCGCTCGTCCATCGGCGGGTGCGTCGAGAACAGCTTGGCCATGCCCGCACCAGAGAAGGGGTTGGCGATCATCATGTGAGACACGTTCTCGAGTGGCCCTTCCTGGGGAAGGGGCCGCGCCTTGGTGCCCTGCTCGAGCTTGCGTAGCGCAGAGGCGAGCGCGAGCGGGTCCCCTGTGAGCGCCGCGCCGTCCTCGTCCGCGTCGTACTCGCGGGTGCGGGAGATCGCCATCCGAATGAGGGCCGCGGCAATGGGCGCCAGTAGCAGCATCGCGAGCATGCCGATGGGGCCCATGGGACTGTTCCGGGAGTTGCCCCCAAAGAAGAACATCATCTGGGCGATGGCGGTGATGATGCCTGCGAAGGCAGCCGCGACCGAGCCAATCAGGATGTCGCGGTTGTACACGTGCATAAGTTCGTGACCGAGCACGCCGCGCAGCTCACGCTCATTGAGCAGGCCGAGGATGCCCTCGGTGCAGCACACCGCGGCGTTGGTCGGGTTGCGGCCGGTCGCGAACGCGTTCGGCGCCTGCGTGGGGGAGACGTACAGGCGCGGCATGGGCTGGTTGGCCTCGGCCGACAGCTCGCGAACGATGCGGTACATGACCGGTTGCTCGACCTCGGTCACCGGCCGGGCGTGCATGGCCTTGATGGCGAGCTTGTCCGAGTTCCAGTATCCGTACGCGGTGCCCGCGACGCCGAGCAGAGCGAAGACCCAGATGAACTGACCGCCGCCGACGAACGAGCCCACCCCGAGCAGTACGACCCACAGCACTACAAAGAGTCCAACAGTCTTGAGACCGTTGAAGTATTGCTTTCCCACGTCACCTCCCGGAGCGTCATTCCAACGGATGGGAAACGGTCGGTGCGCGCGGCCGGTTCCCGCCGTGTCGCGGCGGGATGGGCCCCTGTCCGTCGTACGGACGCGCGTTCGCAACGCCGATGCGCGGGCGGCACCGCGGTGCGGTCGCGGGGTGTGGTGGAGTGCCGCAGTGCGGTCGAGCGGTCCGGTCTCGCTAGGCCTGGTGGCGTCCCAGCGCGATGTCCGTCATCTCGTCGCGGGGCACCACCTTGACGCGCTCGCGGCCGTCGGCCTCGCCGAGCGCGCGCTCGTGAGCGTCGAGCAGCTCCCAGTCGTGCCACTGCACCACGTCCACGCCGCGCGAGCGCAGCAGTCGTAGCAAGTTGTCGGGGCTGCGCTGCTCGGCGCCAGCCTGGCTCTCGGCGTACAGGCGAGGCGCGTCCTCGACGAGGTTGGCGATGGTCTCCTGGGCATCGGACTTGGTGTGGCCGATCAGGCCCACCGGTCCGCGCTTGATCCAGCCGGTTGCGTAGTAGCCAGGGACGACGTCGCCGCCGGCGACTACGCGTCCACCCTCGTTGGCGATGGTGCCGTTCGACTGGTCGAAGGGGATCCCGTCGATCTCCGTGCCGTAGTAACCCACGGCGCGGTAGACGGCCTGCACCGGGTAGTCGATGAACTCTCCCGTGCCCTTGACGTTGCCGTCTCCCTGCAGCGCGGTGCGCTCCACCCGCACTCCGGTGACCTTGCCGTCCTCTCCCAGCACCTCGTGGGGGGCCTGGAGAAAGTGGAGGTGGATGCGACGCGCAGCGCCGGTGGGCTCTTTGAGGGTCCAGTCCGTGAGGGTCTTCACGACCTGCTTGGTCTGCTTGTTCGTCTCCGCGGCCTCCATCGACGCCTCGTCGAAGTCGTAGTCCTCGGGGTAGACGATGACGTCCACGTCGGGTACGTGACCGAGTTCGCGTAGCTCCAGCGGCGAGAACTTCACCTGCGCGGGGCCGCGGCGCCCGAACACGTGCACGTCGGTGACGGGTGAGACCTCGAGGGCCTCCATCACGTTCGCCGGCACCTCGGTGGACGCCAGGTCCTTGGGGTGCTTGGCGAGAATGCGGGCAACGTCGAGCGCGACGTTGCCGACGCCGAACACTGCGACCTCTTTGGCTTCGAGGGGCCAGGTGCGCGGCACGTCCGGGTGGCCGTCGAACCAGCTCACAAAGTCGGCGGCGCCGTACGAACCCTCAAGGTCGATGCCCGGGATGTTGAGGTCGGCGTCCTTGAACGCGCCGGTCGCGAAGATCACCGCGTCGTAGTGTTCCCGCAGGTCCTGGAGGGTCAGGTCGGTGCCGATGTCCACGTTGGCGAGCAGGCGAATATCGCCACGGCCAAGCACGTTTGCGAGCGCGACGACGATCTGCTTGATGCGCGGGTGGTCGGGGGCCACCCCGTACCGGACCAGGCCGAACGGCGCGGGCAGGCGCTCGATGATGTCGATGGACACGGCCAGTTCGCTCTTGGACAGGATGTCCGAGGCATAGGTGCCGGCGGGGCCGGCACCGATCACGGCAACCCGGAGCGGGCGGTCTGTGGTCACGGTTGTCTCAATCCTTGAGGGACGGGGGCGCGCGACGAGGGCGATCTCAGTCGCGTGTGGCCCCGAGTATAGACATGAACGTCAAATGGCGGCCTCGGCGTTCCCGTGCAGCGGCGCGCTTGTGGTGGCACGCTCAAGATATGAGCACGGCAGCGCCAGCGCCCACGCCTGCGCTCGGCCCGCCTTTCGACGGCGGGGCGGAGCGCGGCTTGGTGAGCCCCACGCTGCTACTTCCTCAGGCGTACATCGCCGATGCGACCGCACGGGTGCGCGCGGCCACTCGGCGGGTGCGGCTCGCCACCCTCACCATCGCCGACGAGGAGCGCACGTCCGCGCTGTTCGACGCGGTGGTCGAGGCCGCCGGTCGCGGCGTCGATGTGAGAGTCGCGGCTGACGTCTTCACGTACCTCGACACCGCCGGTACCTTTCTCCCCGCTCGCTACCGCACCAGGCGACGTCGCGAATCGTCTGCGCTGGCCTCCCGGCTGCGCGACGCCGGCGTGCGCTTCACCTGGCTCGGTTCGGAACGCGGGCTGGTATGGCAGGGCCGCACGCACACCAAGCTGTGCGTGGTGGACGACGTCAGCTACGCGTTCGGCGGCGTCAATGTGGACGACCGCGGGGCCACCAACGTCGACTACATGTTCCGCGTGGAGGACCCCAGCCTCGCCAACGACTTGGACAAGGTCTACGCGTGGATGGCGGAGATGGGCCCGTCCGAGATCGGCCACCCCTCCCTTACCCTTCGCCACGGCGACGATGCGGTGCTTATTGACGGGGGCATCCCCGGCGACTCCGTGATCTACCGCCGGGCCCTCGACCTCGCCTCCCAGGCGGAGCACGTGCTGCTGGTGTCCCAGTACTGCCCCACCGGCCCACTCGGAAAAGCCATCACGGCGGGGCCGCACACGTTGTGGTTCAACCCACCGCGCAATGCCTCGCCCGCGAACCGGGTACTCATTGCCGCCTCGATGGCAGTCACCGGCCATCGCACGCGCTATCGCTCGCCGCGGTACCTTCACGCCAAGTGTCTGGTGATGACCATGCCGTCCGGCGAACAGGTGGCGATCACCGGCTCCCACAACTTTGTCCGCGGGGGCGTCAGGCTCGGCACGCGCGAGCTCGCGCTCGAGACCAAGTCCACTGCGGTCATCGACCAGCTGCTCGCGTTCCACCGGGACCACGTGATGGGGTCGCGGTACCCGGGCTAGCGCATCACCTAGGCCTGTGAGAGACTCTCGGGTATGGCATTCTCCCCGGACTCCTGCGCGCCCATGATGTGCCGCTGTGTCCGTTGTGCCATGTGTCCCGAGGCCTGAGCCCACGGATACATCCCCCCTGTAGCCCTGGGCGCTCGGCCATACGAGCGCGAACCAGACGCGCTCGCACGGCCTCGCTCCCAGAACACGACGAGTCGAGGAGTCTCGGTGACCGACGCCGACGCCACCAGCGCATCCGCACGCACCCCCGCCCAGATCGCTGAGGCGGACGAGCGCCGGCGCCACCGCGAGGAGGCGCGCATGATGCGCACCCGCGAGGCCTCTCAGCGCAAGAACACCGCCTCGAAGGACGGCCAATGGGCGGCGGGTGACCGCACCCCGTTGAACCCGAACGAGGAGATGAAGTCGACCGGCGACCCGCTACGGGTGCGCGAGCGCATCGAGTCGATGTACTCGAAGTGGGGCTTCTGGTCGATTCCGCCGGGCGACCTGCGCGGCCGGTTCCGCTGGTGGGGGCTGTACACCCAGCGCCGCCAAGGCATCGACGGTGGCAAGACCGCCATTCTCGAGCCCCACCAGCTCGACGACGAGTACTTCATGCTCCGGATCCGCTCCGATGGCGGCCAGTTGTCCGTGGCGCAGGCGCGCGAGATCGGGCGCATCTCCGAGGAGTTCGGCCGCGACACCGCCGACGTCTCCGACCGCCAGAACATCCAACTGCACTGGATCCGCATCGAGGATGTGCCCGAGATCTTCCGCCGGGTCGAGGAGGTGGGGCTACTGGTCACCGAGGCGTGCGGCGACGTCCCGCGCGTGATCCTTGGCTCCCCTGTCGCGGGTGTCGCGAAGGACGAGCTGATCGACCCCACGCCACAGATCGACGAGATCAAGAACCGCTACATCGGCGACCCCGAGTTCTCCAACCTGCCGCGCAAGTTCAAGACCGCCTTCACCGGCCAGCCGGTTCCCGACATCCTGCACGAGGTCCAGGACGTCGCGTTCTGTGCGGTCGAGCACCCGGAGCTTGGTGTCGGCTACGACCTGTGGGTCGGCGGCGGGCTATCAGTCAACCCCTTCCTCGGGGTGCGGCTCGGGGTGTTCGTCAAGCCCGAGATCGCCCACGAGGTGTGGAAGGGCGTGGTCAGCATCTTCCGCGACCACGGCTACCGCCGCCTGCGCACCCGCGCCCGCCTCAAGTTCCTCGTCAAGGCATGGGGGGCGGAGAAGTTTCTCCAGGTGCTGCAGGACGACTACCTGGGCTACGAACTGCCCAAGGGCCCCGCGCCGCAGCTCGGCTCCCCCGGCGAGCGCGGCGACCACGTTGGCATCCACGAGCAGGCGGACGGGCGCTGGTACGTGGGCGTCGCACCGGTCGCGGGCCGCGTGTCGGGCACCAAGTTGCAGAGCATCGCTGACGTCGCGGAGCGGGTTGGCTCGGACCGGATCCGCCTCACCCCGCTGCAGAAGATCCTGGTGCTCGACATCGAGCAGGGCAAGGTCAGCGACGTGGTCAACGGCCTGCGTGCTCTCGAGCTGGACTCTGACCCCGGCGAGTTCCACCGCAACGTCATCGCGTGCACCGGCATCGAGTACTGCAAGCTCGCGATCGTCGAGACCAAGGCCACGGCGCGCGAAGTCGTGAAGGTGCTCGATCAGCAGTTCCCCACCCTGGACAACCCCATCACTGTGCATGTCAATGGCTGCCCGAACTCGTGCGCCCGCGTACAGATCGCGGACATCGGCTTCAAGGGCCAGCTCGTGCTCGACGAGGAGTCGGGCGAACAGGTCCCGGGCTTCCAGGTGCACCTGGGAGGCCGGCTGGGCCGCGGCGACGACAACGACTTCGGGCGCAAGATCCGCGGACACAAGGTGACGCAGACTGGCATGCCCGACTATGTTCACCGCGTCACGACCCACTACCTCGCCGACCGCAAGGGCCCCGACGAGACGTTCGCGGACTGGGCGTTCCGTGCGGAAGAGGAGCTCATCAAGTGAGCATCCCCTCGTTGGTTGGCGCAGCGGCGCTCACCGCCCTCAATCCGCGTGAGTGGAACGCCGAGACGTGCGCGGCGGTCGCCTCCCGCCTCGAGAACGCCTCGGCCACCCACATCGCTGACTGGGCCGTCGCGACCTTCGGCAAGGGGCTCGGCGTGGCGTCGTCGATGCAGGACACGATTCTGCCGCACATGTTCGGGACGCGTCTGACCGGCGTGGACGTGCTGTTCCTCGAGACCGGTTACCACTTCCAGGAGACGTTGGACACCCGCGACCGGGCCGCGCGCGAGTTCCCCATTACCGTCGTCGACGTGCTGCCCAACCTCACGGTCCCCGAACAGGACGCGAAGTACGGCAAGGACCTGTTCGCGCGGGACCCGAACCTGTGCTGCTTCATGCGCAAGGTCGACCCGCTCGCGCGTGCGCTCGCGGGCTACCAGGCGTGGGTCACCGGCGCGCGTCGGATCGACGCCGTGACGCGATCCGAGATGCCGGTAGTGAGCTGGGACGCGAAGCACTCCCTGGTCAAGGTCAACCCGCTCGCGCGCTGGGACGACGGCGACGTGGAACGCTACCAAGCCGACCACGGACTGCCCCGCCACCCCCTCACCACCCAGGGCTACCCCAGCATCGGCTGCGCGCCATGCACGCGCAAGGTGGCTCCGGGCGAGGACCCGCGTGCAGGCCGGTGGTCCGGCCAGGGCAAGACCGAATGCGGCATTCACACATGAGCGAGGATCACGTGACGACGACTCTGACGACCCTTGATGCCCTCGAATCCGAGGGCATTCACATCATCCGGGAGGCCGTGGGCACCGCCCGCAAGCCCGTGCTGCTGTTCAGCGGCGGCAAGGACTCGGTGGTGGTGCTGCACCTCGCGACCAAGGCCTTCTGGCCCGGGCGGGTGCCGTTCGAGCTGTTGCACGTCGACACGGGGCACAACTTCGACGAGGTCATCGAGTTCCGTGACCGCACCGTCGAGCGGCTGGGGTTGCGGCTGCAGGTCGCGAAGGTCCAGGACTACATCGACGACGGGCGGCTGCGCGAGCGGCCGGACGGCACGCGCAACCCGCTGCAGACGGTGCCGCTGCTCGACGCCATCGCGAATCACGGTTACGACGTGGTCTTTGGCGGCGCGCGGCGCGACGAGGAGAAGGCGCGCGCCAAAGAAAGAGTGGTGTCACTGCGCGACGAGTTCGGCCAGTGGGACCCGCGCAACCAGCGCCCCGAGCTGTGGAACCTGTACAACCCCCAGCACCTGCCCGGTCAGCACGTGCGCGTGTTCCCGTTGTCGAACTGGACCGAGCTGGACGTGTGGCGCTACATCGAGCGCGAGCAGCTCGACCTGCCCAGTTTGTACTTTGCCCACGACCGCGAGGTGTTCACGCGCGACGGAATGTGGCTCACGCCGCACGCTAGCGTGCGAGTGCGCGAGTCTGACTCCCCCGAGCCTCGCTCCGTGCGATACCGCACGGTGGGCGACGCGTCGTGCACCGGCGCAGTGGAGTCGAACGCCTCGACGATCGCCGAGGTCATCGCCGAGGTCGCCGCGACACGCATCACTGAGCGGGGCGCGACCCGCGCCGACGACCGCCTCTCGGAGGCGGCCATGGAAGACCGCAAGAAGGAAGGCTACTTCTGATGACCGCCCCCGACACGGCCGAGGTCGCTGCCTACGCCCCCGACGCCCGCCGCACCTCCCTGCTCCGCTTCGCCACCGCTGGCTCCGTCGACGACGGCAAGTCAACGCTGGTGGGTCGCCTGCTGCACGACACCAAGTCGATCCTTGCCGACGCGTATGAGGCAGTCGAGCGCGTGTCCAAGGAGCGCGGCGGCGAGGAGGTCGACCTCGCACTGCTCACCGACGGGCTGCGCGCCGAACGCGAACAGGGCATCACGATCGACGTCGCCTACCGCTACTTCTCCACGCCCAAGCGCACCTTCATCCTCGCGGACTGCCCGGGACACGTGCAGTACACGCGCAACACCGTCACGGGCGCCTCGACGGCCGATGCGCTGGTGGTCTTGATCGACGCCCGCTACGGAGTGGTGGAGCAGACCAAGCGCCACCTCGCGGTGGCGGCGCTGCTGCGGGTCCCCCACGTCATCGTCGCGGTCAACAAGATCGACCTGCTGGACTACGCGCAGGGGCCCTACCGGTCGATCTCGCAGCACGTGCAGACCCACGCCGAGTCGCTCGGGCTCACCAACGTGGTGGCCGTGCCGGTGAGCGCGCTCAAGGGCGACAACGTCGCTGTGCGTTCCGAGCAGACCCCCTGGTACGACGGGCCCACCGTGCTTGAGGTGCTCGAGACGGTGCCGAGCATCGACCAAGGCGCCGACGACTTCGCAGCCGCCCATCGCCGCGGAATCGCTCACCCGACCGCCGAGCAGGCCCGCGCCACCGAGACCGGCTGGCGAATGCCGGTGCAGTGGGTGTTGCGACCACAGGACGCGGCGGTCTCCCCCGAGTACCGCGAGTATCGCGGCTACGCGGGCCAGGTTGCGGAAGGCACCGTGCGCGTGGGGGACGACGTCGTGGTGCAGCCGTCGGGGCGCCGCACCACCGTGGCGGGGATCGACACTGCCGACGGCCCGCTCGTCGAGGCCCACACGGGCCTGTCGGTCTCGATCAGGCTCGCTGACGACGTCGACGTCTCGCGCGGCGACCTGTTGTCGAGCGCGGCCGATGCGGTTGCGCCCGAGCGCGCGTTCCACGCGCACGTCGCCTGGCTGACAGACCGGCCGCTGCGGGTGCGCGACCGCGTGCTGATTCAACACGGGTCGGCGCGAGTACAGGCCATGGTGACCGCGATCGACGGGATTCTCGACATTTCCCTGCCGGGCGGGACTCTCGACTCCTCGATCGCCAGGGGACACGAACTGCTGCTGAACGACATCGGTGTGGTGCAGTTCCAGCTCGCGCAGCCGCTGGCGGTCGAGGACTATGGCCGTCACCGCCGCACGGGCGCGTTCTGCGTGATCGATCCTCAGGACGGCAACACCATTGGCGCGGGCACCGCGCGGGCGTCCGCGCCCGGCACTGGCGTCGACGCGTACGTGACGATCTAGTGAGCGCACCGGTCTCGCTGCGAGGCGTCTCGCAAGCCTTCACAGGATCGGGCGGCGGCCGCCTCGCGCTCGACGGTGTCGACCTCGAGGTCGCAGCCGGTGAGTTCGTATGCCTCGTAGGCCCCTCCGGCTGCGGAAAGTCGACCATGCTCGACCTGCTCGCGGGGCACACCAGGCCCGCCCGGGGCGACGTCAGCGTCGCGGGCAGCACCGTGCGCGGACCCGGCCCAGACCGCGTGATGGTCTTTCAAGAGCACGCACTGTTCCCCTGGTTGTCCGTCAAAGACAACGTCGCCTTCGGCCTCAAGAACGCCGGCGTGCCAGCGAGCGAACGCGACGAGACGGTCGCGCTGTGGTTGAGCAAGGTGGGCCTCACCGATGCAGCCGCCCTGCACCCGCATCAGCTCTCCGGAGGGATGCGCCAGCGCGCGGCGCTGGCCCGCGCTTTCGCGATGCGTCCTCAGGTCCTACTCATGGACGAACCCTTCAGCGCCCTCGACGCGCCCTCGCGCGACCGCCTGCACGTCGAACTCCAGGAGCTGTGGGCGGAGACGGGAGTGACGATCGTGTTCGTCACCCACAACGTGCGCGAGGCGGTGGCGCTCGGGGACCGCGTCATCGTGCTGTCGTCGGGGCCCGGCCGGATCATCGGAGACGTCCCCATCACGCTTCACCGCCCACGCGTGGTGGAGTCCGAGCGCGTGGTCGCGCTGTCTGCCACCGTGCGACGCCTGCTCGACGCCGCGGATCAGCTGGGGATCTCGGCTCCCCGCGAGGGCGGAGACTCGTATGTCAACATCTAGCGTCCCCTCCCGGGACGGCACCGCCATCGACGTCCGAGACAGCGCGCCATGGTGGCGACGCGCCACCCCCATCGTCGTCACCGGAATCATCCTCGTCGTGGGGTGGGCACTCCTCTCCGTGTTCGCGGACGCGCTGCCCACCCCCGCGGCCACGGCGGCAGAGTTGTCGCGCATGGCCGGCGACGGCCAGCTCGCCTCGATCTTCGGGCGCGTCACGCTGTTCATGGGGGCCTGTTTCATCGTCGCCGCCATCGGCGGCGTCGCCCTCGGCCTGCTGATGGGCGCGAACACCTGGCTGGATCGCGGGCTGTCGCCATACCTCGCTGCCTTGCAGGGCATGCCGACGTCGATGTGGATCCCCGTCGCCGCGATCGTGCTGGGCACCACCCCGTGGTCACTCGCGGCCGTCGTCAGCATCGGCGCTATGCCCGCAATCATGTTGGGGACCCGCTCGGCCGTGAAAACAGTGCCGCCGCTGTTGATCCGCGCGGGCCGCACGTTCGGCGCGGAAAAGGGCACCCTGCTTCGCCACGTGGTGCTCCCGGCCGCGCTTCCTGGCATCATGACGGGTCTCGAACTAGGGTGGTCAATCGCGTTCAGGTCGCTGGTGGCCGGCGAGATTTTCTCTGGCGCGCTGTCGGGCACCGGCATCGGCGACGTCATCGACCGTTCTCGCCAAACCGGCGACCTCACCGAGATGATGGCGACCATCCTCATCGTGCTCGCCTTCACGCTACTGGTGGACCGCCTGGTATTCGCGCGGGTCCAGCATCGGCTGCGCGTCAGCCGCGGCCTCGTCGATTCGGGTCTGCCTCACTGACGTCGCCCCCGGCGACACGCCAGGGTGACAAATGTCACATAAACGTCACCCAGGGTTTACACAAGACGCTGGACTTCGCACGCGCGCGGCCCGACGATGGTCATGAGGGCACGGTCCTCACTGCACTTCATCGCACCTCAGGGCGCCTATCGCGCCACCGCCGCTGATGTCGGACCGTCTTCCCCGCACCGGCCCAATTGAGCCGGCCCACGGCGACGTCGCCCACGACTTCTCCCGCGCCGCAGCACGGCTGCGACCTGCCCGCATCTGGAGCGAGACTTGACCGCACCCGGAATCGCCCGTGACCACACCAAGGCTTCCCTGCCGGTGCAAGAAACCGGCACCGCCCCCAGCCCCATCATGTTCCTCACCGTCGGCGTGGCAGCACTCGGCACTCTGCTCTACGCGGGGTTCCTCCTGGACCCCGACCACCGCGGCGACCTGCTGCCGTACGTCATGGTGATCGTCGCCGAATCGGTGCTCGTCGCGCAGGCCTTCTTTGGAATGTGGACCATCCTCTCCGGCGGGCACAATCCCCGCGACTTCGCCTACTTCCACGCGAAGGACGGCCTGCACCCCAGGAGTATTGCGGCCAAGGGCCGGCCGCCACAGCTATGGGAGCCACATCTTCACGGCCTGCCGGTCGGGGTCGACGTCTTCATCACCACCTACGGCGAGGAACCCGAGGTGATTCGCCGCACGGTGCGCGCGGCCATCGATATGCGCGTGCGTCACGTGACGTGGGTGCTAGATGACGGCCACAGCGACGCCGTGCAACGCATCGCGGCGCAAGAAGGGGCACGCTACGTGCGCCGCCTCACCTCGGGCGGCGCGAAGGCGGGCAACATCAACCACGCGCTCACCCTCGCCAAGGGCGAGTTCTTCGCGGTCTTCGACGCGGACTTCGTGCCCAGGCCCGCGTTCCTGGAAGAGACCCTCCCCTTCTTCCACGACCCACGGCTCGCGTTTGTCCAGACCCCCCAGTGCTACAACAACCTGCGCACCACCATCGCCCGTGGTGCCGGCTACATGCAGGCTGTCTTCTACCGGTTCATCCAGCCCGGCAGGAACCGCTTCAACGCCGCGTTCTGCGTGGGCACCAACGTGCTCTTTCGACGTGCGGCCGTGGAGGACGTGGGCGGCATCTGCACCGACTCGAAGTCCGAGGACGTGTGGACCTCGATGAGGATGCACGAGGCCGGCTGGAAGTCAGTGTTCATCTCAGACGTGTTGGCCGTCGGCGAGGCTCCAGAGACCGTCGAGGCGTATTCGAAGCAGCAGCTGCGCTGGGCCACGGGAGGGTTCGAGATCCTCCTCACCCGGAACCCGCTGCGGCGGGACGTGACCTTGACGCCGGAGCAGCGGGTGCAGTACCTCGTGACAGCCACGTTCTACCTCACCGGGATATGCCCGCTGATCTTGCTCATGCTGCCGCCGATGGAGATCTTCTTCGACTTGCGGCCGATGACCATCGAGACCTCGGTGCTGACCTGGCTGCTGTATTACGCCGGCTTCTACGCGCTGCAGATCCTGTTCGCCTGGTACACGCTCGGTTCCTTCCGGTGGGAGACGCTGACGCTCGCCGCAGTGTCGTTCCCCATCTATGTGAAGGCGCTCGGCAACGCGCTGCGTGGCAAGGATGTCGGGTGGCAGGCGACGGGGACCGCCAAGGGCAGTTCGCCGTTCAATTTCATCGTCCCTCAGGTGCTGTTCTTCCTGTTCCTCGCGCTCACGTCACTCGTGGGCATCACGCGAGACGCCGGCAACGGAGCCCTGTCACTGGCCACCGCGTGGAACGTCACCAACACCATCATCCTCGCGACCTTTATCGTGGCGGCCGCCCGCGAGAGCCGTGGACAGGTGCCACCCGCCCCTGCACCCGCACCCGTGGTCCACACGCGCCGTACGGTCGTCGCTCGCCCCTCGCCACGGGTGCTGACACCCGTCGGCGGACTCCGGTCCGCAGCGTTGGACAAGGAGTCGTCATGACCTGGGCGACCCGTTTCAAGTTGGTCTTTGGCGTGCTCGGCGTGCTGGTGATCGTCGCCGCCCTCACGTACGTCTACACCGAACGCGAGTCAAACGCGACGTCCGCGAGCGCCGCCATCACGGCCCAGACCTTGCCCGTCGGCACGGACTACGGGGGCAAGATCGTCGAGCAGTTCGTGGAGGAGGGCGACCATGTAGAAGCGGGCGATGCGCTGTTCACCATCGACAGCCTCCAGCGTCAACTCGACCTCGAGGCGAGGGCCGCAGCCGCAGCGCTCGCCGCCTCCAACGAAGCCGCAGCCGACGGCGCCGAGCCCCCGTCGTCAACATCGGCGTCAAGCGCGGTGGCGCTCGACGCCCAGGAGGGACAGCGCCCGGAGGAGGAACTCAGCCCGCTGTGGACCGTGACCGCGAGTGCGTCGGGCACTATCGCCGACGTACCGACCGGCGTGGGCGGCTACGTGCCCGCCGGCGGCGTCGTGGCACACCTGTTCGAGCAGGGCTCGCTGCACGTCAGGGCTGACTTCTTGCTCACGCCTCGCGACTTCGACCGACTCCAGGTCGGCGCTCCCGTCGAGTTGCGCCTGCCGGACCGCTCCACCATTGCGGGCACCGTCGATCGGGTGGAGGTCGCCACCGAGGAGGGCGCCGCGCGAGCGTTTGTGCGAGTCGAATCGCCGGACATGATTGATCGAGAGCCCGTCGGCCTGACCGCGCCGGGCACGCCCGTCAACGTGAAAGTAGAGCTTCGGGACGACGGTCCCTTGGCCGGTCTGCGAGACTCAGCGGAGGACTTCCTCGAACGAATCGGGCTGTGACATGACTCGACACAGATGGGCGGCGTTCGTGTGCGCCGCGGCGATGGTGACCCTGGCGGGCTGTGACGCCGACGGCGACGGCAGCATCGGCAGCACTGGCAGCGCGGGCAGCACCAGGGGCCCTGGCAGCACCGCTAGCGCAGTGCCCGAAGAAGAGGTCATGGCCGTCCCGTCGAGCGATGTCGTCGCTGCGCCGCAACGGCTGGATCCCTCGATGCTGCCCACCCGCGCCAGCGGCTCAGGGGCGACCGCGCGCGTGGCCGCGGGCGTGATCCCCCCCACCAACCGTTGGTACTCCGGCCTCGTGTTCGGCAACCAGCCCTACCCGGCGTTCGCCAGCCCGCTGTCATTCGTCTCGACGGACGCCGGGTTCGCGTGGGGCGTGCCTCACGTGGGGGTGAGTGTGGACGGGAACGTCATCATCAGTCCCGCCTCCAGTGACGTCAATGTCACGGTCGAGGGGGCGACGGGGCTGCCCACCGCCACCGCAGCAGGGCCCGTGAGCGTGACGCTCGCGTACGGTGCCGCCGATGTCACCCTCGCCGCCGGCTCTCCCGTCGTGAGCATCTCCGCCGAGCAGCCCGTGACTCTCACCGTGGCGCCCGCACCGACGAGCCGTGGGGATCAGCTGTGGGCCCTCGTGGTCGGCGAACGGACCTACGGAATCGCGACCGAGGGAGCCACCGTGGAAGGATCGACGATCACGGTGGCGGCCGGGGGGTCCGTGCAGATGTTTGCGGTCCCCGACGACGGCGAGTTCGAGGACACCGCCGCCGCGATCGGCCCCGCCGTCGGCGAAGTCGAGGTGGGCTACCGACTCGAGGGCGGCGAGGCGACGACGTCACTCACGTATGCGCCCGAGGGCGAGCCGACCCTCGTCGCAGTCCCAAAAGACCGCGCAGGTGAGCTGGGGTGCGACTTGGGCTCGTACCCGTCGGTGAACGGCGACCTGCTGGCGTGCTCCGCCTCCTCGATCGCATGGTCCGTGCCCGCCATCGAACCGTCGCTCAGACTCGACCTGAGCACCATCGCGCCCGACCGGCGCTCGGAGATCGTCGCCGCCCTCGAACAGGAGGCGTCGGCGCAGCCGGCATTCCTCGCAGACACGTACTTTGGGGGAAAGATTCTGCACCGGCACGCGAGGCTGGTGAGCATCGCGGATGCTCTCGGCGAGACCGCGCTCGCGGACCAGTTCGCGGGTGAGCTGGCGGAGGAACTGAGGGTATGGGCGGACCCGAACGGATGCACCATGCGGTCAGCTCGTTGCTTCGAGTACGACGAGGAGCTACGCGGCGTGGTGGGTCTCGAGGCAGCATTCGGTTCGGACCTCTTCAACGACCATCACTTCCACTACGGGTACCTGTTGAACGCCGCAGCGGTCGTACTGCAGCGCGATCCCGGTCTCGAGGAGGCCCTCGCTCCCGTGTTCGACCTCGTGGCGGCAGATATCGCCAGCCCGGCCGGCAGTGATCACTTCCCGACACTGCGCGCCTTCGACCCTTACGCAGGCCACTCATGGGCCGGCGGGTTCGCGCCGCACGGCGACGGCAATGACCAGGAGTCCACCTCCGAGGCGGTGCTGGCCTGGAACGGCGTCGCCGCCTGGGCTCAGGCTCGCGGGGACGACGCATTGACGCAGACGGCGCAGTGGATGCTCTCTGCTGAGGCGGATGCGGCGGTGAGCCGGTGGCTACGCCCCGACCTCGAGGGCTTCGAGGAATACCAGCACGAGATCGTGTCGCTGGTGTGGGGCGGAAAGCGCGAGCACGCCACGTGGTTCAGCGCCGAGCCGAGCGCGATGCTCGGCATCCAACTCATTCCCATGGCTCCCATCCAGCGCCACCTTGCGCCGGAGGATGAAGGGGCCAGCGCGACCGTGCTGCGTTCTCTGTCCGCCGCCGCGCCCGACGGGTATGAGGTGCTGTTTGGCGACTTGCTGCTGATGTACTACGCACTCATCGGACCCGCAGAGGCCTCCATCGCATGGGACGCCGCGATCGACCTGCCCGACGAGGTGATCGACAATGGCAACTCCCGGGCGGCGCTACTCGCCTGGATCGCGGCGCTCGAGTGAGGTGACCCACGGCAGGGTGTCGGCGCCCCGTCATAGGGTGCAATCATGACCGACGACGAGCCGACCTTTGTGGTGCGACCTGCCACGGCAGATCGCTGGGAGGACGTCCGCGCGGTGTTGGGGCCCACGAGCCTCGACACCCCCGCGTGCTGGTGTCTGGCGGTGCGCCTCAGCGCCGGCGACCCTCGCATCAAGGACCAGCCGCCCCGCGCTCGCGCCGACACTCTCCGCCAGTTGTGCTCGGAGGACATCGCGCCGGGCGTCCTGGCGTATCGCGACGGCCAGGTCGTGGGGTGGTGCTCGGTATCCCCGCGGTCGGCGTACCACCGGCTGGTGCGGTCGCGAGTCATCCCACTCCTCGACAACGAGCCGGTGTGGTCGGTGGTGTGCTTTGTCGTGCGCGCGGGCCACCGCCGTCAGGGCCTTGCAGGAGTGCTGCTCGACGGCGCCGTCGACTACGCGCACTCTCGGGGCGCGACAATCATCGAGGGCTACCCCGCGGACACTGGCGGCGCTCGGATCGACGTGGCCTCCGCGTACGTGGGAACCGTATCGCTGTTCGAGCGGCACGGCTTTTCGAAGGCATCGGACACCACGTCGAAGGGCGGGGGTAAGCCGCGCGTGCTGATGAGGCGCACGCTGACCTAAACACTCCTGGCAGGCCAAGGCTGGTGGCGGCTGCGCGGTCGTGGTGCCGCGAGACGCGGTCCGCGCGCGGGTGCGCCCCGCATCGGCCGTCGGAGCGCGCGTGCGATGGCACAATCGCGTGGTGAACGAATCCCTCAGCCGACCGGGGCTCGCCTACGGCGCCGGCGCGTACCTGATCTGGGGAACCTTCCCGCTACTCATGAACGCGCTCAAGCCCGCGGGCGCGGTCGAAATCACCGCACATCGGGCCGTGTGGTCGTTGTTGCTGTGCGCCGCGATCGTCGCCCTCACGCGGTCTTGGTCGCGGTTGCGCGCCGCCGTCACCGACCGCCACACGCTGCTCTCCCTGTGCGCCGCCGCCGTGTTCATCGCAATCAACTGGCTCATCTACGTGTACGCCGTGGTGACGGACCACGTGAACTCGGCGGCCCTCGGCTACTACATCAACCCGCTCTTCACCGTCGCGCTCGGCGTGGTGTTCCTCGGTGAACGACTGCGGAGGCTGCAACTGGTGGCGATCGGCATCGCGGTGGTCGCGGTGCTCGTGATTGGATTCGGACTGGGCGAGTTCCCGTGGATCGCGCTGGTACTGGCCACGTCCTTCGGGCTGTACGGGCTGCTCAAGAAGCGAGTGGGCGGCGCCGTCGACGCAGTCACCGGGCTGACGGTCGAGACCGCCGTGCTCGTGCCCGCCGCCGCTGCCGCACTGGTGTGGATCCACCAGTCGGGCCAGGCGACGTTCCTGGCGCGCGGCGAGGCAGGGCTCGGGCTAGGGCACGACGTGCTGATGTGGTCCACCGGCGCCTTCACGGCCGGGGCGCTGCTGCTGTTTGCCGCCGGCGCCCGGCGCCTGCCGCTGTACGTGACCGGCCTGCTCCAGTACATCGCGCCCACGCTGATGTTCGTCCTCGCGGTGTGGCACTTCGGAGAGCCGATGCCGGGGAGCCGGTGGGTCGGGTTCATCCTCGTGTGGGTCGCGCTGGTGGTGCTCACCGTGGACGGTTGGCGCGCGCGGCCGGGTCGTCGCGACGCGCGGATTCACCCCGCGGAGCCGGTCTAGCGCGACCCGCGGTCCCCTCCGCCGACAGTGTGAACCAACTCTGCGGGCGGCGGGAGCCGAGGGCCTCAGGCGGACCGTTCGGGCGGCCGATGCGGGGGTCAGGCCGCGCGCGCGACCAGGGCGTCCGCGAAGGTCAGCAGCGCATCGCGCACATCCCCCTCCGGGAGGCAGTCGACGGCGTCCTTCGCCCGGGCGGCCCACTCGTGGGCCAAGTCGCTGGTCTGCTCCACGACCCGATGCCCCCGCAGCGCGGAGACCACCTGTGCGAGCGCATCGTCGCCACTGAGGTCGCCATCGATCGCCGCGAGCAGGTCCTCGTCTGCCGCGGTGCCGTTACCCTCGGCCACGCGCTGGCGCAGCAGCAGCACGGGCATGGTCGGCACGCCCTCCCGCAGGTCCGTGCCAGGGGTCTTGCCCGTAGTCTCGGCGTCCGAGCGCACGTCGATGACGTCGTCCGCGAGCTGGAATGCGACGCCCGCGAGTTCGCCGTAACGCGTGACGGCCTCCACAGTACGTACGTCGCAGCCGGCGAACTTGGCGCCGAACATCGCCGAGGTCGCGATCAGTGAACCCGTCTTGTCGGCCAGCACCTGCAGGTAGTGCTCGGCAGGGTCCTCGCCCTCGTCGGGCCCCACGGTCTCGTGGAGCTGGCCAAGGCACAGTCGCTCGAAGGTCTCGGCCTGAATACGCACGGCCTCCGGGCCCAACCCTGCCACGACGCGGGAGGCGCGCGCGAACAGCAGGTCGCCCGTGAGGATCGCGACCGAGTTGCCCCACACCTCGTGCGCCGCGGGCGCGCCGCGTCGCGTGGGGGCGGAGTCCATGACGTCGTCGTGATACAGCGTCGCGAGGTGCGTGAGCTCCACGACAACGGCCGCGTCCAGCACCTCGGGGCGCGCGCCGTCACCGAGTTGCGCCGTCAGCAGCGCGAGCATGGGCCGCAGGCGCTTGCCGCCCGCGTCCACGAGGTGGCGCGAGGTCGCATGCGCAAGACGGTCGGACTGGGCGACGGCATCGCGCAGCCGCTCCTCGACGATCGCGAGCCGCGGGGTGAGCGCGGCCTCGAGCGCCGCGGAGCCTAACGGCAGAGCCATGAGCTCACGCCCCCAGCGAGACCAGCAGCACGGCGGCGTCCTCGAACACGCCGAGGACGACGTTGGGCAGAATACCCAGCAGAATCACGCTCGCTGCCGTCACCCAGATCACGGCGCGGGTCAGAGGCGAGGAGTCGATCGCGATGGAGTCTTCACTGCCCTCGGGGACGGCCGTGAAGAACATCAACACGATCAGCCGCACATAGAAGAACGCGGCGACGGCCGAGGCAATCACGGCAATCAGCACCAACGGCCACTCCCCCGCGCCCACCGCCACCGAGAAGGCGAGGAACTTGCCCACGAAGCCCGCAGTCAGCGGGATACCGGCGAGGGACAGCAGGAACAGCGCCATCGCTCCGGCCAGGAACGGGGAGCGCTTGCCCAGCCCCGCCCACTGGCCCAGGCGCACGGCCTCGCCGGCGACGGTGCCCTCGGCCGTGCGCTCGCGGACCTGAGTCACGACGGCGAACCCACCGATGGAGGCCAATCCGTACGTCAGCACGTAGAACGGCAGCGCGCTCAACGCCTCCGCATTGAAGCCGGAGAACGCGACCATGATGAACCCCGCGTGTGCGATCCACGAGTACGCGAACATGCGCTTGATGTCGTACTGCGCGAGTGCCACCACGGTGCCGAGCACCATCGACGTAATGGCGATCGCCCAGAACAGCCACGTCAGCTCCCAGTCCAGCGGGTACAGCGACGTGTACAGGATGC
>JBKBNW010000012.1:0-23268 GCA_046295115.1 Demequina sp.
GCTCGACGTACGAGGGGTGATTGTGGGACTCGACCTTAAACGTCACGGCCCAGCCGTCGCCGATGTCCACCACGCCGGCGTTCTCGCCCATGCCGACCATGAGGCGTTCCTTCATCGCCTCGGTGGTCTTCTCGCCGAACTGCTTGAGGTGGATCTTGGAGGACTTGTAGCTGCAGTGCTCGGACCACATCACGGAGTACATCGCGAGTTCCGCGGCCGTGGGACGGCGGCCCAACAAAGAGACAATCTGCGCGTACTCGTCCGGCTTGAGGCCGAGCGCCGCGTACGGCATCTCCTGGTCGGGGTTCGCGGAGGCCTGCTCCACGGTGTCCAGGGCGTGATCAGTCTGGCGGACGGGGGCGTCGGTCATGAGATCCCTTGGTGCTGAGATGAACGCTGCTGTGAGGCGGCCGGGCGTATGCGCACAGACTACCGGCGGGCGCGCTGACCATGCCCGCGCATCGGCGCTCCGCCCTTGAACTGCGAACCACTTTGAGGTGCGACACCCCGAAGACGGCCGGCCACGGCGCTATGGCCGCGGCGTGCCGTCGGGAAAGTGGTTCGTAGTGAAAGGGCGGCCGATGCGCGGGCCGGGTAGGTACCACGGCCAGGCGGCACCGCGGCCTAGGGTGAGCGCTATGGAGTGGCTGCTACTCGTGATTGCGATCGGCCTCGCCGTCCTCGCGACGGTGCTGTGGCGACGCCTGCGCGCAGCCCAGCTGCGCATTGGCGCTCTCGAGGCTGAGCTCAGCCGGGACACCGAGGCCGAGCGGGCGCTCGCCGCCGCGGATGAGCGTGCCCGGATCGCGCGCGAGATGCACGACGTGGTGGCGCACACGCTGTCCGTGGTGGTCGCGCAGGCCGACGGTGGGCGGTTCGCCGGTGCGCAGGACCCGGCGGTCGCGCACCGCGCGCTCGAGACCATCGCGGAGGTGGGCCGATCCGCGCTCGCGGAGATGCGCGCGATGCTGGGCCTGCTGCGCGACACCGACTCCACGGTGGCGCTCGGGCCCCAGCCGAGCCTCGCGGACATCCCCACGTTGGTCGCCTCGACCCGGGAGGGCGGGCTCGACGTCAGCTACGTGACCACGGGCACGCCGCGGCCGCTGCCCATCGGGGCGGGACTCGCGATGTACCGGATCGTTCAAGAGGCGCTCACGAACGTCCGCAAGCACGCGGGCCCAAACCCCAGCGTCTACGTCCAGCTCACCTGGGAGGCCGATGCGGCGGTGGTCGCGGTAGGCGACGACGGCCGGGGTGCGGCGGCCCGGCGCGACGGCAACGGGCTAGGGATCGCGGGTATGCGCGAGCGGGTAGGCGTCTTTGGTGGCGCGCTCACCGCAGGCCCACGTGCGGGCGGCGGGTTCCTGGTGCGCGCGCGGTTGCCGCTCGCACCGCGCGGCGGGCCCGGCCCTGCCACTGGCGGGGACCTTGGGACCGACGACTGACCCGAAGCCCCGGGCATACTGACCGCTATGAATGAAACTCCTGATCGCGAGATCCTCACCTGGCAGGGCTTTGGAGACGCCTCGCGTCAGATTGCGCACATGGTGGTGGATTCGGGGTTCGTGCCGGAGGTGGTGGTGGCGGTCGCGCGCGGCGGGCTGCCCGTGGGCGGCGCGCTCGCCTACGCGCTCGGCACTAAGGGCGTGGGGACGCTCAACGTCGAGTTTTACACCGGCATGGACGAGCGCCTCCCCGCACCGGTGCTGCTGCCACCACTCCTGGACACCGACGCGATGGCCGGCCTGCGCGTGCTGATCGCGGACGATGTCGCGGATACGGGCGAGACCCTCGCGCTGGTCAAGGCGCTGATGGAGCAGCACGCGGGGGAGGTCCGCACCGCCGTGCTGTACGCGAAGTCGCGCTCCGTCATCGACCCCGACTACGTGTGGAAGCGCACCGATCAATGGATCACCTTCCCGTGGTCAGCGTTGCCGCCCGTCACCCCAGGGGCGGCGCACCCGGAGCTCGGATGACCATCCGCGTCGCGCTGGTCGACGACCAGCAGCTCATCCGTGCGGGTTTCCGCATGGTGGTGAACTCGCAGGCCGATCTGGAAGTGGTGGCCGAGGCCGGCGACGGCGCCCAGGCGGTGGCGGTGCTGACCTCGCTCCACCCTCCCGCCGACGTGGTGCTGATGGACGTGCGCATGCCCGGCATGGACGGCATCGAAGCGTGCCGCGCCATCGCCGATGCGCTCCCCACCCGCGTGATCATCCTCACCACTTTCGACGTCGACGAGTACGTGGTGGCGGCCATCAAGGCGGGCGCGAGCGGGTTCCTGCTCAAGGACGCGCCTCCCGAGGACCTGCTCGCCGCTATCCGCACGGTGCACGCGGGCGATGCCGTCATCGCGCCGTCCTCGACGCGCAGGTTGCTGACCACCATCGCATCGGCCATCCCGGACCCAGGGGAGCCGCGCACCCTGCCCGACCTCACCGACCGCGAGCGCGAGGTGCTGATGCTGATGGCACGCGGGCGCTCGAATGGGGAGATCTGCGCCGAGCTGTACCTGGCAGAGCCCACCGTGAAGACGCACGTGGGGCACGTGCTCGCGAAGCTGGGGGCGCGCGACCGCGTGCAGGCCGTGGTGATGGCCTACGAGGCCGGGTTGGTGCGACCGCAGGGGTGACCCCCAACGGTGCGGGCGCGCCGAGCGTCGTGACTGCATGAGTCAATCGATGCGGCTCGCCGCCGCTGCCGGTGTCAGTGCCGTGCTTTTGGCTGGATGCATGACCGCAGCGGCCTCCGAACGCCCCGAACCCTCCTCCGACCTGCTGCCGGACCTCGCACGGGGCATCGATGACATCGGCTACGACATCTTCCGCGCGGCCGCCACCGACACCGAGAACACCGTGGTTTCGCCGGTCTCGATAGGCCTCGCCTTCGGGATGGCCGATGCGGGTGCGAGTGGGTCTGTGGCCGATGCGCTCGAGGCCGCATTTGGTTTTCCGGGCGAGGGCGAGGAGCGGCTTGCGGCGTTCAACGCGTACGAGCAGGCGCTGTCGATCGAGCCGGGCACCGAGGCGAAGGAGCCCTCGACAGGCAAGGACGTCACGCTGCCGACGGTGACGATCGCCAACCGGGTCTATACCGACACCAGTTTCAGCCCGCGCCCCGAGTACACGGAGACGCTCGCGACGTGGTTTGGCGCTGGAGCCGAGTCGGTGCCGCTGCGCACCGACGGCGGCGCGGCCGCGGACACCATGAATGCGTGGATCGATGACCGCACCGAGGGGCTGATCCAGGACCTCTTCCACGAGGACTCCTTCAACGACATGTCGCGCCTGGTGCTGCTCAACGCCCTGTACATGAAGGCCGCGTGGCGCGAGCCTCTCGACCCGGACATGACCTTCAACCACCCCTTCACTCCGCTCGACGGCCGGGCGCACAGCGTGCGGATGATGCACGCGTCCGACACCGCCTCTGCGGTCGCCGAGGGCGATGACTACGTGGCCGCGACGCTCGACTATGCCGGGGAGACCCTCGAGATGGTGGTCATCGTGCCCGACGAGGGCGCCTTCGCCGAGGTGCGCGAGCGGCTGGGCAGCGAGCTGATGGACGAGCTCGACGGCGCGTGGAGCGAGAAGCCGTTCGTGGTGCAAGTGCCGCGCTTCGAGGCCGGGTCCAAGCTCGACCTGGGAGGGATCATGGAGGACGATCTCGGCCTCGAGGGCATCTTCGACACCGTCGGCCTGGACGGAATTGGCGAGCAGCTCTTGATCGCGAAGGCCACCCACGCGACCAAGGTGATCGTGGACGAGGAGGGCACGGAGGCCGCCGCCGTCACGAGCATCGAGGTCGAGGCGGCCGGAATGCCCGAGCCCGTGTTCCAGGTCATCGCGGAGCGGCCGTTCCTCTACGTGATCCGGGACGTCGACACTGGCGCGGCGCTGTTCGTGGGGCAGGTGCTCGACCCGGCGTTGTGATGCGACCTCGGTCACGGGCCTAAGCAGGCCAACGGCACCACGTGAATGCCGTCCTCTCGGGTATAGGCATACTCCCCTGCGGTGATGACGATGCGAGCACTTGGCTCCCCCACGCGGGACGTGTCGATCTTGTGCGCCAATTTGGTCAGCGAAGCGGCGGCCGCATCGACCTGGCCAGCGGACAACTTGACCTCCACCAAGGCCCACCTGCCGTCAGGTAGCTGGACGACCGCGTCGGCCTCCGTGCCTGCACTATCGCGGTAGTGCCGCACTTCGCCGTCGAGTGGCTGCGCATAGATGCGGAGGTCCCGCACCACGAGCGACTCGAATAGCAGGCCTAGGGTGCGAGGATCACGCAGCAACCTGTCGGGCCCCGCTCCGAGCGCGGCCGCGGCGAGCGAGGGGTCGACGAAATGCCGAACCGCTGCTCGTCGCACCACATCCCTTGAGCGCAAGTGGGGACCCCAACTGGGCTGCTCATCAACTACCCAGATGCGCTCGAGGGCGCGCAGGTAGTCCCCGATGGTGTGCGGGTCGAGCGGCACCTCGCCATCTCTTGAGGTGTCGCGCGCGATCGTCGCTGAAGACGCAGAGGTCGCGATGTGCCTCGCATAAGACTGCAGCATGCGCGCGATCCGGCTGGGGTCCCGACGGGCGACCGAGGTGTCGGCACCGAGCACGTCGACGCGAGCGACATCGTTGAGGTACGACAGCATCGCGGCTTGAGAATCCGAAGGGCTGAGGTCCTGCAGGCCCGGCCACCCGCCCGAGACCACCCGCGCCACGACCTCGGGCAGGGCGAGTCCGGATCTCGTGGGCTCAAGTGCCTCGCCGCCGAGGAGCGCGGCCAGAGACACCGTGCCGCTCGAGTGCCCCGACTCGAACAAAGACATTGTCCGCATTCTCATCCGCATGATCCTGCCCGCACCGGAGTGGCGAGTCGCATCGTCTGCAGGCGTAGCCGAGCCCGTCAGGATGAACTGGCCCCTCGCCTGGCGGTCATCGACCGCGCGGCGAACGTGGTTCCACAGCCGCGGCGCCAGCTGCCACTCGTCGACCAATCGTGGAGCATCGCCATCCAACACCACACGAGGCGCGACCCCTGCAAGCGCGAGGGCATCCTCGTCCGAGTCGAGGAGGACTGCGCTGGATGCGCGGTGCTGGGCAGTCGCGGTCTTGCCGCATGCGCGCGGACCTTCGATCAGTACCGCGCCAGCCGCGCGAAGGTTTCGATCGAGCAAGCCATCTGCGATGCGTGGTCGATAGCCCATGATGCGACACCAAGCCACAGGCCCATGTTTGTGGAAGTGCCAGCCACATGTTTATGCCCACGCCAGGCCCACAATTAGGGAGCACTCGAGCCAGTGTGCTCGACTGACGTCAGAATCGCGCGTCATACCCAGGTATCGCCCACATCGACACCTGGGGCCGATGTGCCAGGGAGCGCATCGGCCGTAGCGTTCCCGGTATGAACGTGACCCCGGCTGGAAAGCCAGCCGCCGCATCGGCCCCCGTGACGCTCACGACGCGCGGGCTGACCAAGACCTACGGCACCGGCGACGCCGCGGTGACGGCGGTCGACCACGTGGACCTCGACATCCCGGGCGGCGCACTCACCGCTGTCATGGGGCCGTCGGGTTCGGGCAAGACCACCCTGGTGCACCTGCTGGCGGGCCTCGACCGGCCGGACTCCGGAGAGGTGTGGGTCGGTGAGGACGAACTCACCGGGCTGTCCGACAAGAAGCTGGCGCGAGTTCGCGGACGCGTGGTCGGATTCGTTTTTCAGGGTTTCAACCTCATCCAAACCATGAGCGGGCGCGACAACATCGCGCTGCCGCTGCGACTGAACGGCCTGCCCCACGACGAATCGTGGATGGCGACGCTGGTGGAGATGCTCAGCATCGACCGCGAGCTCGACCGCAGGCCGTACGAGATGTCGGGTGGTCAGCAGCAGCGGGTAGCCATCGCCCGCGCGCTGATCACCCGGCCACGCGTGGTGCTCGCCGACGAGCCCACCGGCAACCTGGACACGCACGCGAGCGCCGAGATCCTCTCGCACCTGCGCGCCTCGTGCCGCGAGCTCGGCCAGTCGGTGGTGATGGTCACTCACGACCCCACCGCCGCGTCCTACGCGAGCCAGGTGCTGCTGTTCGCCGACGGTCGAGTCGAAGGTCACATCACGGACCCCACGCCCGAATCGGTGATGGCTGGGCTGGATGCGCTGGCTGGGGTGGAGCGATGAGGTGGGTTCCGTTATGGATCGTGACCCTAGCGGTCGCGGCGATTACCTGCGTATCGGAGCCGTTGTTCGACAACTGGCGCACGGGCGCAGTGCAGGACGCGATTCCGGTCGACTGGATCACCCTGCTGTTCTACACGCCCTTTCTGATGGTCGTGGTGGGGGGCACGGTGCTCGCGTTCCGCGCCATGTGGCTGTCGACTCGGCGAGCGGAGCTCGCGGCGCGCCTTGCCCTGGGCGGCACCCGCAACTCCCTCATTGCTCGCGACGTGCGCGACGGCGCCCGGGACGGGGTACTCGCGGGCCTCGGCGGCCTTCTCCTTGGCGGGTCCCTGCGGCAGGCCCGCACGGGGTTCCTGGACCTCACGTTCGTGCCGAACTCGCTCTGGAGCTACCTGGTCCTCTTGGCCCTGTCCGTCACGGCCTTCGCGCTCGCCTACTGGATCGCAGCGGCCTGGATCACGCGCGGCTCGGTGCAAGCGGTGGCCTCGGGACAGGCAGCCGATGCGCCGATTGCTGCGCCCTCGACTCGCACCGGGCGTGCTGCCCGGCGAGTAGTTCTGTTCTCGACACTCGCCCTTGGCGGCGTGGCGTTGCTCCTGCTGATCTGGGGACCGAGTGTGCTCTCGGCCAGCGAGACCGACGGCGGGGTCAAAGTCGTGATCGCCGCAATCGCCGGGGCCGTCATCAACATCGGGGTGGTGATCGCGCTCCCGGGGCTAGTCGTCTATGCGTGCGCGCGAACTGCGGTGCGCTCGACGAGCGCCTTCGGCAGGGTCACTGCACACGGCGCATTCCCGGGCTCGGCACGCTCGCTGGCGGCCGATGCGGTGGCCAGGTCCACTCCAATGCGCACCGGGGCGGTCGCAGCAGTGATCGCCGTCATGGGCGTTGCGGTGGCGGGTTCGGCGCTGTACTTCGACATCGAGACCGCCAACGACATCGGCGACGATCTCGCGCCGCACGCCGCCATCAGCACGGTGGATCTGGTTCGTTCGGAGTCGGCGCCGTCCGGCGCCGCCGGGTGGGCAGAACCGTTGCCCCCCGCACTGCTAAGCGAGCTGCACGCCGATCCGTCCCTGCTCGTCATCGACGCTGGCGTGCTGACCTCCGAGCCGCGGGAGCGCGAGGAGTGGGGGGACGACGGCCTACCGTTCATCGACACCTCGAGCGACCTCCTCATCGCCGTCGATCCCGCGACGCTGGACGCAGTCGTTCCGGACGCCGGGAAGGCGCTCTACCTCACGGCTGGGACGGTGTGGGTGAACAGTTCCCTGGGCTTCATCCCGTCGTACGGTCCGGGCGGCGTGTTCATCGAGTGGGAAGGCGTCGGGGCGCACACCGAGGAGGTGAACCGCTCGGTGCCGTGGTCCGGCATCTCCCGCCCGTGGGCGGAGAGCCTATGGGGCGCCGCGCCCACCGCGGCCGTCCTGCTGTACCCGGCAGGCGACATCACCGTCGACCAGGCGCTGGCCGCCCACGATCTCGACGGACTCGAGGTCGAGCAGATGGGCGCCACCTTCGAATGGGAAGACAGCGCCACCAGCGGCGTGGTCGCGGCGGTGACCGCACCGTTCCTGGCCCTCGCCGTCGCGATCGTGATTGCACTCGCCTGGAGCAGCCAACGGCTCCGTGCGCGGGACCACGCGACGATCCTTGCGCTCGGCGCGACGCCGTCCGCGCTGCGCGGCGCCGCAGCCATGGAGTCATTCCTGGTCACCGCGGTCGCCGGTGCCGTTGGCTGCATCGGGGGTGCGGTCATCGGCCCGATCCTGGCAGCAGTCGCGTCCTCGGCACCCATCTCCACGGTGAGTCCGGGGCTCGTGCTGTGGAACATGGGCCGCACCCTCACGGTCACGCCCTGGGGAGTGCTCATCGCTCTGGTGCTCGGCGCCGCTGTGATAGCCGCGGCTGGCGCCGCGGTGATCCGCGTGCGGCTGGACCGCATGAGCCCTGCCCAACAACTCACGGAAGCTCAGAAGGCGGGCACCCCATGACCAGCTTGAATTCCCGTGTCGCCGTCGGTGGAGCAACGCGATGAGGGCCGTGGCGGCAACAATTGCGGGAGCGTACGCGCTCCTCGTCATGACGGTGATGCTGCCGTGGGATGCTGCCGAGTGCGCCGCCGCCGACTGCGTGACGAGCGCCACCGATGGGGAGATCTTCTCCATGTGGCCCACCATCGCGACGCTGGCCGTGTCCACGCTCATCCTGGTGACGATCCTGCGGGGAGTGCTGGGGATGCGATCCACGCGGGACCCCGAGGCGGGCGCCGTGCTCGCGGCGCTGGGCCAGACTCGAGGCACCGCAGTCAAGGACGGGGCGCGAGACGGGCTGCGGGACGGTGCCATCGCCGGCGGCGCGGCGTTCGTGATCGTCGGAGCGTTCCACGTGGGGATGCTCGTCGGGACTGGATTGAACCCGATCACGACCGGCGCCGAGCTGTGGCTCGGCAGAGCAATCCTCGCGGTCGCCGTGGTCGGCGCGGTCGTGCTCGCCCACGTCCACACGGCGGCGAGCCGCCCGCGCACCCCCGTGGACGCGCTGACGGCGGACGTGCGGGAAGAGCCCGCGGCTCGGCCCTCGCTGAGGCGCCGCGCGCAGATCGCGGGCGGCGGCTTGGTGGCCGCGGGCGGCTTCATAGCGGGGCTGGCCTTCGCCGAGCGCGACACCCCCGCGTGGGAGGTGAGCCACTACTCGACCAACGCCGCGGGGATCGCCATGATCGTGGCGTGGGCCGGCGCGCTCGCACTCGGACTGTGGGTCGCGGTGCCGTGGCTGCGGGCACGCCGAGGCGCCGTCATCGGTGCCGCCGCTCGTGTTGTCGCGCGGGACGGTCGCGTGGCAGCGGTCCTCGGGGCGTACGCCGGAGACCGCTCACGCGCGTCGACGCGCGTCGTCACGGTGCTGGCGGCGCTCGGGTTCTTGATCGTCGCCGTTCCGTCTCAGGTGCCCTACCCGTCTCTCAACGACAGCCTGGTGAGAACCGTGTGGGTGGACGGCGACGTCGATGCCGACGCCCTCGAGGACGCCTACCGCGCCATCGACGGCGTGGGTCACGTCACACAAGTGCAAGCGATCATGCTCGACGAGGCCTCCTTCCATTCCTTCGTCTATGCCGTCTCACCCAGCGCCCTCCGCGGCCGCGACGACGAGCTCGCGGACGCGCTCGAGCGGCACCCGCGCTCGGTCGCGACAGATCTGGTCAACGGCAATGTGCCGATGGAACTGCTGGCGGCGCAGGAGTTCGACGTCGACGGGATCATCCCGATTGCGAGTTGCTGCGACACCTTTGTCAATGGTGACCACGTGGAGCTCGAATCCCCGAAGCCGGGTTTCCTGATCTACGCAACCGACGAGGCCGACGTCGACGCCACCCACCGGGCCATCTCGCACGTGACGTCAGGAGCCGCCGGGACGACAGGCATGGGCATGGGCACCTCGTCCAACGGTGGGGACGCAGACGTGCCCCTCTGGAATACCGTGGTGAATGTCGCCCTCTTCGGCGCCGTCTTCTTGTTGCCGCTGGTGCTGATCGCCGTGGGCGCGGTGCGACGCCGGCGCCACGACGACGCCACGCTGACAGCGCTGGGAGCGACCGCGCGAACCATGCGGGTGGCCATCGCGGCCGAGATGGCCGTGGTGAGCGCCTACGCGCTGGCCGCAGGCATGGTCGGGGGCGCCGCGACCCGCGTGCTCATGACGGCGCTCCAGCAGGGCCGGCTGTCTCTCCGTTCTGTGGAGGTGGACTCCGCGTTCATGACCGGCGTCCAGTCTGTTCCGTGGACGGCCATGGCAATCGTGGGGATCGGGGCCGTAGCGGTCATGACCATCGCGGCGTTCGCGACTGCATGGGCCGCGGGCCGTCGTGCGGGTCGAGCCGAGACGCCTGCCGGGCCATCCCCCTCCGGCAGGCAACCCGTACCACTCCCCTAAACTGGCGCGCACCGGCGCCCCCAATATCTAGCGCCGCCCCCGCACCCGCATCGGCCGCGTGGCCGAGGCCAACCGTGGAAGGACCGCACGTGAGTAGCTACGCCGGAGACATCACGCCCCAGGAGGCCTGGGAGATGCTGACCGCGAACCCCGATGCGCGGCTCGTGGACGTGCGCACCGAGGCGGAGTGGCGGTTCGTGGGAGTGCCCGACACGTCGTCAACTGATCACGAGACGCTGTTTGTCGAGTGGGTGAGCTACCCCGACGGGCAGCGCAACTTCCGGTTCGTGGAGCAATTGAAGGACAGCGGCCTCGAGCCCGGGTCCGAGGCGCCCGTGATCTTCCTGTGCCGCTCGGGACAGCGCTCGATCGGCGCGGCCGTGGCGGCGACCGATGCGGGCATCGGCCCCTCCTACAACGTCCTGGAGGGCTTCGAGGGCGCGGTCAATGGGGAGGGCCAGCGCGGCTGGCAGGGCTGGCGCGCGGCGGGGCTGCCCTGGCGTCAGGGCTAGCCCATCGCGGGTGGTCCTGGGCGGTAACCGGCCGTTAGCGACCGACGGGCCTGTTCGGCTCGGTCGGTGGCCGGCGCGCGCACGGAGACCCGCCGCCCACTTCCACCGTGTCGCGGATGTCACGATTTGGTCACGCCGCTTGCAATGCCGCACTCGGCAACTTATTGTCATCGTCAACGAAGCCTTTCGAAGCGCTTCGACAAGCAGACAGGTACTACGACAACGAGGTCAACGATGGCGACGATCGACGATGTGGCCCGCGAGGCGGGCGTCAGCATCTCGACGGTCTCGTACGCCCTGAGCGGCAAGCGGGCCATCAGCGCCACGACTCGCGACCGGGTTCAGGCCGCCGCCACTAAGCTCGGCTACCTGCCGCACGCCTCGGCCCGCATGCTCGCCGCCAACCGCTCCTACATCTTCGCCGTGACCGCGCCGCTGCACCCCGACACGGACCACAGCGCGCACATGACCTTCGCGATGGAGGTCACCAAAGCCGCCCGCGAGCGGGACTACGACACCCTGCTGCTGGTGCACAAGGATGCCCTCGAGGGCATGAAGCGCTCGGCGGCGACCAGCCTCGCCGACGGCATCATCGTGCTCGACGTCGACGCCCACGATGAGCGCGCCACCCTCGCGCGCCAGCTCGATTGCCCCGCGGTGTTCATCGGCATTCCCGAGGACACCTCCGGCCTGGTGTGCGTCGACCTCGACTTCGAGGCAGCGGCGGCCATGTCGATCGACCGGCTACTCGACGCGGGCCGCACCAGCATCGGCCTCATCTCCCACCCCGAAGAGACGCTGGCGCGAGAGTCCAACTTCCCCCTGCGCTTTCGCCATGGGTTCGAGCGGCACGCCGCGGAGCGCGGCATCGACATCGCCGTGGCGAACCCCACGCACCACCGGGCGCACGAGGCCATCGCCGATCTGCTCGAGCGCAAGCCGGATCTCGACGCGATCGTGCTCAACACCAACATCGACGTCGCCAGCTCCGTCACCGCGGCGCTTGCCGGGCTCGGGCGCTCCATACCGGGCGATATCTCGATCATCGCGGCGGGCGTGACCTTTACGACCCACCGCTTCCCCGTGCCGTTCGACACCATCCCCCTCGACGCGCACGCCTCGTGCTCCACGGCGGTCGACATGCTCGCCCGCCTCGTGGAAAACGGTGAGTCTCTTCCCGAGACCACCCTCATCCCGCCCACCTATATCGAGTTCGGCTCGGTCGCTGCTGCGCTCCACCCCCGCCGCCCCTCGGTCGCCTGACCCCCCCCCCCCCGCCCCACTGACGCCGCCGCCCCGTCGCCGCGCTTCCACAACGGCCCAGGCGGCCCCACCTATAACTGAATACGCACGTCGACAACCACTGTCGAAGCGCTTCGCCTCAACGGGAATCGCTGGAGAACGACAACCCGCGACGGGCCACCCCGGCCCCGAGCCCCTACAAGGAGGTAGTGAAATCATGAGGAACCGAACACGGACCCTCGCGGCGCTGGCCACTGCCGGCGCCCTGACCCTCACGCTCACCGCGTGCTCTTCTGACGAAGGCGGCGGCGCGGACACACCCGCCGACGGCGACTGGTCGGGCCAGACGCTGAACGTCCTGCACTTCGAGAGCGAGGACTCGGCGATGGGCATTGCCTGGAACCGCGCCATCGAGATCTTCGAGGAAGAGACCGGCGCGAGCGTTAACCTCGAACTCACCGCGTTCGAGACGCTCCGCACCACGGCTGAACAACTGTTCGACTCCTCCGACGCCCCCGACGTGGCGGAGTTCAATAAGGGCAACGCGACGGCCGGCCAGCTGGCCGCCATCGGCGTCATCCTGCCGCTGGACGAGGCCTACGAGCAGTACGGCTGGGGCGACCTGCTCGCCGACTCGGTGGCCACCACGGCCATGTACAACGAGGACGGCGTGATGGGCTCGGGCGACTACTACGGCGTGCCCAACTACGGCGAGTTCACGTTCATGTACTACAACGCGGACCTGTTCGCCGAGCACGGCGTCGAGGTCCCCGAGTCGATCGAGGACGTCGAGGCCGCAGCGCAGACCTTCGTCGACGCGGGGATCACCCCGTTCGCGCAGTCTGCACAGGAGTACCCCCTGGGCCAGCAGTGGTACCAGTTCGCACTGAGCCAGGCCGACCGCGCCTTCGTGGACTCCTACCAGCTGTACACCGAGCCGGTGGACTGGCAGGGACCGGAGATCACCTACGCGACCGAAAAGCTCGTCGAGTGGGTCGACAACGGGTACATCTCTTCGCAGTCCACTGGAATGACGGCCGAGGATGCCGGCCTCCAGTTCATCAACGGCGAGGTCCCGATGTTCTACTCGGGCTCGTGGTGGTACGGCCGGTTCCTGTCCGAGATCTCGGACTTTGAGCTGGGCATCACCAACTGGCCGGGCACCGAACTGACCCCGGGATCTGGCGGCAACATGTGGGTCGTGCCCGTCGAGTCCGACCAGCCGGAACTCGCGGAGATCTTCATCGACATCACCATGCGTCCCGAGATCCAGGCGCTGCTGGGTGAGTCCGGCGGACTGCCGGTCGCTGCCAACACCGACGACATCGAGGACCCCACCGCTCAGGCCCTGATCGGGCTGTTCAACGAGGTCAATGAGCGTGACGGCCTGGCGTTCTACCCCGACTGGCCCACGCCTGACTTCTACGGCGACCTGAACGGCGTCCTCCAGGGCCTCGTCAACGGCACCACCACCCCGGAGCAGGCTCAGACCCAGCTCGAGGGCTACTACGAGGGCTACGTCGCGGGCGTCCGCGACTAGTCCCACCCCCAACCCGGTGGGGTCGGGCCGCGACGGCCCGGCCCCACCTGAGGAGGCCTCCACACATGACTACGTCTACGCCTACCAAGCCGCCGCGGAAGTCCAAGAGATTGCGGCACGTGCACGACACCTCGCGCATCCCCGAACGTGGCCGTAGCCGGCTGGGCTACTGGCTGTACTTCATCCCCGGCGCAGCGCTACTCGCCGTCGTGATCATCTACCCGATCGTGCGCAACTTCCGCCTGAGCTTCTTCAACTGGCGCGGTGGCCGGGCGGAGGAGAGCTTCGCCGGGTTCGATAACTGGATCGCCCTCTTCAGCGACGAGGAGTACCTCCAGTCCTTCCAGAACATCATTCTGGTGATCTTCGCCATGGTGATCGTGCCCACCCTGCTCGGCCTCGTGATTGCTGCGCTGCTGTTCGATGTGGTGGGCCGTCGCTTCAGCGGCAAACTGTCCAGCTTTCTGCGCGCCACGTACTACCTTCCCCAGATTCTCCCGATCGCGGTTGCCGGTGTGCTGTTTGGCTGGTTGCTGAGACCCAACAGCAATGGCGTGGTGAACCAGTTCCTCAGTTTCATCACGGGCGACGACGTCACGGTGAACTGGCTCGGCGGGTCCTACATGACCGCCATGGGCTCCGTCATGGTGCTGATGATCTGGATTCAGATCGGCTACCCCATCGTGATCTTCATGGCCGCGCTCCAGCGCGTGGACCCCGAACTCTACGAAGCCGCGGAACTGGATGGCGCCAACTGGTACACCCGGTTCCGCGCCATCACACTGCCGATGATCAAGCCCGAGGTGTTCGTGGTGTCCCTCACCACCACCATCGCCGCGATGAAGGTGTTCGCGCCGGTCTTCATCCTCACGCAGGGCGGCCCCGCTAAGTCGACCTACGTGCCGTCGTTCTACGCGTACAACGAGTTCATCAACGGCACCGACAAGGGATACGCGGCCGCGATCGCCTCGTCCATCACCATCGTCGTCTTTGTGATCGCGCTCATCTTCATCCGTCTGCAGAACCGCTCCGAGCGAAAGGACGCGTGACGCCATGACCGCTGTCATCGATAAGCCCCGCAGCGCCCCTCCGGAACCCGGATCCAAGCGAAGCAAGACGCGTCCTCGCACCGCCGCCGAGTGGAGCCTGCTCATCCTGGCGATACTGGGTGGCATCGCGATCATCTTCCCGATGGTGCTGCTCCTGCTCAACGCCTTCAAGTCGCCCGCCGACTACGCCACGTCGAGCCCCCTCGACTTCCCGCGAGCCTTGGACTTCACCGGGATCCAGACGTTCTGGGAGGGGCAGAACTTTCCCCGCGCGCTGTGGAACTCGATCTTCATCTCGACCATGGTGGCGTCCCTTGCCGTCGTGATCTCGGTGCTCAACGCGTTCGCCATCGGAATCGGCCGCGTCAGGGGCCGCACCTGGATCGTGCTGGTGTTCCTGCTCGCCAACCTGGTGCCGCAGGAGATGCTGTTCGACCCGCTGTTCCGCCTCTACGACGACCTGGGGCTGCTGTCCAACTCGTGGTCCGTGATCATCACCTTCGTGGTGATCCAGTCCGCGTTCGGCACCTACCTGCTCTCGAGCCTGATGGGCACCTTCCCCAAGGAGATCCTCGAGGCGGCGGCTGTCGACGGCGCGTCTCGTCTGCGAATCCTGCGCTCGATCATCGTGCCGATCGTGAGGCCCACGCTCTCCGTCCTGATGGTGTTCTTCTTCATCTGGACGTGGAACGAGTTCCTGCTCCCGATCGCCTTCCTCAACTCCCCCGACTCCCTCACCGTGCCGCTCATCCTCGAGCAGCTCAACGGCGAGCGCCAGACGGACACCACCACGCTGATCGCTGGAACCTTGATCAGCATCATCCCCACCATCATCTTCTTCCTCATCTTCCAGCGCACGCTGACCCGAGGAATCACGGCAGGAGCAGTCAAGTAATGAAGTTCACCGACGGTTTTTGGCACCTTCGCCCCGGCGTGACCGCGAACTACGCCCAGGAGGCGTACGACATCGCGCCCACGACGACCCCCGACGGCGACGGGATTGTGATCCACGCCCCGTCGCAGCGCATCGTGTCGCGCGGCAACGTGCTCAACCGCGCACTGCTCACGGTCACGCTGTCCTCTCCCCTCGAAGGCGTGGTGCGGGTGCGCATCGAGCATCACCAGGGCGCGCATCGGTCGCCTGGCTTCGCCCTCGCGACCGAGCCGGGTGCGGCGAGCGTCACGACGGACGATGCGGGGGCCAGCCTGGTCACGGGCGGCCTGACCGCGCGCATCGGCAAGGGCGCGCCGTGGGACCTGTCCTTCTCGCGGGGCGGGCGGCGGCTCACCGGCTCCGGCCACAAGTCCGTGGGGCACATGGCCCTTGCGGCCGATGCGCCGGTCGCCGCGGAACCGGCCGGCATCTCTGGCTACTCCGAGACCGGCCTCGCGCCGTCGCGCACCTACGTCCACGAGCAGCTCGACCTCGGCGTGGGCGAACTGATCTACGGGCTCGGCGAGCGGTTCGGCGCGTTCGTCAAGAACGGTCAGAGCGTCGACATCTGGAATGCCGACGGCGGCACCAGCTCCGAGCTGTCCTACAAGAACGTGCCGTTCTACCTGTCCTCGCGAGGCTACGGCGTGCTGGTCAACCAGCCCGAGCACGTGTCTTTTGAGGTGGGCTCCGAGGCCGTCGAGCGCGTGCAGTTCTCCACCGCCGGCGAGGCGCTGGAGTACCTGGTGTTCGACGGCCCCACCCCTCGCGACGTCATCGACCGCTACACCCGCCTGACGGGCCGCCCGCCCGTTGTACCGGCATGGTCCTACGGCCTGTGGCTGTCGACCTCGTTCACCACCGACTACGACGAGGAGACAGTCAACTCGTTCGTCGACGGCATGCGCGACCGCGACATCCCTCTTAGCGTCTTCCACTTCGACTGCTTCTGGATGCGGGAGTTCAACTGGACCGACCTCGAGTGGGACTCACGCACGTTCCCCGACCCTGAGGGGATGCTCGCGCGCCTGCACGACGACAAAGACCTGCGGGTATGCGTGTGGATCAACCCGTACATCGGGCAGCGCGGGCGGCTGTTCGCGGAGGGCGTCGAGAACGGCTACCTCGTCAAGCGGGCCGACGGCTCGGTGTGGCAGTGGGACATGTGGCAGGCCGGCATGGGACTGGTGGACTTCACCAACCCCGCGGCGCGCGCCTGGTTCAAGGACCGTCTGCGCGAGATCATCCGCCAGGGCGTGGACGCGCTCAAGACGGACTTCGGCGAGCGCATCCCCACGGACGTGGTGTGGCACGACGGCTCGTCCCCCGACACCATGCACAACCTCTACACGCAGCTGTACAACGAGGCCGTGTGGGAGGTCCTCGTCGAAGAGCGCGGCGAGGGCGAGGCGGTGCTGTTCTCGCGATCCGCGACCGCTGGCGGGCAAACCATGCCGGTGCACTGGGGCGGCGACAACTCCTCGACCTACGTGTCAATGGCGGAGACGCTGCGCGGCGGGCTGTCGCTCGCCTCGTCCGGATTCGGTTACTGGAGCCACGACATCGGCGGCTTCGAGGGCACCCCTGATGCGGGTGTTTTCAAGCGCTGGCTGCAGTTCGGGCTGCTGTCCTCCCACTCGCGCCTGCACGGCTCGACCTCATACCGGGTGCCGTGGGCGTTCGACGACGAGGCCGTGGCGGTGACCAAGCGCTTCGCCGAGCTCAAGAACTCGCTGATGCCGTACCTGTTTACCGCGGGTGCCGATGCGGCGGCCAGCGGCGTCTCGGTCGCGCGTCCCATGTTCTTCGAGTTCCCCGATGACCCAGCGGTGGGCTACCTCGACCGGCAGTACATGCTCGGCAACGACCTGCTGATCGCGCCCGTGATGTCCGCCGACGGCGAGGTGGACTTCTACCTGCCCGCGGGCACGTGGACGTCGCTGCTGACCGGCGCACGGGTTGAGGGAGGCCGCTGGGTCAGGGAGACACACGGCTTCGACACCCTGCCGGTGTACGTGCGGCCCGGCGCCGTGATCGCGCGCGGTGCTCGCAGCGACCGGCCGGATTACGACTTCTTGGACGGGCTGGTCCTCGAGGTCTACCCGGAGTCCGACGAGATCGACGTGAACGTGGACGTCGTGACCGCCGAGGGGCGGCGGGTGACGTTCCGCGTCACCGGCTCGGGGGACTCCGCGGAGGCGATCGCGGCCGGATCGGCCGGCGTCGCCACCCCCACCGTGCGCGTGCTTCGCTGACGCGTACTCGGCGCGGTCCCCGATCCCCCCCCGGGGGGCCGCCCCACTTCCACCTCAAAGGTTGGCCACTGTGACGGCTCTGGGGCACTCATGAGTCGAAACGTGGTCATTCATGACGGCGTGGGGAGCCGTCAGGAGCGTCCAACCTGGGGGGAACGGGCTACCACCACAGCTTGGTGACGGTGACGTCCCCGGGCCAGGTACATGAGAAACCCAAGGGCGTCCACGTCCAGCCGAACTCGACGGACGACCCCTGCGCCGCGGAAGGCGCGGCTCCTTCGGCGGTGCACGCCGCGTCCATCTGCTTCCAACCCAGCGCCACGTACAGCAGCGCGCCGGTGGCGATCAGCGTCGCGACCACCAGCGCTACAGCGACGCGCACGAGCCAGCGCGTGCGACTCGCGACGACATCCGGGGGCATCCCGATACTGTGCCGCACCGGGCCTGCGTACACAACTTGGCGCCCCGCGAAAAGTCCACACCCCAGCGCGCCCGGACCCGCGCGCGCCGCGGCTACCCTGATCCCATGACCCCACCGGACCTCCCTCGCGACCTTCGCCCGGACACGCTCGCGCTGCACTCGGGCATTCACCGTTCCGAGGCCAACGAGATGTCCGAGGGCCTGTACCTGACGCAGGGTTACGCGTACGACTCCGCCGAGCAGGCCCGCGACGCGTTCGCGGGCGACATCGACATCTACATGTACTCGCGGTACGGCAACCCCACGGTGACCGCGTTCCAGGAGCGGCTGGCAGCGATCGAGGGCGCCGAGTCGTGCTTTGCCACCTCGACCGGCATGAGCGCGGTGTTTGTCTCGCTCGCCTCGATCCTGGGCCAGGGCGACCGGCTGGTCGCCTCGCGCGCACTGTTCGGCTCGACGCTCCAGGTGTTCTCCAACTTCTTCGACAAGTGGGGCATCGTCATCGACTACGTCGACGCCCACGACAACGAAGACTGGGAGCGCGTACTCGCGACCCCCGCGAAGGCCGTCTACATCGAGTCGCCTACCAACCCCATGCAGGACGTCGTTGACATCCCGTTCGTTGCGGCGCTCACCAGACAAGCAGGCGCGCTGTTCATCGTCGACAACGTGTTCGCGACCGCGCTCGGCCAGAAGCCGCTCGAGCTCGGCGCCGATGCGGTGGTGTACTCCGCGACCAAGCACATCGACGGCCAGGGCCGGGTGCTCGGCGGCGCGATCCTGGGCTCCGCGGATTACGTCGACGGCCCGGTCAAGACCATGGTCCGCCAGATGGGCGCCACGATCTCGCCCTTCAACGCGTGGGTGCTGCTGAAGGCGCTCGAGACGCTGTCGGTCCGGGTCGAGAGGCAGGCGGCGAACGCGATGGAGCTGGCCAGTTGGCTCGAGGCGCATCCCAAGGTCGCCGTCGCGCGCTACCCGCTACTCCCGTCGCACCCGCAGTATGAGCGCGCCGCCAGGCAGATGACCATCGGCGGCACGCTGGTGACGCTCGACTTGCGCGTGGACGCCGGCGTCGACGTGGCCGGACCGGAGGCGCAGGCAGCCGCCTTCCGCTTCATGAACGCCCTGCAACTGTTCACCATCTCGAACAACCTGGGCGACGCAAAGTCCATCTCGACCCACCCCGCGACCACGACGCACAACAAGATGACCCCCGAGGCCCGCGCCTCGGTGGGCATCTCCGAGACCACGGTGCGGCTGTCGATAGGCCTCGAAGACATCGAGGACCTGCGCGGGGACTTGGACCGCGCGCTCGCGCTCGTCTAGGAACAATCACTGCTCGATGAACCCTGCAGAGCCCCCCGCCGCACCCACCACTGAGACGATCGAGGTGCTGCGGCGCCGGCTGCCACTGTCGATCCGCCTGATCGGACGCAGCTCTGTTCCGGGCGCGCTTCTGGTCCTCGCCATCGCCGCCGTCTTCATCGGCGTGGTCCCACTCGCGGCAAAGATCCAGCTCAACTCGGCTCAGGCCTCCGGCGAGATCATCGCCGTGGGCAACGCGATCGGCCTCACCGTCGCGAACGACTGGGGTGTCCAGTCTCAAGACGGGCGCGCGACCGTGCTGTCCAGCGGCAGCTCCCACCTGGTGATCGCCCCCGCCTATGAGGAGCAGCGATCTCCCGCCCAGGTGGTTGCCGCAGAGGTCTCCAGGCTCGAAGGTGATGAATCCGGCGCGTGGGTCGTCGGCGAGCCAGGTCCGTTCGTCACCGCTCAGGGCGACGGGGGCGCGACGGTCGCCGCCAGCAGCGAGACCGCAGCCACCCAGGTGTGGGCGGTCGCTCACGACGGACTCACCACCGTCGCGGTGCTCTCCACGACGATCGAGAGTTGGTCCTCGGCCCAGCCGCGCGCGCAAGAGATGGTCGACTCGATCGTGTTCTCGCGCGAGCCGGGCAACGGCGCCTCGCCGGGAGTGTCGCCGTGAGCGGGCGCGAGCCGCAGCCGCTGACGGTAACCCTGTCCGCCCTTCCTCGTCTGGCCCCGCGGACGTCGTCGTTCATCGACGTGCGCTCGTGGGTGTTCTGGGCCGGCCTCGCCCTCACCGTATTCGGGATCTGGCGGTGGACGCCGCTGGTGGTCACAAGCCTGAGCAGCAACCCCACCACCGGGGTCCTGTCGGCGATCCTGTGGCTGCTGTACGGGTTCGTGTTTCTCGTGCTGCTGTACCGCCTGGAGCTGTTCGAGCGCCGGTCCCCCGCCACCGTCATCGGCGCCCTGCTGTGGGGAGGCCTCGCCGGCCCGGGCATGGGGGTCGTCGCCGCGCCCGCGATGCACGATCTCGTGGCAGCGGTCATCGGCAGTGACAACCCGTGGGTCCCGTCATTCGCGGCGCCGCTGGTCGAAGAGCCCCTCAAGCTGCTCGGCGTGCTGGCACTCGCCCTCATCCCTGGCGCGCGCGTGCGCTCCGCCGCCGATGGGTTGTTCTACGGCGCCGTCGTTGGGCTGGGCTTCCAGGCGTCGGAGGGGTTCCTCTACACCGCGACGTTTAGCGCGGAAAGCGGCACTGGCACCGTGACAGCGATGTTCCTGCTGAGGGGGATCATCAACGGGCTGTGGAGTCACGCCACATTCACCGCGGTGGCGGGCGCGGGGCTCGGCTACTTCTTCAACGCGTCCGCAGACCTGCGCCGTCGGATCACGGTGCTGGTGGGAACACTCGCGTTGGCGGTGGCGCTGCACGGGTTCTTCGACGCCCCCATTCTGGGACCGAACCCGTTCGTAAGCTCGATCGTCAAGGGTCTGCCCGTGTTGCTGCTGTTCTTGGTGGTGCTGCGGTGGGCCCACCTACGCGAGCGGCGCACGTTCGCCGGGCTCGCGGCCCACGTGGTGCCGGACAACCTGGTGAGCCCCGGTGACTTCACTGCCCTCGCGACCAGGCGGGCGCGCCGCCGTGCACGCCGCTGGGCGCGCAAGCGTGGAGGCTACATGACCGCACGCGCGCTCAAGCGATTGCAGGGCGCGCAGCTCAGCCTCCTCACCGCCTCACACGAGGACGGCTGGGGATCGCCACGCACGGAGGAGCTGTCTCGCGACGTGCGCATCCTGGCCGCCACCGTCGACCGGCGACAGGCGGAGTGGGACTCACGCCGCTGACCCGTCCCCCTGTCGATGCCCGCCACCCCCCATCGCGGCGCGTCAGGCGCGGGGATCAGCGCGCGCGGTAGCCCGCGAAAGAGCGCAGCCGCAGCGAGTTGCCCACCACGAACAGGCTTGAGGCACCCATCGCGGCCGCGGCGATCATCGGGTTGAGGATCCCCAGCGCGGCGAGCGGGATCGCGGCCGTGTTGTACGCGAAGGCCCAGAACAAGTTGCCGCGGATCGTGCCGAGCGTGCGCCGCGACAGCGCGATCGCATCGGCCGCCGCCCGCAGGTCCCCCGTGACGATGGTGAGATCGGACGCCTCGCGCGCCACGTCGGTGCCGGTGCCGACCGCGATCCCCAGGTCCGCCTGAGCAAGCGCAGGAGCGTCGTTGATGCCGTCCCCCACCATCGCGACTCGCGTGCGACGCCCGGACCCGGTGCCCGCCTGCAAGTCGCGCACCACGTCCGCCTTGTCGCCCGGCAGCACCTCGGCGATCACCCGATCGATGCCTAGCGGCTCAGCCACCGCGCGCGCAGCCCGCTCGTTGTCGCCGGTCAGCAACACCACGTCGAGCCCGAGCTCGCGGAAGGCCGCGATGGCCTCGGCGCTCGTGGGCTTGACGGTGTCACTCACCGCGATGACTACCTCGGCGACGGCCGATGCGCGGGTCGCCAAGATGCCCGTGCCCAGTCCCGCGGTATCGGTCGGCACGCGGCCGGCAAAGATTGCGGTGCGCCCCTCCATCTCCGCGGCGGACGCGAGCGCCTCGAGCTCGACGGGGACCTCATCGAACATTCGGCGAGAACCCACCAGCACGTCAGCATTCGCGGACTCTGGCCCGGGCGCCTCGCCGAACAGCCCCACGTGCTGCACGGTCGCGATGACTCCCTGGCCGGGAACGTTGCGGAAGCCCTTGATGCGCGCGCGCGCGGGCCGCGCATCGGCGATCGCCTGCGCGACAGGGTGCTCGGAGCGGGCCTCGACCGAGGCGACGGCGTCGAGCAAAGCCCCCTCCGCATCGGCGCCGTGCTGGTCACGCACCCGGGGCGCGCTGGCCGACACCAGCGACATCTTGCCCTCGGTCACGGTGCCGGTCTTGTCGAGCACGATCACCTGGATGTCGCGGGTGTCCTCGAGCGCCTCGGGCCCGCGCACGAGCACACCCATCTGAGCGCCGCGGCCGGTGCCCACCATGATGCCCAGCGGGGTCGCGAGCCCAAGCGCGCACGGGCAGCTGATGATCAGCACCGCGACGGCGGCGGTGAACGCCGCGTTGACGTCGCCTGTGAGCGCCCACCACGAGGCGAGAGTCACGAGGGCGATGGTGATGGCGAGCGGCACGAACACGCGCGAGATGCGGTCGGCGAGGCGCTGCACGCGCGCGCGGCCGGACTGCGCGTCGTCCACCATCTGAGCGATCTGGGCGAGCATCGTCTCGGCGCCCACACGGGTCGCCTCGACGGTGAGCGCGCCGTCGGTGGCGATGGTGCCGCCGATGACTTGGGACTCCTTGCCCGTCCCGGCCTCGACGCGCACCGGTACGGACTCGCCGGTCACGAGGCTCGCATCGACCGCCGCGGAACCCTCCACGACCATGCCGTCCGTCGCGATGGTCTCGCCGGGGCGCACCACAAACCGCATGCCCACCTCGAGCGCGTCGCGGGCGATGACGGTGCCGTCCTCGAGGCGCGCGGTCGAGCTCTGGCGGGAGCTCAGGGCGCGGATCGCATCGCCGGCGCGCGCGGTCGAGCGGGTCTCGAGCCATTTGCCCAGCAGGATGAGCGTGACGATCACGGCACCGGTCTCGTAGTACACGTGGCCGTGCTGGAGCGCGCCGAAGGCGTGACCCACGACCACCACGGTGGACCACGTCCACGCGGCGACGGTACCCATCGTCACGAGCGTGTCCATGTTGGTCGCGCGGTGACGGGCGGACATCATCGTGCTGCGGTGGAACGGCCACCCGGCCCACCAAATGACGGGGGTCGCGAGCGCCGCGGCGACCCATTCCCACCCCGCAAACTGCCACGGCATCACCATGGAGAGCGCGGTCAGCGGGA
>JBKBNW010000013.1:0-22654 GCA_046295115.1 Demequina sp.
GTACCCCAATGGCAGCAGGTCACCGTTGCCGATGCCGCCGAACGCCGCGATCACCGCGTAGTACACGAGGTACATGACGCCGACGATGCCGCCGGCCATGGCCGCGCGCATCAGGTAGACACGGGCGAGACCGCCGCTCATGGCGGTTTTGGTCTCCAGCGCGTGCAGGGTGGTCGAGATGAAGTGCTTGCCCGGGAAGAGCTCGTCCTGGTCGGTCATGAGATTATGGGTGACACGCGCTGGGCTCAGCCTGCGACCACCAGAGTGATCTCGTTCTCCGCGAGCGAGACGTCGATCACGCCGTCGATGGCGCGCGCCGCGTCGGCGAGGTCGGCCGCCGTCTCGGGGACGGCATCGGCCGTTGCGAGGGAGCCGGCGAGCAGTCCGCGCGTGTGCTTGGCCATGTGGCTGACCACCGTGCGGCGCCCGTTCAGTTCGCGTTCGACGCGCACCGCGACTAGCTCCACTCCCGTGGGGCGCCACGCCGCGACGTAGGAGGAGCTGCGGCAGTCCACCATCAGGCGGCCGTCTGCGAGGCGCGAGAGTTCGTGCGCCAGGTGCTGACGCCAGTAAGACGCCAGCGGGCCGATGCGTCCAAGGCTCGTGGACATCGACAGGCGGTACGCGGGGATGGCATCGGCGGGGGAGACGGCACCCCACAGCGCGGAGACGATGCGCACGCGGCCCGCGGCGCGCGCCAACGCGGCCTGATTCCATGTGCCCATGCCGGCCGCGTCGTACAGGACGCCCGAGTAGACCCTGGCGGCCGCATCGGCCGGGTTACCCCAGACGGTGACGTTGCGCTCGACGTCGCCGGCGAGCGCGGGCCCCACCCCGAGCACGTCGAGGGCGTTGCGCTGGCCGCTCACCTTCGCGAGCGCGTCGCCCACGCGCCGCCGGGCCGATGCGAGGGCGGGATGCGACAGGGAGTCGAGGTCGACGGGAGCGCCCTGGGCAGGCGCGGTCTTGCCTTCGGAGGGCGGGAGCAGGATCAGCACGGGGACCAGGGTACGGGCGGTGCGGGCGCTACGATGAACACGCGGATGAGCTGGCCAGGCGGCCGCGTCGCCCCTTGGGGCGCCGAGGAACGTCCGGGCTCCGCAGGGCAGGGTGATGGCTAACGGCCACCCGGGGTGACTCGCGGGAAAGTGCCACAGAAAGTAAACCGCCTCCCGGCGTCGCAAGGCGCCGGGCGGTAAGGGTGAAAGGGTGAGGTAAGAGCTCACCGCGCGACTGGTGACAGGAGCGGCACGGTAAACCCCACCCGGAGCAAGGCCAGACAGGATGCGTTTGAGGGCTGCCCGCCCGAGCATCTGGGTAGGCTGCTGGAGCCCTGGAGCAATCCAGGGCCTAGATGGATGGCCGCCCGGTGCGCAGCGGTAACGCGGCGCACATCAGACAGAACCCGGCGTATCGGCCAGCTCATCCGCACCGCAACGTTTCGTGCCCGGCCTCGCGCGGTGGTGCGCGCCTAAGGGTTACCCTCTCCAAGTGAGACCTGGAGACGACGCCGGCAGGCGCGGCGGCGCATCGGACCCGCGAGACGGGCGCCGCCCTATGCCCCCCTCGATTCAGCCCGGCGGAGCCCGGCCCCCGGCGGGGCAGCCACGCCCGTCCACGGGCAGCGTCCCCCAGCGACGCAGCACGCGCCCCGGGGCAGCGTCGTCGCCGCAACCGGCGGGCGCGCCCCGTGCCCCCGGGGGGCCCGCGCAGACGGGCCGTCCCGCCCAGCCACGCAGCGCTCCGCCGCAGCCACGTAGCGTTCCGCCTCAGCAACGCAGTGCTCCGCCGCAGCCACGCAGCGCTCCGCCTCAGCAACGCAGTGCTCCGCATCAGGCACAGACGCGCGCGCCCGCTCCTGTCGAGCCTCCCCGGCGACCCAGCGTGCGCCGCAAGCGCCACGGTTGCCGCAACGCATTTGTGTTCCTGTTGGTATTGCTCCTAGTCGCGGGGGTGGCGCTCTACTTTTGGGTCGACTCACGCATCCAGAACGTCGATGCGCTGAGCGGCGCGGCGGACACGCCCGGCAGCACGTACCTGATTGTCGGTTCGGACTCGCGTGAGGGCTGGGCCGGTGGCGACGACACCCCGGGGCAGCGGACCGACACCATCATGGTGCTCCACCGCCCCGAGAGCGGGCCGACGGCGCTGATCAGCATTCCGCGCGACTCGTACGTGCCCATCCCGGGACACGGCAGCAACAAGATCAACGCCGCATTCGCGTTCGGCGGGCCCACGTTGCTGGTCGAGACCGTGGAAGACCTGACCGACATGACGGTCAACCACTACCTCGAGGTCGGGTTCACGGGTGTCGAGGGGCTGGTCGACGCGGTCGGCGGCGTCGAGCTCTGCTACGACCACGACGTCTCGGACTGGCGCAGCCAACTCGAGTGGGAGGCGGGCTGTGACGTCGCAGATGGCAAGACCGCGCTCGCCTTCGCGCGCATGCGTTACAGCGACCCCTTGGGCGACATCGGTCGCGCGCAGCGTCAGCAGCAGGTCGTCGGTGCGGTCGCGAACTCCGTGCTCAGCCCCGGAACCGCCCTCAACCCGTTCACCGCGATTCCGGTGGCGAGCGCGGGCCTGGACGCATTCCGGGTATCGGAAGGGACCGGCCCGTTCGACCTGGCGGGCTTCGCGCTGGCCTTCAACGCCAGCCGCGGGGGACAGGCCGTCACGGGCACGCCGCCGATCGTGAGCATTGGCCACAACGTTCCGGGAGTGGGATCCACTGTGCTGCTCGATGCGGAGCGCCTCGACCAGTTCTGGATTGACATCGCGGAAGGCGCATACGAGCCCGGCACGGAGGTCGGGGGAGTCGAGTAAGAGCGGCCGATGCGCGGTTCACGTTCCGTTCGCGTCGTCGCGCAGGTGCCCTCTCGACTCGGCGGTACCAAGGCCCCAGCGGACCGCGCGGGTCGCGACGGTGCCGCCCATCGGCCCGAAGGTGCGCGTGCTCCACGTGTCGAGGCCTAGTTCGGCGCGCGCCCACTGCGGCAATAGCGCCACGGCGCCGGCCGCGAGCGGGGCGTAACCGAGGCGCACCGGGCCGGGCAACGGCGGCTCACGCAGCAGGAACTTCGCAGTGTCGAGGGCGTCGGGGGAGGCCTCGAGCTCGGGCCTGAAGTCCTCGAACGCCTCCGCTAGCTCCGCCGTGGTCTGCGGCACGTTCTCGGCGCCCAGCGCGGTCGCGACTCGCCCCGACTGTGAGAGGTAGAGGTCGGCTTGGTCCGGCTCCAGCGGGTGCTCGCCGTAGCGCTGGTAGGCCGACAGGAACGAGTCGGCCTCGGCGATGTGGACCCACGTGAGCAGCCGCGGGTCGCTGGCGCGATACGGACGGCCGTCGGCGGTCTTGCCGCGCACCCGCTCATGAACGGCCCGGATGCGATCGACCATGTCCTGCGCATCGTCCGCCATGCCGAACGTCGTGAATGCGAGGAAGGTGGACGTGCGCGCAAGCCGCCCCCACGGATCACCCCGAAAGCCGGAATGGCCGGCCACGCCCGCCATCGCGAGGGGGTGGAGGGACTGCAGCAGCAGCGCGCGCAGTCCGCCGACGAACGACGAGGCGTCGCCGTGCACACGCCGGATCGGCGCGCCGGGCGGGAACCACCGCGGCCCGGGGGTGTCGTGGATGCGGGACCGTGCCTGGTAGCCGTCCGGACCGGCGATCCGCGTGAAGAGGGCATGGCCCACGCGGGCCTGCACGCCGGCGAGAGGTGAGGTGGTCATGTCACCTCAACGTCCACGCACGGGCCAGCGATTCCTGCGGCTCGCGGGGTAGAGGTCGGGGCGCGGCGCGTGCGCGATTGGCTGGGCCTAGGGCCGGTAGAATCGGCCCACCACGCGGTACGCGTGCTGCCTGGCCCGATGGCACGGGAGGCGCCGCACGCTTGCGGTCCCCGCGGTTCGGCATCCCGACGGAGCAGACGTCCCACGGCGAGGAGAGTGCGCGGTTCCATGGTCATGACCAGGCTCAGAACCACCGGTGAAACGCTGACGCGCGTGATCCACACCGAGCCGGCGCGCTCCGCTGTCACCATCTGGACCGTGGTGTTGCTGATGTCGGGGCAGGGCTTTCGCTACCTCTTGGGTCTGCCGCTGTATGGCGTGCTCTGCGTGGTCACCGTTGCCGCAGTCTTCGCGGTATTCAAGCCGTCGCTGCGCGCGCTCAAGCCGCCGTTGTTGATCGGCGCCTTCGTAGGCCTTGCCACCCTCAGCATCGTGTGGTCGGCGACCCGCGCGGTCACCGTGCTCGCCGTCGTTGCTCTCGTCGCGACCACCGCGATCGCCATGGTGACGGCGCGCGGGGCGAGCAACACCGAGTTCATGGTGCGGCTCTACCGCGGCTTACAGGTGAGCCTGTTCCTCGGGATCTTGTTCGAGCTCGTGGTGACGTTCGTCGTGCGCTCCGCCGTGCGCCCGCTGGCGGGCGACCTCGAGGCGCTGGCGCAAGACCGCGGTGGCGCACCCAAGCAGTCGAACTGGTCCGAGAACCTGCTGCTCGAAGGGGGCCCAATCCAGGGGTTCGTCGGCAACCGCAACCCCTTTGGTGGAATCGCGCTGCTCGTCGCAGTGATGGCCTGCGTGCTGCTGCTCGATAGTCGCATCCGGCGCCTCGACGGGTGGTTCACCCTCGGCGCAGCGGCAGCCGTTCACGCCCTCACGATGTCGGCCACCGTAACGGCGTCCGTCGGCGTCCTCGGTGCCCTCACGGTCGGCGCCTATGTGCTTCGCCGCCTGCGCCCGCGAGCCAAGCGGGTGTTGTCCTTCACGATCATCGCGTGCACCGCCATAGGCGCGGTCCTCACTCTCAAGTACCGCGAGGCGATCTTCGAGTTGCTCGAGCGCGGCTCCGACTTCACTCACCGCACCCAGATTTGGCACGAGGTGATCGACTTCGCGATGGAGCGGCCGGACGGGTGGGGCTACGTGGGCTACTGGCCCATTTGGGAGTACCCGTACTCCGAGATCGGCCTCGGGCTGGAGTATGTGCGCCCCACCCACGGGCACAACGCGTTTCTCGACGCTTGGCTCCAGCTGGGGCTCATCGGCGTGGTCCTGCTGGTGGCGATCGTCGTGTTGCTGTTCGGCAGCGCGTGGCGCTTGGTGGAACGAGCGGACCGTGGGGACACGCATCTGCCGCTGGGCTGGGCACTGCTCACCGTCGCCCTCGCGATGCAGGCGTTGACCGAGTCCCGGATGCTTGTCGAAGGGGGCTGGTTCCTGCTGATCGCGCTGTTCTGCATGGGTCCACCGGTGTTCACCCTTACCATCGTCGACCCCGAGCTGGTGCACTACGGCACGCGCATGCGCAAGGCTGACGAGGCACGTATGGCACGGCAACTCGATGCTGCCGAGGAGCGGTTCACTCGGGACACGCGTCCCTGAGCTCGAGCGATCGGAGTGGCGTCGCCTCGGCAGGTCCGGGCGCCGATACTGTCACTGAGTGCTGAGGATGACGCGGGAAGGCCGCTTGCGCGGATCAATGCGGCTGGCCATGACAGCGGTGATCGCGGCGATAGCCCTCACCGCGTGCGAGCCGGCGGTGTCCATCGAACCAGGCGCGGGTGGCGGTGGAATCACCCCCGTGGCCACGCCCCCGGCGATCGAGCCGACCGCAACGACGCCGGAGCCGAGTCCCGCGGTGCTGGGAACCGCATCGGCCGCGGTGCTCGAGCTCACGGTGAAGGGGCGCGCTCCCAAGACTGGCTACGCGCGTGAGCAGTTCGGCAGTGGCTGGGTGGACGTCGACCGCAACGGCTGTGACACCAGGAACGACATGCTGCGACTGCGACTCACTGAGCGCGTGATGTCCGGCGAGTGCAAGGTGCTGGAGGGCACGCTCGATGACCCCTTCACCGGTACCACGGTGCGGTTCGTCCACGGCGGAGCGAGCGAGGTAGATGTGGACCACCTCGTGGCACTGTCTGATGCGTGGCAGAAGGGGGCCGCAACCTGGGAGCTCCCCAAGCGGGTGGCGTTCGCCAACGATCCGCTCAACCTCGAGCCAGTGGACGCGGGCGCCAACCGCGCCAAGGGTGACGGCGATGCGGCCACATGGCTGCCGCCCCACCGGGACTACCGCTGCGAGTACGTGGCTAGACAAACTGCCGTGAAGGCAAAGTACGGCGTGTGGGTGACGGAGGCGGAGCGCGACGCGATGCTGCGGGTGCTGGAAGGGTGCCCAGCACAGGAGCTGCCGGGGCCGGGGAGCCAGCCCGTGTTGGCGGACAACGTGGGTCAGCCTGTGGACGCCGTGCCCTCGCGATCGGCGGACCCCACGCCGACGGCCACTACCGCGGAGTCACTCGATCCCGACATGGGCACCTGCAAGGCCGCCAAGGCGGCCGGCCTCGGTCCCTACGTACGGGGTGAGGACCCCGAATACGCCTACTACCGGGATGGCGACGGGGACGGCGAGGTGTGCGAGTAGGACGCGGGTGGACGTCGCAGAGCGCCGGTGCCCGTGACTTCTCAGCTGTTCTTTGACTCCGCCTTCTTGGCCTTCTTGTCGTCGTCCTTGCGGGACTTCTCGTCCCGGTGATACTGGGTCGCGGCCCAGGCCGCGGCGCCCACGATGCCGGCGCCATTGCGCAGCTCCGCGGGGATGATGGGTGCGCGCAACGTGAGATGGGGCAAGAACATGTGGTGCGACTTCGAGACGCCACCCCCGACGATGATCAGATCAGGCCACAGCAGCTTCTCCATCTCGGAGTAGAACCGCTGGAGATTCTTGGTCCAGCCCTCCCAATCGAGGTTTAGCCGGTCGCGGGCCGACTCCGCCGCGAAGTGCTCGGCCTCCTCCCCACCGATCTCGACATGGCCAAACTCGGTGTTGGGTACCAGCTGGCCGTCCACAATGAGTGCGGAGCCGATGCCGGTGCCGAGCGTCGTCATCAGGATCACGCCGTCGCGGCCGTGGGCCGCGCCGTGGCGGTACTCGCCGAACCCGGCGGCATCCGCGTCGTTGAGCACGTACACGTCGTGGCCCGCGTAGTCGCGGATGACGTCGCGCAGGTCGGTGCCGATCCATGAGTCGTCGACGTTGGCGGCGGTCTTCACGACGCCGTCCTGCACCACCCCGGGGAACGCGACGCCGATAGGCGTCTTCTTGCTTGGGGCGAACTTCGCGATGCACTTGGCGACGGTCCTCGCCACCGCATCGGGCGTCGAGGGGTCCGGGGTGGGGATGCGGTAGCGCTCTTCGGTGAACTCTCCGGTTCTGAGGTCGACGGGTGCGGCCTTGATGCCGGTGCCGCCGATGTCGACGCCCAGCGCGATGTGCTTGCTCATGGCAGTGTCAGGACCTCCGGGCCATCCTCGGTGATGACGATAGTGTGCTCGAACTGGGCGACCCACGAGCTGTCGTCGGTGACGACGGTCCAACCGTCGTCCCACTCGTGGCTTTCTTCCGAGCCCATGCACAGCATGGGCTCCACGGTGAATACCATGCCAGGTTCAATCACGTCTGCGTGCAACGGCGCGGCGTCATAGTGCGGGATCACGAGTCCGGTGTGAAAGGCGGGACCGACCCCGTGGCCGGTGTAGTTGCGGACGGACTCGAAACCGTGCCGCGTCGCGTACTTCTCGATGACGCGGCCGATCACGTTGACCTCGCGTCCCGGCTGGGCGGCCTTGATTCCCCGCATCATCGCCTCGCGCGTGACCTCGACGAGCTGTGTCGCGCGCTCCGTGCCCTCACCCGCGATGAAGGAGCCGCAGTTGTCGCCGTGCGCGCCGTCCTTGTACGCCGTGATGTCGATCTTCACGATGTCGCCCTCGTGCACCACGGTCGAGTCGGGGATGCCGTGGCAGATGACCTCGTTGACGGAGGTGCACAGCGCCTTGGGGAACGGCGGCCTGCCTGCGGAGCCCGGGTAGCCCAGGGTCGAGGGGTAGGCGCCGTGGTCCAGGACGAACTCGTGGCCGATACGGTCGAGCTCGTCCGTGGTGACGCCTGGCTCGATGTGCCGCCCCACCTCGGCCAGGGCCTGCGCCGCGATGCGCGCGGACACGCGGATGCGGTCGATCATCTCGGCATCGTGGATGTCTCCGTGCTCCCACCGGGGGGCGCGTGTGCGGCCCACGTACTCGGGGCGGGGGATGGAACGGGGCACCGCGCGCAACGGCGACACGACACCCTTCTTGATGGTCTCGCGGGCGGCACTCATACCTGGCAGTCTATGCACGGAGGCGATGCGCATGACACCCGATCAGACCGACGACGCCGAGTACTTCTTCAACACCCGCACCAAGGCGGTGGAGAAGGGACGCCAGAGCTCCTGGGGGCACCTGATGGGTCCGTACGCGACGCGCGAGGAGGCCGAGAACGCACTGGCGAAGGCAGAGCAGCGCTCGGAGGCCTGGGACGAGGCGGACGAGGAATGGGACGGGAAAGACTAGCTATCCCGGCCTGTCACTCGTCGAACGTCTGCTCCGCCGAGGGGAACTGACCCTCTTTGACCTCGCGCACATAGCTCGCCGCGCCCTCGCTCATCGCGAGGCCGACCTGGGCGAACTGCTTGGAGAACGAGGGGTGCCAGTCGCCCACACCCAGCGCGTCGAGCCACACCAGCACCTGGCCGTCCGTGTGGGGCCCAGCGCCGATGCCGATCGTGGGGATGTCGAGCGCCGCCGTGACCTTCTCCGCGACGGGGGCGATCACCATCTCGAGCACCACCGCGAACGCTCCCGCCTCTTGCAGAGCAAGGGCGTCGGCCAGCAGCTCGTCGTACGCCCCGTCGCCGCGGCCCTGAATGCGACGCCCGCCGAGGGCGTTCTCGGACTGCGGAGTGAAGCCTAGGTGGCCGCAGAAGGGGATTCCCGCATCGGTCACCGCCTTGACCTGACGTGCGATGCGGCGGCCACCCTCGAACTTGATGGCCTGCGCGCCGGAGAGCTTCATCATCCGGATAGACGACTCGACCGCCTGTTCGGGGGAGACCTCGTACGTGCCGAACGGCAGGTCGGCAACCACGAACGCGTTGCGGGTCGCCTTCGCGACCGCGCGCGCGAACGGGATCATCTCGTCGAGCGTGAGGGGAACGGTGGAGTCGTACCCCAGCATGTTGTCGCCCAGCGAGTCACCGACGAGCAGCATGTCCACGCCGGCCTCGTCGAACGCCCGGGCGGTGGGGTAGTCGTACGCGGTGAGCATGGTGATCTTCTCGCCACGAGCCTTCATCTCTTTGAAGTGATGGATGCGCCTCATGGCACCACTCTAGGACGCGTACTCGGCGGTCAGGACAGGGCTACTCCGCTGTCTCGCGCCAGCGGCTCGTGATGGGCAGGCGCCGGTCGCGCCCAAAGGCGAGGGCCGTCACCTTGGGGCCGGGCGGATACTGCCGGCGCTTCCACTCGGCCCGGTCCACCAGCGACAGCACCTTGTCCACGACCTCCTCGTCGAAGCCGCGGGCGAGCAACTCCGCGCGTCCCTCCGCGTGCTCGACGTACGCATCGAGCACCTCGTCCAGCAGGGCGTACTCCGGTAGCGAGTCCTGGTCGACCTGGCCCGGGCGCAGCTCAGCGCTGGGGGGCTTATCTATCGAGTTGACCGGGATCGGCGGTGTCTCGCCCCGGGCCTCGGCGTGCGCGTTACGCCACCTCGCGAGGTCCCACACGCGCGACTTGTCCACGTCCTTGAGCGGCGCAAAGCCGCCGATGCTGCCGGCGTCGTAGATGGTCGCGTAGCCGGCTGCCAGCTCGGACTTGTTGCCCGGAGCGATCACCAGGTGCCCCTCGCGGTTCGAGATCGCCATCAGGATGACGCCGCGCACGCGCGCTTGGAGGTTCTCCTCGGCGACTCCCTCCAAGGCGAGTTGAGCCTGGAAGGCGTCGACCAAGGGCGCGATGGGCTCGACGCGGTAGTCCGCGCCAATGCGCTTGGCGAGGTCCGCCGCGTCGTCCTTCGAGTGCTCGGACGAGTGGGTTGAGGGCATGGAGACGCCGACCACGTTCTCGCCGCCGACCGCGTCTGCCGCGATGGCAGCCGTGAGAGCCGAGTCGATGCCGCCCGACACGCCGAGAAGCACCGACCGGAACCCGTTCTTGACGACGTAGTCGCGCAGGCCAGTGACGCACGCGCGATAGACCTGCTCATCGTCGCTGGTCGGTGAAGCAAGACCTGAACTGCTTGCGGCCGATGCGCGCGCTGGCTCGCCCGGTTCCGGCAGGTCCCAGATCAGCAGGGCATCGGCAAAGCCGGGCGCGGAGGCGAGCACCGCGCCGTCCGCTCCCACCACGAAGCTGTGACCGTCGAAGACCAGGTCGTCCTGTCCGCCCCACAGGTTGACGTAGGCGACCGGCGCGTCGAGGTCGCGGGCCCGCCGCTGCGCTAGCTCGGTGCGCACGTGTCCCTTGCCCTCCTCGAAGGGGGAGCCGTTGAGCACCGCGAGCAGGTCGATGCCCGCATTGTCCATCTGGGCGACCGGCCCGCCGTCCGCCCAGATGTCCTCGCAGATCACCACGCCGATGCGCCGGCCGTGCACGTCGATCACGCACCTGTCCTCGCCGGCGGCGAAGATGCGGCGCTCGTCGAACACCCCGTAATTGGGAAGGTGGTGCTTGTTGTACCGCGCGATCACCTCGCCGCCCGTGAGAACCACGGCCTGGTTGAAGGGGCGGCCGGAGCGGGCCACGCCGAGCGTTCCCAGCACCACGGTGAGTTCGCCCAAGCCGTCGGTGGCGAGATCGGTGGCGATGCTCTGCACCGACCGCTCAGCGGCGCGCTGGAAGCTCTCGCGCAGCGCGAGATCCTCGATGGGGTAGCCCGTGGTGGTCATCTCGGGGAACACCACTAGGCGCGCGCCGCGGTCGTGAGCGGCGTGACAAGCCTTCCTGATAAGTGCGGCATTACCAGCGATGTCTCCCACGCACGGGTTGATCTGGGCGAGGGCGATTCGGAGCTGCGGCATGCGGTCAGCGTAGACCGACAGGGCCGTGCGGGTCACGTGACACGAACGACACATAGGTAAGGCAGGATGGGCACATGGACAAGCAGCAGGAATACGTGCTCCGCAGTGTCGAGGAGCGGGACATTCGGTTCATTCGCTTGTGGTTCACCGACGTACTCGGGATCCTCAAGTCGGTGGCGATCGCCCCCGCCGAGCTCGAGAACGCCTTCAGCGAGGGGATCGGCTTCGACGGCTCCGCCATCGAGGGCCTCACCCGCGTGTCCGAGTCGGACATGCTCGCCAAGCCCGACCCGTCCAGTTTCCAAATCCTGCCCTGGCGGGGCGCAAGCCACGGCGTTGCGCGCATGTTCTGTGACATCGCGACCCCGGACGGCGAGCCGGCCCTGTCGGACCCGCGCCAGGTGCTCAAGCGCAATCTCGACCGCGCGTCCGAGCTGGGGTTCACGTTCTACACCCACCCCGAGATCGAGTTCTACCTGCTTGAGAAGCCCGAGCCGGGGATGCCGCCCAAGCCGGTGGACCAGGCCGGGTACTTCGACAACGTGCCGCGCGGAACCGCGCACAACTTCCGCCGTGAGGCGATCACGATGCTCGAGTCGATGGGCATCTCCGTCGAGTTCTCGCACCACGAGGCGGGACCCGGCCAGAACGAGATCGACCTGCGCTACGCGGATGCGCTGACGATGGCGGACAACATCATGACGTTCCGCACCGTCATCAAGGAGGTGGCGCTCGAGCAGGGCGTGTTCGCGTCCTTCATGCCCAAGCCGCTGGTGAACGGCCCCGGCTCCGGCATGCACACACACCTGAGCCTGTTCGAGGGTGACCGCAACGCGTTCTACGAGGCCGGCGCGGACCACCAGCTGTCGGGCGTTGCCCGCCAGTTCATCGCGGGTCTGCTCAAGTACGCGCCCGAGATCAGCGCCATCACCAACCAGTACGTGAACTCGTACAAGCGCCTGTGGGGCGGGTCCGAGGCGCCGTCGTACGTGGCGTGGGGCTCGAACAACCGCTCGGCGTTGGTGCGCATCCCCACCCACAAGCCCGGGAAGGGTCAGTCGACCCGGGTCGAGTACCGGGCGCTGGACTCGGCGGCGAACCCGTACTTGGCGTTCTCTGTGCTGCTCTCGGCAGGCCTCAAGGGCATCGAGGAGGGCCTCGAGCTTCCCGACGGCGCCGAGGACGACGTGTGGGAGTTGTCCCCCGCGGAGCGCAAGGCCATGGGATACCAGGCCCTGCCCGCATCTTTGTCCGAGGCCATCGAGGTGATGGAGCGCTCGGAGCTCGTTGCCGAGACGCTCGGCGAGAGCGTGTTCGACTTCGTGCTGCGGAACAAGCGCGCCGAGTGGGAGGCGTACCGCGCCCAGGTGACGCCGTTCGAACTCGAGCAGTACCTGCCCGTCCTGTAGCGGAGTCTCCGTGAGTACCCGCGAGATCTCGTTCGCGACTCAGCTGCGGCGGGCCGGCGTCGCCGATGCGGCGCGCGCCGAGCAGACGATCGATCAGATCCGCGCCATCACGGGCGTGGACATCGACGACCCCGCGGTGGCGGTGTCCTACCTCGCGGACCCCGACACCGGGTTGCTGCAACTGCTCAGGCTTGCGGAGTCGGCGCGAGACGCGGGGGTCCTTGAGGAGCTGACGTCCCTGTCGGGACGTCAGGCCGGAGGCCGCCTCGCGGTGCTGCTCGGCGGGTCCGTGGCGCTCGGCGACTTCCTGGTGCGTCACCCCGAGTTCATCCGCGACTTCTCGCAGTGGCCGGAGGACGAGTCGTTCACGCAGGTCGATGTGCGGCGAGCAATGCTCGAGGCCGTGGGGGCCGACCCCGATGCTCAGGTGCCGGTCGCCAGCCGCGGCGGACCGGACGGTATCGCCGCGATGCGCATCGCTTACCGCCGGCTGATCATGCGCATCGCCGCCGAAGACCTGTACGCGAAGTCGCCGCCCTCGCTGCTGCCCGCAGTGGGCGTGGCGCTCGCGGATCTCGCCGGTGCGGCCCTCGAGGCGGGGCTCGCGATCGCACGCGCGGACGAGCCCGCGTACGCGTCGACTCGGCTCACCATCATCGGCATGGGAAAGTGCGGCGGCCGAGAGCTCAACTACATCTCGGACGTCGACGTGATCTACGTGGCGGAGCCCGCCGACGGGGTAGACGAGCACGCCTCGCTCAAGGTCGCCACGAAGCTCGCGACGGTGGCCTCCCGCGCCTGTGACCGGCCGGGAGCCGAGCCCGCGCTGTGGGAGGTCGACGCGAACCTGCGCCCCGAGGGCAAGGACGGCGCGCTGGTGCGTGGCGTGGCGGGGCATCGGGCCTACTACGAGCGCTGGGCAGAGACCTGGGAGTTCCAGGCGCTGCTCAAAGCTCGCCCCATCGCCGGCGACGCCGAGGTGGGACAGCAATACCTTGACGCGGTCACGCCGATGGTGTGGAAGGCCGTGGAGCGCGAGGGGTTCGTCTCGAGCGCGCAGGCGATGCGCAAGCGCGTCGAGCAGCACGTTCCGGCGCACGAGGCAGACCGGCAGATCAAACTGGGGCCAGGGGGCCTGCGCGACGTCGAGTTCACGATCCAGCTGTTGCAGCTCGTCCATGGCCGGCACGACACGACGCTGCGCTCCCGTACGACGCTGACGGCGCTCGAGGCGCTGCGCAGGGGCGGCTACGTGGGCCGGCCCGATGCGGCGAAGATGGACCGCTCGTACCGTCAACTGCGGGTGTGGGAGCACCGCGTCCAGCTGCGGCGCATGAAGCGCACACACCTGATGCCGGCCGACGAAGACTCACTGCGCGTGCTCGCGCGCGCATCGGGCTACGCCACGGTCGAGTACATGGAGGAAGTCTGGCACGACATTCGCCGCGACGTGCGGGCCATGCACCTCGAGATGTTCTACCGGCCCATCCTGCCGCTGATGGCGAGCCTGTCCGCGGATGAGGCGCGGCTCGACGAGGGCGCAGCTCGCGATCGCCTCGCTGCGGTGGGCTTTGACGACCCGCAGGCGGCGCTGCGGCACATCTCGGCCCTGACTGACGGGGTGTCGCGGCGAGCGGCCATTCAGCGCCAACTGATGCCCGCCATGATCGGCTGGTTCGCGGAGGGTGCCGACCCCGACGCCGGGCTGCTCGCGTTCCGCAAACTCTCGGAGCAGCTGGCGAACGCGCAGTGGTACCTCAAGTTGCTGCGAGACTCCGGCACGGCCGCCGAGCGGTTGGCGCGGCTGTTATCCACCTCCCGCTACGTCACCGCAGCGCTGCTCGCGTCGGCCGAATCAGTCACCTGGCTCGGCGATGACGCGGAGCTGAAGCCGCGCGATCGCGACCGGATGTGGCGCGAGGCAGACGCGATCCTGAATCGGTCCGACGACGTGGAGCAGTCGGTCGCCGCCATGCGGGGGCTCAGGCGACGGGAGCTCGCACGCACCGCCGCCGCCGACGTGCTGGGGCTGGTCGACTCGGCGCAGGCGGCCCGCTCGGTCACCGCGGCGGCGGACGTGCTGATCGGTGGGGCGCTGCGCATCGCGCGCTCTATGGTGGCCCGCGAGGACGGCGACGTGGCGCTCGAAGTCCCCATGATCGTGGTCGCGATGGGCCGCTACGGCGGCAATGAGATGGGGTACACGTCGGACGCCGATGTGCAGTTCGTCTTCGACTCCACCGACCCGAACGCTCAGGGCACGGCGGTGAAGATTGCGCGCACCGTCCAGCGGGTTCTCACCCAGGTGGGTCCCCAGCCGCCCCTTGAGATCGACGCGGCGCTGCGCCCCGAGGGCCGCAATGGCCCCCTCGCACGGTCGCTCGCCTCGACCTCGGAGTACTACGCCCGGTGGTCCGACCCGTGGGAGGCACAGGCACTGCTGAGGGCGCGACCCTGTGCGGGCGACCCAGAGCTCAGCGAGCAGTTCATCGCCATCGTGGACAAGGTGCGATACCCGGTTGAACTGTCTGCATCGGCGCTCAAGCAGATGCGTACCCTCAAGGCCCGCATGGAGGCGGAACGCCTCCCGCGGGGCGTGGACCCGCGTCGCCACCTCAAGCTCGGACCGGGTGGCCTGACGGACGTCGAGTGGACGGTGCAGTTGTTGCAAATGCGGCACGCTCACGATCACCCTGAACTCCGCACCACGATGACCGTTGACGCTCTGCACGCGGCCACCGAGGCAGGGCTGCTCGGTAAGCACGACGCGCAGACGCTCGAAGAGGCGTGGGTCCTCGCCACCGCGCTACGAGGCGCGCTCGCACTGCGGGGCCGCGACCGCAGCGCCGACGTGCTCCCAGGCGACACGAGGGACCTCAAGGTGCTCGCCGAGATCATGAACGTGGACGACACCGGTGCCGAACTGCTGGACCGATACGAGCGAGCGACGCGCCACTCGCGCGCCGTCACGGAGCGGGTGTTCTTCGGATGGGAGAGCGGAGCATGAGAGCCCTGCGCACGCTAGTTTCTGCCGTCTGCATCATCGCCGCGGCCGCCTTGATTGCGTGGTGGGCGGTCGCATCGGTCATCGTGACGCAGATCGAGGATGGTGCGGCGGTGCGGGGGATCACCGAGCGCGCGCTCGACTCGCCGACCGTGATGGCCGCGCTGTCGGCCGAGCTGTCGGACCGCGCGCAGGCGGAGCTCGCGGCGCAGGGGTTGCATCTGGCCGCGTTGGGGCTCGACGACGACCTGGACGAGGCGATCTCGCGAGCGGTGGCCACGGAGGCGTTCCGGGCCACGGTGCTGGACCAAGTGGACGATGCCCACGGCCAGGTGAGCGAGCAGCTCACGGATTCGTTGCGTGAGCCAGCACCGCTCGTCGTGACTGTCGACCTTTCCGATGCGGTGAACGCGAGAGTGGCCGATCTGGGCGGTTTCGCGGCGGCGGCGCCCGAGATCGCGGTACCGCCCGTCACCCTCCACCTGTTGGACGAAGCCCAGTTCGAGAACACCCGCGAGGCATACGAGCGGACCATGTGGGCTCAGCAGTGGGGACTGTGGATTGGCCTCGGGCTGTTGGCGCTGGGGTGGATCGTCTCCTACCGCCGGCGTTGGTTCCTCGCCAAGTTGCTGATGGGGATTGGGTTGATCTGCCTCGCGTTCGGCGGCGCCGTCGCGTTGATAGGGCCCGAGACCATCACGACCTTCCTGCCAGGAGGGGAGCAGGGCTCGCTGTCCACGATGTGGCGAGAGGTGTTGACTGCAGAGGCTTCTCCGCTCGTGGTGGAGCGAGCGCTGTCGTTTGGTGGGATCGCCCTGGCGGCGGCGGTCGTCGCCACCATCGTGGGCGCCTTGATGGGTGGTCGCAGGCGCTAGCGCGCCGGTGCGTGGGGTGCCGGTCCCGTCGATTTGCGCACGACGAGTTCGTACGGAAGCGCCTCGTCTCCAGGTTGGGGACGGTCACCGTCGAGCTGGTGAAGCACGATGTCGACCGCGTGCCGGCCCTGCACCTCGGGAAACTGATCCACCGTCGTGAGGCCAAAGAAGGCGGAAAGGTCGTGGCCGTCGATGCCGATGATCGACAGGTCGCCCGGAACGGATCGCCCGAGGTCCCGTGCCGCGAGCAAGGCCCCGATCGCCATCTCGTCGGACGCCGCAAAGATCGCAGTCGGGTGCACGCGTGGGTCGCCGAGGAGTTGCAGCGTCGCGTCGTAGGCCCCGGCAATAGTGAAGTCCGCGGAGCGCAGCATGAGCGGGTCGGGGGTGATTCCGGCATCGGCAAGCGCCTCTTCCCAACCAGCCCGGCGGTGAGCAGGCAGGTGGAAGTCGATCTCGAAGTCCTGGTCTCCGGCCAGGTGGGCGATGTTGCGGTGGCCGAGTGCGAGCAGGTGATCGACCGCGAGCCGTGCCACCTCGTGGTCATCGAGGCTCAGCGTCTGGATCCCCGGCAACGGCCCGCCGATGCCCACCACGGGCTTGTTGATCGCGTTGAGGCTGTCGAGTTCGGCCCTATTGAGTTCGAGGCTGACCGCGATGAGCGCGTCGACCCGGCCCCGCCTCAGGAACTCGTCGAACAGCCGCCGCCGCCTGGGGTTTTCCTCCGGCGGTTGGTCCATCCCGATGTTGGGGTCCAGGTGGTAGAGCGTCAGGTCGTAGCCCGCGTCTGCGAGAGCTCGTTGGATGCCCTTCAGCACCGCGATGAAGAACCAGCTGTCGATGAACGGCAGGACGACGCCAACATTGCGGTTCTTCCCAGACGCGAGGCTCGAGGCACTGGCGGAGACGACGTAGTCGAGCTCCCGGGCCGCCGCCTCGACGCGCGCTCGGGTGGCGGGGGATACCGAGGACTTGCCGGCGAGGGCTCGTGACACGGTGGCGGTCGACACGCCAGCGAGGTCCGCGACCTTCTGGATCTTCGTCACTGGCCCTCCTTGGCCACGCCGTACTGGGCCACGCGATGCTGCCTCAGCGCAGCATCCACACCGTGGTGTCCGCTGGCAGGGTACCTGCCGTGGGCCCCGAGGCAAGAATCTGCTCGCCCACAGGCAGCTCAAGCGGCTCGCCCGAGACGTTGGCGATGACGGTGACGGCGCCGACGGTGAAGCCCATGACGCCGGCAGGCAGATCGTCGAGCCACTCGAGAGACGCGGTGGCCAGGCCGTGTTCGCGGCGCAGTCGCAGCGCGTCGCGGTAGAACGTCAGGGTCGAGCCGGCCACGCCGTCCTGCTCGGAGTAGGCCAGGCGCGCCCACTCCTCCGGCTGCGGCAGCCACGACTCGCCGGTGGGGGAGAACCCGAACGCGGGGGCGTCGGCGGCCCACGGCAGCGGCACGCGGCAACCGTCCCGGCCGTAGCGCGCACCGTCGGTGCGGTGCCAGGTCGGGTCCTGTCGCGCCTCCCCGGGGATGTCGATCACCTCGGGCAGGCCCAGCTCCTCGCCCTGGTACACGTAGGCGGATCCGGGCAGTGCGAGCATCAGCAGGGTCGCCGCCCGGCCGCGCTGGGCGGCGATGCTCGTGTCCGGGAGCCCGGGGGAGTCAGGGCCGATGCCGTGGCCCTGGATGGAGGGCGTCGCGAGGGCCAGGCGGGACGGGTGGCGGACCACGTCGTGGTTGGACAGCACCCAGGTGGGGGGCGCGCCCACCCCCGCGAATGCCTCGATGGACTCGTCGATGACCGTGCGCAGCGCACCGGCATCCCAGTTCGTCATGAGGTAGGGGAAGTTGAAGGCCTGGTGCATCTCGTCGGGACGCACCCACTCGGCCATGCGCGACAGGGGCTCGACCCACGCCTCGGCAGTGAGAATGCGGTCGCCGTCGAACTCGTCGACGACGGAACGCCAGCGGCGCCAGATGTCGTGGACGTCGTCCTGCGCCCACGCGGGGTGACCGACCTGGGCGCCGCCCATGGAATCGATGTCCTCGTCCGTCTCGAAGTCCGGCAGGTTCGCCGCCTTCGCGAGTCCGTGCGCGACGTCCACGCGGAAGCCGTCGGCACCACGGTCTAGCCAGAACCTCAGGATTCGATCGAACTCCGCCCGCACCTCCTCATTGGTCCAGTCGAGGTCCGGCTGGGAGGAGTCGAACAGGTGCAGGTACCACTGGTCGGGCGAGCCGTCCTCGCGGTGCACCCGCGTCCACGCAGACCCGCCGAAGACCGACTGCCAGTTGTTGGGGGGCTCGGCGCCCTCGGGGCCGCGTCCGTCGCGGAAGATGTAGCGGGCGCGCTCGGCGCTGCCCGGCGCCGAGGGAACCGCGGCCTTAAACCACTCGTGTTCGCTCGACGTGTGGTTGGGCACGATGTCCACGATCACGCGCAGCCCGAGCTCGTGAGCGCGCTCCCGCATCGTGTCGAAATCCGCCAGCGTGCCGAACACGGGGTCGACGTCTGTGAAGTCCGCGACGTCGTAGCCCGCGTCGTGCTGCGGGGAGACGTAGAACGGTGACAGCCAGATGGCGTCGACCCCAAGCGCCGCCAACGTCTCGAGCCGGGACGTGATGCCCGCGAGGTCGCCGATTCCGTCGCCCGAGGCGTCCGCGAAGGAGCGTGGGTAGATCTGATAGATCACCGCGGTGCGCCACCACTCGGCGGCAGCGGTCGGCTCGTGGGGGGTAGCGACGTTGCTCATGGGATCTCCTTGACGATGACAGGGTGCTTGTACCCACGATACGTGGCCCTCGGTTGGCCTGGAACGGCCTGCCTGGGGGACGTACGTCCCTGGCAAGCGCCTGTTTGGATTTCTACGCTGGTTCCGTGAAAAAGAAACAGGCGAAGGCGAAGCGTTGAGGGCGCGTTGGCACCTGCGCGCACACGTCGTCGTGCTCGCCTGGCTGGTCGCCGCTGCCGTCGCGGCTGCGGCGCATCGGGTGGTTCCCGCGAGCGAGTGGCTGATGGTGCACCTGTTGATGCTCGGCGGAGTCACCGCGGCGATGCTGATTTGGAGCGCGCACTTCACTCAGGCGCTGCGCCGCCGCGCGCTGCCCACGGGACGCCGCGGAGAGGCGGTCCGCCTGGCCGGCCACACCGTGGGCGCACTAGGCGTCATCGCGGGCATCGCCGGCGCAGAGCAGGCGCTTGTGATCGGCGGCGCCCTCCTGGTGGGCACGGTCGTTGCCTGGCACGGCGTCGAGATTGCCATAGCCGGACGCGGCGCGCTGTCGAACCGCCTCGGTTGGAGCACCTGGGCCTACGTGGGGGCCTCAGCCGCCCTCGTGATTGGCGTGGTCTTCGGCGTGCTGCTGTCGCGCGGCGCCTCCTCTGTGGACGCCGCGGCGCGACTCTACCTGGCCCACGTCACGCTGATGATCCTGGGCTGGGTCGCGCTCACGGTCGTCGCCACGCTCATCACGCTATGGCCCACCGTCCTCGCGGTCCGCATGCCAGACACCGCAGTGCGGGACGGTCGCGCCGGATTGATCGTCATGGCTGTGGGCGTAGCCGCCACGGTCGCCATGTTGGGAATCGGAGCGCGCGCCGGCTCGGCCGCGGGGGTCGGCGTCATAGCGATCGGGATGGCGATCGCCGCGAGAGCCATGGTCACGGCCGCCCGCTCACGCCGCCCGGCCACCGTGGCGGCGTGGCATCTGGCGGCGGCGGTGGCATGGATGCTGAGCGCGACCGGCACCTGGGCCGTCGTGGTCGCCGCGGCGCCGAGCTGGGACGAGGCTCGCGGAAGCCTCGGAGGCGTGATTGCCGCGGTGGTGGTGGGAGGCGCCGCGCAGGTCCTCCTCGGCGCACTATCGCACCTGATTCCCATGGTGATCGGCGGCGGCCCCCATGCCGTGCGCCGGTCGAGAAGCGTGGTGGAGCGCCATGCGCTGGCGCGGCTGGTGCTCATCAACGGGGGAGTCGCGCTGTGGGTGCTGCCCACCCCCAGCCTGGTCCGGGTGGGCGGCTCCGCGCTCGCTCTCACCGCTGGCGTGTGGACCCTCGTGGCCATCATCGCGGCTGTCCGGAGCTCGTACGCGGCGCGCCAGGAACCCGAGGCCAAGCACGCGGTCCAGGTCACCGCGTCTGCGCTCGCGGACCGGCCAGGCCTGCCCGGCAAGGGCGCCGCATTGGGCGCCGTGTTGGCGTTGGTGCTCACCTCTACGGCCGCAGTGGCTGCGGATCCTGGTGCTGTGGATCTTGGCGCGGCCGGCATTGGCCCCTCCGCGACCGCGGAGGTGACGCCCACCGGGCGCATCGTGGAGGTCCGGGTCGAGGCAAACCAGATGCGTTTCACCCCAGGCGACATCTCCGTGGCCGCGGGCGACCGACTCGTGATCGAGGTGGTCAACAACGATGACACCGCTCACGACCTGGTCCTCGACAGCGGCGACCGGACCGCGGTCATCGCGCCGGGGGACACCGCGAGGCTCGACGTGGGGGTCGTGGGTCGCGACCTCAGCGGCTGGTGCTCGATCGCGGGCCACCGCCAGATGGGCATGGTGTTCGAGATCCAGGTCGAGGGCGGCGCGGCAAGCGGGCCGAGTGCCGGCGCGGCCGCTGCCGAACCCGAAGGTGGGGCAGGCGCCGCGGAGTTCATCGACTTGCAGGCCACCTCGACCGCCGAGCCTCACCCCGCCGCTCTTGACCCGGCTCCCGCGCAGACCGTGCACCGCATCACGCTGGAGGTCGAGGACGTCGTGACCGAGGTCGCTCCCGGCGTCGAACAACGGCTGTGGACGTTTGGGGGAGCGGCGCCCGCGCCGACCCTGCGCGGCAAGGTCGGCGACACCTTCGAGATCACGCTCGTGAACAACGGCGACATGGCACACTCGATCGACTTTCACGCGAGCGCGATCGCCCCCGACGAGGTGATGCGTACCATCGAGCCGGGCGAATCCCTCGTCTACACCTTCGTGGCCAAGCGCGCGGGCGCGTGGATGTATCACTGCTCCACCGCGCCGATATCTCTGCACATCGCCAACGGCATGGCGGGAGCGGTGATCATCGACCCGCCCGGCCTCACCGAGGTGGATCGCGAGTACCTGATGGTGCAGTCCGAGCTGTACCTCGGTGACCAGGGCGGCATCGCCGACGCTGCCAAGATCGCGGACGAGGAGCCAGACCTGGTGGTGTTCAACGGCCACGCGACCCAGTACCGCGACCACCCGTTGCCCGCCGCGACGGGGGAGCGCGTGCGCGTGTGGGTGGTCGACGTTGGCCCGTCGAGAGCGACGTCCTTCCACGTCGTGGGCGCCCAGTTCGACACCGTGTTCAGCGAGGGCGCGTATCTCTTGGGAGGCCCCGACCGCCAGGACGGCCCCGGCGGCGCGCAGTCCCTTGCCCTTCAGCCCGGCCAGGGCGGCTTCGTGGAACTGGAGTTCCCCGAGCCGGGCCACTACCCGTTCGTCTCTCACATCATGGTCGACGCCGAACGTGGCGCGGCCGGTGTGTTCGACGTCCACCACCCATGAACAGGAGATATGACATGACCCAGGACACCGCCGACACCGCCAAGACCACCGGGGGCTGCGCATGCGGAGGGGGAGGCTGCGGTACGGCGCAGGCCGAGCCCGCCCCCGCATCGGGCGTCGAGCCCGGCGACCTCGACGTGCGGACCATCCCTCGCGAGCGACGGCACGCCACGGTGATCGGCCAAGTGACGTCGCTGGTGGCGGGCGAGGTGATGGTGATCGCCGCCCCTCACGCTCCCGAGCGACTGCTGGCGGAGATCGACGCTGACGTCTCCGGCGACTTCTCGTTCGAGTACCTGCAGCGCGGTCCCGACACGTGGCGCGTGGCGATCTCACGCCTCACCTGCTGCTGATGTCCTCCTCGAGCAGTGCCGGGCAGGAGCGCTCCCGCGCGCGCATCATGCGTGCGCTGCGCGAGTGCGCCGGCCCGGCACCGCTCGCCGATATCGCCGCCGCCGTGGGGCTCCACACCAACACGGTGCGCGAGCACCTCGATGTGCTCGTGGCTGAGGGTGCCGCGGCTTTCGAGCACGACCGGTCGGGAGCTCGGGGCCGTCCGCGCACTCTGTACCGCGCGACTCCGGCGGGGGCCCTGCCGCACGACCCGCACGCGGACGCCTTGCGGCTCGCCGGCATCATGCTGCAGGCCTTCGGTCTGGACCCGGTGAGCGCGCAGTCGACGGCCGTCGCCGCCGGGGCGCGCTGGGGCGAGGAACTTGCCGCCGCACTCCACCGTGTCGACCACCCCATCGACAGGCTCACGACGGTGTTGCGGGCGGCCGGTGCCGAGCCTTCGGTGCTGGCACGCGCCCAGGGTGGGACCGGCTGCGTCCACGTGGCCCAGTGCCCGTTCCGCCCGCTCGTAGAGGTGCGCCCGGATGTGGTGTGTGGCATCCATGTCGCGGCGATATCGCGGTTGGTCGACG
>JBKBNW010000014.1:0-22172 GCA_046295115.1 Demequina sp.
GGACGGCACCACGACCACCCAGATCGACATCACCATGTCGGCGCGGTCAGTCCCGCGGTGGGCGTGGGACGAGGATGACCAGGCCTGGATGCGGTCCGAGGGTACTGTCCCGCACACCACATCCGACGGCACGCAGATCTCGGCCACTAACATCATCGTGCTGTGGGTGGACCTGCGGGAGACCGGCAGCACCGCCCAAGGTTCTTCCGTGCCGGAGACGATCGTGGTGACGAGTGAGGGCACCGGCTTCGCCGCGTCCGGCGATTCTTACATCCCCATCACCTGGTCGAAGGCGAGCCAGACCGACCCGTACCTGCTCGAGACCGAGGACGGCGAACCGGTGACGTTCATGCCAGGCAAGACGTGGGTCCAATTGGTGCCCCAGTCGGGCGGCACGGGCCGCGGCTCGGTCGACTTCAGCTAACCCGCCCGTCCGCCCCCCTTCCGCCTTAGCGCCCTAGTGGGCGCTCAGTGTCGGAATCGGGCGGTTCCAGTTTCCTGGCGGGCACTCAGTGTCGCCCGTGCGGTCAGAGTCAGAATGCGTACGGGAAGCGGGTCCAGTCAGGGTCGCGCCGCTCCAGGAACGCGTCGCGGCCTTCCTGCGCCTCGTCCGTCATGTACGCCATGCGGGTGGCCTCACCCGCGAACACCTGCTGCCCAGCGAGTCCGTCGTCCGCGAGGTTGAACGCGAACTTGAGCATGCGGATTGCCTGCGGGGACTTGGTCGCGATCGCCTTCGCGTACTCGAGCGCGGTCTCCTCGAGCCTGTCGTGCGGCACCGCCTCGTTGACGGCCCCCCACGCTTGCGCATCCTCGGCCGAGTACTCACGCGCCAGGAAGAAGATCTCCCTCGCCCGCTTGTCGCCCACCTGGCGCGCGAGCAGCGCCGAACCGTAGCCCGCATCGAACGACCCCACGTTCGCATCGGTCTGCTTGAAGCGCGCGTGCTCGAGCGACGCGATCGACAGGTCTGCGACCACGTGCAGCGAGTGACCGCCGCCCGCCGCCCAGCCGTTCACCGCGGCGATGATGACCTTGGGGCTGGTCCGCATGAGCCGCTGCACCTCGAGGATGTGCAGCCGCCCGCCGTGCGCCGGGGCATCGGCCGCCGTGCCCTCGTAAAGGTAGCCGTCCTTGCCGCGGATGCGCTGGTCGCCCCCGGAACAGAACGCCCACACCCCGTCCTTGGGCGCCGGCCCATTGCCCGTGAGGATGACCGCCGCGACGTCCGCGCTCTGGCGCGCGTGGTCGAGCGCCCGGTAGAGCTCGTCGACAGTCTGCGGGCGAAAAGCGTTGCGGACCTCGGGCCGGTTGAAGGCGATGCGGACGGCGGGCAGGTCGCGCTCCTCGCCCCCCTCGCGCGACACCCACCGGTGATACGTGATGTCGCCGTCGGGGAAGCCCTCGATCGCCCGCCACTGCTGCGCGTCGAAGGTATCCGATACCTGCACCGGGATGTCGCTCATGCGAGGTAAGCGTAGTCGCGGCCGCCCCGACCCTTCACTGCGAACCACTTCGCCCTGCGACACGCCGCACAACCCGTTCGCAGTGGGTGTCGGGCGGGGTGTCGGGCGCCCATCCGGTTCGGAGTTAAAGGCAGGATGGGTGGCAGGCGGCCGATGCGCGGGCCCAGAAGCCGCCGACGCGTAGGCTGTCCGCCATGGAGTTCCGACCCTTCACCGTCGAGCTCCGCACCCGATTCCGGGGCCTCACCACGCGCTCGGGAGTGCTGATCCGCACCACGGACGCACAGGGCCACGACCACTGGGGCGAGTACTCGCCGTTCGCCGACTACTCGCCTGAGCGCGCGGGCCGCTGGTGGCGCGCCGCGATCGAGGCGGCGCGAGGCGAGTGGCCGGTCACCGTGCGCGACTCGGTCGCCGTCAACAGCATCGTCCCCCAGGTGGACCCCGACGCCGCCCGCGCCTACGCGACGGCCGGCGGCGCGCGCACCGCGAAGGTCAAGGTGGCGGGCGGCGCGAGCCTCGCTGAGGACATCGCGCGCGTCGAGGCGGTGGCCGATGCGCTCGGCGCCGGCGGCAGCATCCGTGTCGACGTCAACGGGGGCTGGGGGCTCGAGGAGGCGGTGCGCGCGATCCGTGAGTTGGACCGCGCGGCCCGCAGCGGAGGGCTCGACGGACTGGAGTATGTCGAGCAGCCGTGCGACAGCGTCGACGACCTCGCGACGCTGCGCCGGCGAGTCGACACCCCGGTCGCCGCCGACGAGGCCATCCGCATCCCCGGTTCGGCCGACGCGGTGCTCGCGGCCGATGCGGCGGACGTCTTCATTCTCAAGGCCGCGCCGCTTGGTGGTGTGCGCCGGGCACTTGAGATCGCCGATCAGGTCGCCCCGCGACCCGTGGTGGTGGCGAGCTCGATGGAGTCCTCGGTAGGCCTCGCGGCCGGGATCGCGTTGGCCTGCGCGTTGCCAGCCGAGCCCCTCGCGTGTGGGCTCGGCACCGGCGTGCTGCTCGCGACCGACACCGTCGCGCATACGCTCGTGCCTGCCGGCGGGCGCATCGGGCCCCGCCCCTTGGAGGTGACTGCGTGACGGCCAACCCGTCCTCGGCCTTTGCGCGCGAGATGGTCACCGCGCTCGCCGCGCTCGGCGTCGAGGACTACGTGCTGTGCCCGGGGTCGCGATCGGGGCCGCTCGCACACGCGCTCGCGGAGGCCGGCGGACCCAACCCGCCGCTGGGCGCGCCCCGCGTCAACCTGCACGTGCGCATCGACGAGCGCGCGGCCGCGTTCCTGGCGCTGGGCCTCGCGCGCGGCCGGGCGGCCACGGGGGCACCGACCCCGGTCGCGGTCATCACCACCTCCGGCACTGCCGTGGGAAACCTCCTGCCCGCGGTCATGGAGGCGCACCACAGCGGCGTGCCGCTGTTGCTGCTCACGGCGGACCGGCCGGGGGAGATGCGCGGGGTGGGCGCCAACCAGACCACGGATCAGGTGGGCATCTTCGGCACCTTCGTGCGGTGGAGCGCCGATGCGGCGGCCGCCGAGCCTGACGAGAGCCCCGGGCGGGCGGCGAGCTTGGCAGCGCGTGCGGTGGCGATCGCGCTGGGCGATCCCGCGCGCGACGACATGACCGGCACCCCAGGGCCGGTGCACTTGGACCTCGAGTTCCGCGACCCGCTGGCGACGGACGGCGGGGTGTGGCACGGCCTGCCGCGCGCCGAGCCCACGCCGTCGTACGGCAACCGGGTGCTCACCGCGGAGGACCTGCCCGGGCCGCTGCCGGCCGTGGAACGCGGCGTGGTGATCGCCGGCGACGGGGCTGGCGACGTCGCGCGGGAGGTCGCCGAGGCTCACGGGTGGCCGCTGCTTGCGGAACCGACCTCGGGTGCGCGGGCTGGGGAGGCGTGCATCGGCCCCTACCTCGACGTGCTGGCGAGCCCTGGCGGCCAGGCGCTCGTGGAGCAGGTGCACCAGGTCGTGGTGATCGGCAGGCCCACGCTGTCCCGCCCCATTCAGCAGCTCATCGCGCGCGCGCCCTCGCTCATTGTGGCGGCCCACGGCGCTCGCTGGCGGGAGGCCCCCCGTCACGCGGATCGCGTGGTCCGGACAGTCCCGTGGTCGTGGCGGACCCGTGACGACGGCCGTCTCAACTTGGGCGACTCGGCGTGGCTCGCGAGGTGGCACGAGGTGGCGACGGAGCTGCCACCCGACACGCGCCCCTGGGGCCGGCGGGCCATCGCCGCGGTGTTCCTGGCGGCGCTCGGGCAGGGCGACGTGGCGGTGGTCGGGTCCTCGGGTCCCATCCGCGCCGTCGACCGGGTGGGACCGGTGTGGGCCCCCGGCATGGCCCCGACCCTGATCGCAAACCGGGGCCTCGCGGGTATTGACGGCACCGTGTCCACCGCGGTGGGCGTCGCCCTCGCGACCGGCCGGCCCTCCTACGCGCTGATGGGCGATGTGACGTTCCTGCACGACGTCGGTGGGCTGCTGATTGGCCCTCTCGAGCCGCGCCCGCGACTGCGCATCATCGTCGCCAATGACGGCGGCGGCACGATCTTCGGCGGGCTCGAGCACGCCGCCGCGCCCGCCGCACAGGTGGAGCGCGTGTTCACCACGCCGCACGGCGCGGATCTGGGCGCCATCTGCGCCGGCTACGGGGTGCCGCACCTCGCGGTGCGCGGGGCCGATGCGCTTGCCAAGGCGATCGCGCAGCCGCCGGTCACGCTCGAGGTAGTGGAGGCGCGGCTGCGCTGAGTGCGCGCCACGGACTCAGCGGGCTAGACCTCGAGCACGACCTTGCGCTGACCGGGACGCGGGTGCATGGCGGCGGCGAAGGCACGCTCTACCTGGACGATCGGGAACACGTGAGTGACGATGTGGTCGGCCACGCCGGGGTTGTCGATCAGGTAGTCCTGCGCGCTCTCCAGCATGGCTCGGTGGTCGCGGGTGACGCCCGTGATGAGGGTGCCGTTGCGACGGAAGAAGTCGCGCAGTGGGAGTGCGTACCAGTCGTCGTCTGGGACGCCGAAGGCGACGACCGACCCGCCGGGGGCGACCGCCGCCATCGAGTCGGCCAGTGTCGAGGTCTGGTGGCCCACCATCTCGAGCACGATGTCGGGCCGGTCGCCGTCCGCGATGTCGCGCGCCCACCCTCGGGACGTGTCGCGCACGAGTGACTCGAACGGCAGGCCGTCGGCGTCTGCCGCGCGGTCCAGCGGGTCGACTCCGACGATGCGTCCGGCGCCGTGGTGGCGCGCGAGCACGCTCGCCATCAGCCCGAACGGGCCTACCCCCACGATCCCCACGCTGCGGCCCTCGAGGGGGCCGAGCCGGTTGAACACGGTCATCAGGCACGCCACCGACTGCGCGACGGTGACGTGGGTGTCGGGCACGTCCATGCGTACCTTGGCAACCTGGTCGCCGGAGGTGACGAACACCTGGCGCAGCGCGTCCCAGTTGGACGCCCACCCCACCACGCGGTCGCCCGTCGCGAAGTCGGGGTGCGCAGATGTGAGCACCTCGCCCACCACCTCGTGCATGGGCCGCCCTGCCTGGCCGGCACCTCCTGCCGGCACCATCGCGCCGCGCGCGAAGGGCAGGTCGGACCCGCACACCGCACCGGCGGTGAGCTCGACGAGCAGCTCTCCTGGCGCGATGGAGGCCGGCGGCGACTCCGCGATCCGCTCAAAGCGGTGGGGGGCGGCGACGCGGTAGGCCCAGGTGGTGTCGATGCTCATGCGGCGGACGCTAGCAAAGGCCGAGCCGCCCCACCCGGGACCTCGGACCGGGGGGCGGTCAGTCGTGTCGGCGCGCGACCAGCACGGAGTCGCGCCACAGGCGCTCGCGGCCGTCGGGCTCGCGGGTGGTGCGCTCACGGAGCGTCGCCGACACTTCCCACAGCGCCCGGTCCAATGCGTCGGCCACGTCCTCGGCGGCGAAGGCCCTGTCGCTGAGGTCGGGGTGCGCCGCGGCGTGCGGGTCGGTGGGATGGTGCCCCACGACCAGCAGCATGCCGCCGGGGGCGACGGCCTCGGCGAGCGTCTGCACGAGCCACCTGCTGCCATACGTCGGGTGCGTGTACAGCGACGTCACCAGATTCCACGGCCCTTGCGAGTCGACCAGGGTCTCGAGGTCGTCGTCGGTGACCGTGACGTGCTGCGCGACGCCAGCGGCCTTGGAATGCTCCCGTGTGCGATTAACCGCGGTCAGCGACAGGTCCACCGCGGTCACGAGCCAGCCCTGCCTCGCGAGCCATACCGCGTCGGCTCCCTCGCCGCAGCCCACGTCGAGGACCGTGCCGGGCGTGACCAGGTGTTCGACCTCGTCGATGAGCGGCGGGTTCGGTTGGCCGGTCCAGATCCGCTCGCGCGAGCGGTAGCGCTCGTCCCACGCTGCGCGCTCAGCCTCGCGCCTGGACCCGCGGTGGTCGATGGTGTCCGTCACGGCGCCTCCCGGGCTGGGCCGCGGTCCGGGCCACGTCAACGAACGCGCGTCCCGAACGCGATGCATCGGTTCGAGCTTCGCTCTCGATTGTGCCCGGTCAGGCGTCGTCGCGCGCGCCCAGGGCTCGCCGCATCGGCTCGAGCTTGGCCTCCGACTCGGCCCACTCCGCGTCGGGCTCGCTCGCCGCGACGATGCCGCAGCCCGCGAACAGCCGCAGACGGCTCGGGTCATCGGGGTCGAGCTCCGCGGAACGCAGCGCGATGCACCATTCGCCGTCGCCGGCCGCGTCGATCCACCCCACGGGACCGGCGTAGCGCCCGCGGTCGATCCCCTCGAGCTCATCGATCGCGTGCGCCGCCGCCAGGGTCGGCGTGCCACACACCGCGGCGCTGGGGTGAAGTTCGCGGATCAGTTCGAGCGCGCTGGCGTTGTGGCTGAGCACGCCGGTGACGTCGGTGGCGAGGTGCATCACATTGGGCAGGTGCAGCACGCTCGGCTCGTCCGGCACGTTGACGGAGCCGCAATGAGACTCGAGAACGTGGGTGACGGAGTGCACCGCGTACTCGTGCTCCTCGCGGTCCTTCGACGACCGCGCGAGGGCTGCCGCGTGGGCGAGGTCCGCGGTCTCGTCGCCCGTGGGCCGGATGGTGCCCGCAAGCACACGCGAGGTCACGAGGCCGTGGTTCACCCGGGCGAGCAGTTCCGGGGTCGCGCCCACCAGCCCGTCGACGTGGAAGGTCCAGCAGCTGGGGTAGTCGGCAGCGAGCGTGGCGAGGATGGCGCGTACGTCGACAGGGCCCTCACCGTGGGCCTGGACGGCGCGTGCGAGCACCACCTTGTCCAGCTCCCCGGCGCCGATGCGGTCGATGGCGGACTCGACGGCCAGCGCCCACGCGCCGTGGTCGCCTTCCTCGATGGTCATGGCGGGCACGCCCGCCGGGGGCGGGGAGTCGCCGAGCGCCTGTTCGAGCGACGGGGGCTCCGACAGTCCGTCGCGATCGATCACGGTGAACCACGCGTGGCCCTCGCGCACGCCCACCACGTAGCGGGGCACCACGAGCGTGCCGCCGGCCGCCGAGGCGTCCGCGAAGGAGAACGACCCGAAGGCGATGAGGCCGGTGCCCGCCAGGCGCACGTCGTCGCGTACGACGGCGTGCCGGGTGACACGGCGCCACCAGGCGTCGGACTCGTCGATGCGTTGCGCGCCCGAGGTGTCCAGCCGCGCGGCCTCGCCCCATGCGATCAGGCCCTCGCCACGGCGCACCCACGAGATGGCATCCGTGGGCAGCAGCGCGAGCAGGTCGTCGGGTCGCGGGATCTCGTTGGTCCGCACGAACAGGGGCGCGGGACTACCCGCAAGCACGCTCACCCACCAAGCCTACGTCGGGCCCTGACGTCTCCCGACCCGGGTCAGCCCCGTACGCCCAGGCGTCGCAGGTGGTCGTTCGCGAACCTGCCGGCCGGGTCGAGCCGCTCGAACTGGGCCCGCGCATCGGCGAGCCTGGGGGAGACTGCCGCCACCGCATCGGCCGTCATCGTGTGGACCTTGCCCCAATGCGGGCGCGCGCCGAACCCAGCGAGTGCGGCTTCGATGCGCGGGGTGAGCGCGGCGACCTCGGCGGGCGCGTTGCGCCACGTGAAGTGGATCGCGAGGGTGTCCCGGCCGTAGGCGCCCGACAGCCACAGCGAGTCCGCGGCCACCGTGCGCAGTTCGGACACCAGCAGGTGAGGAGCGATGTCTGGCCCCAGCTCCCTCACCACACGCAACGCATCGGCACCGTCGGCGAGCGCGACAAAGTACTCAGTCTGGATCTCGTCCCCATTGGACGGCGTCTGGTCGAGCCTGAAGTGCGGCAGGCGTTCGAGCCACGGACCGGGCTCGCCTCCCTTGACGGTGAGGTTCGCGGGTGGCACGTCGACGAGTCCGGCCTCGGCGGCAGTCTCGAAACGCGCGCCCAGCCACTGGTCGGTCGGATCCTCGCCCACGCCGATGCGCGTCTTGCGCCACGCCTGCTGAATGCTGGGCTCGTCCCACATGGTGAACAGGCTCACCGAGTACCCGGCCCCCATGACCCCGGGCAGGTCCCCGAGCGCGGCCTCCCACGACAGGCCGCGATACACGTCTTGTCGCACCAGGTAGGTGGGCTGGATGTCGAGGGTGAGGCGCACGACTATCCCGTAGGCGCCGAGCCCCACCACTAGCCCCGAGAACCCCTCGTCACCCCGTCGCGCCGTGACGTGCTCGCCCGCCGCGTTCACATACTCGAGCGCCGCGACCGCATCGGACAGGCAGCCGTTGGTCAGCCCCGAGCCATGAGTCCCCGTCGCGACCGCGCCGCCTACGGAGATGTGGGGGAGCGAACCCATGTTGTGCAGCGCCCAGCCGCGAGCTTCGAGCCACACGGCGAGCTCGCCGTAGCGAATGCCTGCACCCACCGTGACCGTGCGTGCGGCCTCGTCGACCTTCGGCTCGGCCGGGATGCCGGTGACCGTGACGAGCCTGCCAGGGGTGTCGGCCAGGTCGTTGAAGCTATGCCGGGTGCCGAGGGCGCGGACGGGGCCGTCGCTCGCCACGGCGTCCTGCACCTCGGCGATGGACCGCGCCTCGATCAGCTCGGCCGCGCCGAACACATGCGTGCCTGCCCAGGTGGCTCCGATGCTCATCCCATCAGCCTAGGCGAGCGTGCCGAGAGGGATTTTCGCAACGGTCCGGTTGGCACTCGCGTGCGTGCGCTCCCGATTTTTGCGTGCGCCCGCACCCCTGCGCGACGCGTACCCTGGTGGGCGTGCGAACCGAAGCGGATGTGATTGTGGTGGGTGCCGGGCCAGGAGGCTCGGCCGCTGCGCACTACCTGGCCCGCGAGGGCTTTGACGTCATCGCCCTCGAGAAGTCGCACTTTCCCCGCGAGAAGGTATGCGGCGACGGCCTGACGCCCCGCGCGGTGCGCGAACTCGAGCTCATTGGCCTGCCGACGCCGCGCGACGAGGGATGGATCCCCAACTGGGGGTTGCGCATGGTCGGCGGCGGGCACCGCCTCGAGTTTCCGTGGAACGAGCAGGAGTCCTTCCCGAACTACGGGCTGTCGCTGCCGCGCGCGAGCTTCGATCACAAGCTTGCCGAGCACGCACGCGGTGCTGGGGCAGACGTGCGTGAGGGCTGGTTCGTCACTGGCGCGACGCGCGACGAGCGCACCGGACGCGTCACCGGCGTCACCGCGAGGCAGACGGACCTGAACGGCCGCAAGATCGGCGACGAGGTCACCTACACCGCCCCGGTGGTGATCGCCGCTGACGGGGTGAGTGCCCGCATCGCGCTGGGACTCGGCATCGAGCGCATGAACAACCGGCCCATCGGCGTGGCGGTCCGCACCTACTTTGAGACCCCCCGCCACGACGAGGAGTGGATGGAGGGCCACCTCGAAATCTGGGACGGCGAGCGCGGCCGCAGCAACCTGCTTCCCGGGTACGGATGGATCTTCCCGCTCGGCGATGGCACCGCCAACGTGGGGCTCGGGACCCTGAGCCCGAACGGCAGCCCGTCCAAGCTTGACCACCGTGCGCTGCTCGACGGTTGGCTGCGACACAACACCGACGGCTGGGGCTTCGATGCCGACGCCCCTGTCAGCAAGGTGCAGGGCGCCGCGATCCCCATGGCCTTCAACCGTCAGCCTCACTATGTGCCAGGGATGATGCTCATCGGCGATGCCGGCGGCATGGTCAACCCGTTCAACGGTGAGGGCATCGCGTACGCGATGCAGGCGGCGAGGACGGCGGCCGATGCGATGGTGCAGTGGCGTGCGGCCTCGAGCGACCTCGACAAGGAGGCGGCGCTTGCGGGCTACGCGCGGCGGATGAAGGAGCAGCTAGGCGGGTATTACTCTTTAGGGCGAGTGTTCGCGCACCTGATCGCGCACCCCCAGGTGATGAAGGTATGCACGCGGTACGGACTGCCCCAACCGACGGTGATGAGGTTTACGCATAAACTGCTGGCAGATGTCTATGAGCCGCGCGGCGGAGACTGGGCCGACAAGCTGATGGTCGCACTGACCCGCGTCGCTCCGGCGGCGTAGGTACGGGCGGGATACAGGTCAGTTGACGATGAAGGGAATCGACGAGTGAATCCGTACGTGCCGATCGTGGTGATGATCGTCGTCGCCGCGGCGTTGGCGGTGGCAGGCCTCGTAGTCAGCTCACTCGTGGGCGGCCCCAAGCGCTACAACTCCGCCAAGGTGGACAAGTACGAGTCGGGTCTGAAGCCGACCCCCCGCGCCGTCGGTGGCGGCACCATCCCCATCAAGTACTACCTCGTCGCGATGACCTTCATCATCTTCGACATCGAGGTCGTGTTCCTGTATCCCTGGGCCGTCGCGAACCAGGCGCTCGGGTGGTTCGGGCTCATTGCGACCATGACTTTCCTCGCCCTCATCACGATTCCCTTCGTGTACGAGTGGCGCCGCGGCGGATTTGATTGGGATTGATGAGACATGGGTCTTGAAGAGAACGCACCTCCATTCATGCTTGGCACGATCGAGAAGTTCGTGGGAACGATGCGGGCGGGGTCGATGTGGCCCATGACGTTCGGGCTTGCGTGCTGCTCCATCGAGATGATGGCCACTGGCACGTCCCGGTTCGACATCGCGCGCATCGGCTCTGAGGTGTTCCGAGGGTCGCCCCGCCAGGCGGACATGATCATCGTTGCTGGGCGCCTGTCCAACAAGATGGCTCCGGTGCTGCGCCAGGTCTACGACCAGATGGCCGAGCCCAAGTGGGTACTCGCGATGGGGGTGTGCGCCTCTTCCGGGGGCATGTTCAACAACTACTCGATCGTGCAGGGCGTGGACCACGTGGTCCCGGTGGACATCTACCTGCCCGGCTGCCCACCCCGCCCCGAGATGCTGTTGAACGCGCTGCTGGAGCTGCAAAACCAGGTGCGCAACACCCCCATGGGTGCAAACCGCCGTGAGATCGCCGCCGCCGCCGAAGCCGCCGCACTCAAGGCCACCCCGACCTCCGACCAGAAGGGGCTGCTGCGGTGAGCGACGACAAGCAGCTCGACGCGCTCGCGCCTGAAGGCCGGGAGCCCCTCACGCTCATCAACGTCCGCGAGGGCATGTTCGGCGCGCGTGGAGACACCTCTGGCTACGACGGCCTGGTGCAGCGCGTGCAGATGCCGGGCGCGACCGAGCGGCCGTACGGCGAGTGGTTCGACGGCGTGGTCGACATCCTCATCGAACTGCTCGGCGACGTCGCCGACGAGGCCATCGAGTACGTGGTGGTGGACCGCGGCGAGCTCACGCTGTACATCCAGCGCGACCACCTGGTCGACGTCTGCCGTCACCTGCGTGACGACCAGGACCTGCGCTTCGAGATGTGCCTGGGAGTGTCCGGCGTCCACTACCCGACCGACACCGGCCGGGAGCTCCACGCGGTGTACCCGATGCAGTCGATCACGCACAACCGCCGCCTGCGCCTTGAGGTCGCGGTGGGCGACGAGGACCCGCATGTTCCGTCGATCGTGTCTGTGTACCCGATGAACAACTGGCACGAGCGCGAGACCTGGGACTTCTTCGGAATCATCTTTGACGGTCACCCGTCGCTCGCCCGCATCGAGATGCCCGACGACTGGGTAGGCCACCCGCAGCGTAAGGACTACCCGCTCGGCGGCATCCCCATCGAGTACAAGGGCGCCGAGATCCCGTCACCCGACGAGCGGAGACAGTACCGATGAGCACGCAGACCCCCCACGCGCCCCGCGCGTTCGTCGAGGACCCCGACGCACCCGAGTACACCGTCCACGGATCCGACTGGTCCGAAGTCGCCGAGGAGGCCAAGCGACTGGGCCAGCAGCGCATCGTCGTCAATATGGGGCCGCAGCACCCGTCGACCCACGGCGTGCTGCGCGTGATGCTTGAGATCGAAGGCGAGACGGTCACGGAGACCCGGGCCGGCATCGGCTACCTGCACACGGGCATCGAGAAGAACATGGAGTACCGGACGTGGACGCAGGGCGTCACGTTCTGCACCCGCATGGACTACGTGGCGCCGATGAACCAGGAACTCGTGTACTGCCTGGGCATCGAGAAGTTGCTCGGCATCACCGACGACATCCCCGAGCGCGCGTCTGTGCTGCGCGTGCTGATGATGGAACTGACGCGCATCAGCAGCCACCTGGTGGCGATCGGCACGGGCGGGAACGAGCTCGGCGCGACCACCATCATGACCACCTCTTTCACGGCACGTGAGGACACCTTCCGCGTGATCGAGGCGATCACCGGTCTGCGCACCAACAACAACTACATCCGCCCCGGTGGCGTGTCCTTGGGCCTGCCCGAGGACGGCGTGGAGCGCATCCGCGCCATGATCCCCAAGGTTCGGGCCAGGCTCGATGAGCTGGTGGCGCTGCAGGTCAAGAACCCGATCCTGCTGGGCCGCCTCAAGGGCGTGGCAAAGCTGAATCTGTCCGCGTGCATGTCGCTGGGCATCACCGGGCCCATGCTGCGTTCGACGGGACTGCCGTACGACCTGCGCAAGTCGGAGCCGTACTGCGGGTACGAGACCTATGACTTCCAGGTGCCCACGTCGACCGACGAGGACGCGTGGTCGCGGCTGATGCTGCGCATGGAGGAGTGCTACGAGTCGCTCAAGATCATCGCGCAGTGCGCCGATCGTCTCGAGCAGCTCGGCGACGGCCCGGTGATGGTCGCCGACAAGAAGATCGCGTGGCCTGCTCAGTTGGCGCTCGGTCCCGACGGACAGGGCAACTCGCAGGATCACATTCGGCACATCATGGGCGAGTCGATGGAAGCGCTGATTCACCACTTCAAGCTCGTGACCGAGGGGTTCGACGTGCCCGCCGGCCAGGTGTTCCAGGCCATCGAGGGCCCCAAGGGACTGCTGGGCGTACACCTCGTGTCCGACGGTGGCACCAAGCCGTGGCGCGCGCACTTCCGCGACCCGGGCTTCAACAACTTGCAGGCACTGGGGATCTTGTGCGAGGGCGGCCAGGTCGCCGACGTCGTGGTCGCTATCGCCGGTATCGACATGGTGCTGGGAGGCGTGGACCGATGACCTACGACGGCGAGACGCTCGCACAGCTCGAGAAGGACGCGGCCGACATCATCAGCCGCTACCCCGTGACCCGTTCGGCCCTGCTGCCGATGCTGCACCTGGTGCAGTCGGTGGACGGCTACGTGAGCCCAGACGGCATCGCCTTCTGCGCGCGCCAGGTGGACCTGACCAGCGCCGAGGTGAGCGCTGTCGCGACGTTCTACAGCCAGTACAAGCGCCGCCCCAATGGCGAGTACCAGGTGGGCGTGTGCACCAACACCCTGTGCGCCGTCATGGGCGGCGACGAGATCTGGCGCCAGCTGTCCGAGCGCTGCGGTGTCGGGCACGACGAGACCACGGCCGATGGCCGCGTCACGCTCGAGCGCATCGAATGCAACGCGGCGTGTGACTACGCCCCGGTGATGATGGTCAACTGGGAGTTCTTCGACAACATGACGCCCGAGCGGGCGTTGCGCGTGGTCGACGACATCCTCGAGGGCCGCGACGTGGTGCCCACTCGCGGCTCCTCCGCGGTCGCGCCGTTCAAAGAGATGTCGCGCGTGCTCGCGGGCTTTGAGGACGGCCGCGCGGACGAGGACCAGGGAATCGGCGAGCCGACGGTCGCGGGCCTCAAGGTCGCGCGCGAACAGGGCTGGGAGGAGTCGAAATGACGGATCTGACCCCTGTGCTGAGCGCCACGTGGGACGCCGAACAGTCGTGGAAGCTGAGCACCTACACCGACCGCGGCGGCTACGGCGCGCTCAAGCAAGCGCTCGGCATGGCTCCGGCGGACATCATCCAGGCCGTCAAGGACTCGGGGCTGCGGGGCCGCGGCGGAGCGGGCTTCCCCACCGGCATGAAGTGGGGCTTCCTGCCCCCGGACGACGGCAAGCCGCGCTACCTCGTGGTGAACGCCGACGAGTCCGAGCCGGGCACGTGCAAGGACATCCCGACGATGCTGTCCGCGCCTCACGTGCTCGTCGAGGGCGCGATCATCACGTCGTACGCGATCGGCAGCAACCACGCCTTCATCTACCTGCGCGGCGAGGTCGTGCACGTGTACCGCCGCCTGATGCAGGCGGTGCGCGAGGCCTATGAGGCCGGGCACTTGGGGCAGAACATTCACGGCAGTGGCTTCGATCTGGACATCACGGTGCACGCCGGCGCCGGTGCCTACATCTGCGGTGAAGAGACTGCCCTGCTCGACTCGCTCGAGGGCCGGCGCGGTCAGCCGCGCCTGAAGCCCCCGTTCCCCGCGGTCGAGGGCCTGTACGCGCGGCCCACCGTCGTCAACAACGTCGAGTCCATCGCCTCGGTACCCTCCATCATCGCTCACGGGGTGGAGTGGTTCACCGCCATGGGCACGGAGCGCTCGAAGGGGATGGGCCTGTTCTCACTGTCTGGCCACGTCACCAAGCCGGGCCAGTACGAGGCCCCATTGGGCGTCACCCTGCGGGAGTTGCTGGAGATGGCGGGCGGCATGCGGGGCGGCAGGCCGCTTAAGTTCTGGACCCCGGGGGGGTCCTCCACGCCGTTGTTCACCGACGAGCACCTTGACACCCCGCTCGACTACGAGTCGGTGGGCGCCGCGGGCTCGATGCTCGGCACGCGTGCGCTGCAACTGTTCGACGACACCACCTGCGTGGTGCGTGCCGTCGCCCGGTGGACCGAGTTCTACAAGCACGAGTCCTGCGGTAAGTGCACGCCGTGCCGCGAGGGGACGTTCTGGCTGGCCCAAATCCTCGAGCGCATCGAGGACGGCCACGGCACGGGCGCCGACATTCAGCAGCTGCTCGACACCTGCGGGGCGATCCTCGGTCGCGCATTCTGCGCGCTTGGCGACGGCGCGACCAGCTCCATTACGAGCTCGATCACACTGTTCCGCGAAGAGTACGAGCAGCACATCATCCAGGGCGCTTGCCCGTTCGACCACTCCGCGTCGGCCCTGTTCGACTACGACTCCGCACCTGCTCCCGAGGAGGCGCACGCATGACCTCGACCGCGGATAAGGCCACGGCCGAGACCGTCGACACTGTCACCCTCACGATTGACGGCAAGGAGACGACGGTGCCCAAGGGCACCCTCATCATCCGCGCTGCCGAGCAGGTCGGCATCGACATCCCGAGGTTCTGCGACCACCCGCTGCTGGCTCCGGCCGGCGCGTGTCGCCAGTGCCTGGTCGACGTGGCCGCGCCGGACCGCGAGGGCAACGTCCGCGCCTTCCCCAAGCCGCAGGCCTCCTGCACCATGCAGGCGACGGACGGCATGATCGTCAACACCCAGCACACCTCCGAAGAGGCGAAGAGCGCCCAGGAGGGCGTGCTGGAACTGTTGCTCATCAACCACCCGCTCGACTGCCCGGTGTGCGACAAGGGCGGCGAGTGCCCGCTGCAGAACCAGGCGCTTAGCTACGGGCGCTCGGAGTCGCGGTTCATCGACGTCAAGCGCGTGTTCGAGAAGCCGCTGCCGCTCAGTTCCGAGATCCTGCTCGACCGCGAGCGCTGCGTGCTGTGCCAGCGGTGCACGCGGTTCTCCAAGGAGATCGCGGGCGACGCCTTCATTGACCTGCAGAACCGCGGCGCGATGCAGCAGATCGGCACCTTCGACGAGGACGTGCTGAACTTCGACGGCTACGAGCCCATCGGCGTCGCCGCCGAGGACGAGTCGGGGCGCGCGTTCTCCTCGTACTACTCCGGCAACACGGTGCAGATCTGCCCCGTGGGCGCGTTGACAAGTGCCGCGTACCGGTTCCGCTCCCGCCCGTTCGACCTGGTGAGTTCGCCGGGAATCTCGGAGCACGACTCGTCGGGTGCCGCGATTCGCACCGACCACCGACGCGGCACGATCCTGCGCCGCCTCGCGGACAACGACCCCGTGGTGAACGAGGAGTGGATCACCGACAAGGACCGGTTCGCCTTCTCATGGCAGAACCTGTCGGACCGCCTCGAGCGCCCGCTGGTGCGAGGCGAGGACGGCCAGCTTCACGAGGCCTCGTGGCCCGACGCAATCGCGCGTGCAGCACAGGGCCTGCGCGCCGCCGCCGGCCGCACCGGCACCCCCGCAGACAAGAAGGCCAAGGGCGTCGGAGTGCTCCCCGGTGGACGGCTCACCATGGAAGACGCCTACGCGTACCAGAAGTTCGCCCGGGTGGCCCTGGGCACGAACGACGTGGACGTTCGCACCCGCGTGGCCTCGGACGAGGAGCAGGCGTTCCTGGGCTCCACGGTCGCTGGTTCGGGCATGGGCGTGACGTTCGCCGACCTCGAGAAGGCACCCGCGGTGCTACTGGCGGGCTTTGAGCCCGAGGACGAGGGCGGCGTCGTGTTCCTGCGACTTCGCAAGTCCTACGGCAAGCAGCGCGTCATGACGATCGCGCCGTTCCTGTCCCGCGGTGCCGAGAAGCTGAACGCGACGCTCATCCCGGCTGTCCCCGGGGGCGAGGGCGCGGCTCTCGCCGCGATCAAGGGTGCGGCCGATGCGGCGGAGGCTCTCACGGCCGACGGCGCCATCATCGTGGTGGGTGAGCGCCTGGCCGGCTCTCCCGGCGCGCTGACCGAGGCCCTCAAGCTCGCCACGCGCACCGGTGCGCGGATCGCCTGGATCCCCCGCCGGGCCGGAGAGCGCGGAGCCGTCGAGGCAGGGGCCCTGCCGGGGCTGCTGCCGGGCGGTCGCGACGCGACCTCCGCAACGGCCCGGGACTCGATCGCTCACGCCTGGGGAGTGGACGCGCTGCCAGAGGCCACGGGGCGAAACGCCGCCGAGATCATCGCGGCGGCCGCCGCGGGCGAGCTGTCCGGCCTTGTGATCGGTGGCGTGACCCCGTCCGACCTCACCGAGGACCTGACGGCCGCGCTGGACAAGGCCGCGTTTGTGGTGTCCCTCGAGGTGCGCCGCACCGCGGTGGCGGATCGCGCCGACGTGGTTCTGCCCGTCGCCCCTCCGTCAGAGAAGCCCGGCACATTCGTGAACTGGGAAGGTCGACTGCGCGGCTTCGCGACGGCGATCCGCACGGACGCGATCTCCGACCACCGTGCGCTCGACTTCTTGGCCCGCGAGCTTGGCGCCGACCTCAAGGTCGGCACCGTCGCGGACGTCAACGAGCAGCTCGCTCAGCTCGGTGCCGCCCCCAAGGCCGAGCGCATGCGGGCCCCGGCAGTGAAGGCGGCCAAGCCTGCCAAGTCCACCGGCGACGAGTTGGTGCTGGCGTCGTGGCACCTGCTCGTCGACGAAGGCGCCCTGCAGGACGGCGAGCCCTACCTGGCTGGCACCGGACGCACCGCGGTGGCGCGCCTGTCGCCCGCGACTGCAGCGCGCATCGGCGTCAAGGACGGTGTCGTGACGCTGACAGCTGGTAGCCGCGGCTCGATCGAGCTCCCGGTGGTTCTCACCGACATGGCCGATGGCGTCGTGTGGGTGCCCGCCAAGTCGCCGGGATCCTGGGTCGCCCAGGAACTCGGCGTTCAGCCCGGCGCACTCGTGCGCGTGAAGGGGGGCATCTGATGATGTCGTTTGCCGGCGTCCCTGCCGTGGTGGACCCTGGGTCGCTGACCGTGACCGAGGCGCTCGCGAATGACCCCTTGTGGCTGTCGATCGTCAAGGCCGTGCTGATCCTGGTCTTCCTGCTGATGTCCGTGCTGTTCGCGGTGTGGTTCGAGCGCCGCGTGATTGGCCGCTTGCAGGAGCGCCCGGGCCCCAACCGTCACGGCCCCTTTGGCCTGCTGCAGTCCGTCATGGACGCGATGAAGCTGCTGTTCAAGGAGGACATCACCGTCCGCGCCGCGGACAAGGTGCTCTACATCGTGGCGCCCATGATCTCGGTGTTCTGCGCGCTGCTGATCTTCGCCGTCATCCCCTTCGGCCCCGTCACCCACATCCCGGGCACGGACATCTACACGCCGCTGCAGCTCACCGACTTCCCGGTGGCCGTGCTGTTCATCCTCGCCTGCGCCGCGCTCGGCGTTTACGGCATCGTGCTGGGCGGGTGGGCGTCGGGATCGACGTACCCCCTGATGGGATCCATCCGGTCGACGGCCCAGGTGATCTCCTACGAACTGGCGATGGGCTTGTCGCTCGTCACGGTGTTCCTGCTCTCGGGCACCATGTCCACCAGCGGCATCGTTGAGGCGCAGGCCGACCGTTGGTGGATCTGGCCGCTGTTTCCCGCCTTCATCCTGTATGTGATCTCGATGGTCGGTGAGACCAACCGGTTGCCGTTCGACCTTCCCGAGGCGGAGGGTGAGCTGGTCGCCGGCTTCATGACCGAGTACTCGTCGATGAAGTTCGCATGGTTCTTCCTCGCCGAGTACATGAACATGATCAACGTCTCCGCCGTGGCTGCGACGCTGTTCATGGGCGGCTGGCAGGCGCCGTGGCCGCAGTCGTGGCCGGGAGCCGAGTTCCTCAACTCCGGCATCATGCCGCCCATCTGGCTGATCTTGAAGATCTGGCTGCTGATGTTCGTGTTCGTGTGGATCCGCGGCTCGCTGGTGCGGTTCCGCTACGACCAGTTCATGAAGTTGGGTTGGAAGGTCCTCATCCCCGTCGGCCTTGGCTGGCTCGTGTTCTTCTCTGTGGGGCGCGCCGCGTTCGACGCAATGAACCGGGACCTCAACGTGTACGACGCCGTGGCGGGCCTGATCGCCGTGCTGATGACCATCGCGGTAATCAGCTTCTTGAAGGGGGACCCCGTCGAGGTGGAGGAGCCGGAGCGCGAGGAACTCGACGCGTTCGCCGGTGGCTACCCCGTGCCGCCACTGCCGCATCAGACCATGCCCCCCTCACCCCGTTCCGGCCGCACGGTCGAGGCGAGCAAGGGCCGCACCGAGACCGAAGGAGGCGCCGAATGACCGAGCCCGATGACGTCTGGAAGGTCAACCGGGAGCGCGACGGCGAGGCCCAGCGCTTTGAGTCCAACTTCCCCGAGCCCGGGCCGATCGGTCGCGCCCTGGCACCGGTCGCCGGGTTCGGCGTGACGATGCGGAACTTCTTCCGCCCCACCGTCACCGAGCAGTACCCGGACAAGAAGACCCCTCCGATGCCGCGGTACCACGGCCGCCACCAGCTCAACCGCTACGCGGACGGGCTCGAGAAGTGCATCGGCTGCGAGTTGTGCGCGTGGGCCTGCCCGGCCGATGCGATCTACGTCGAGGGCGACTCGAACACCGAGGACGCCCAGTACTCGCCCGGCGAGCGCTATGGCCGCGTTTACCAGATCAACTACCTGCGCTGCATCTTCTGCGGGCTGTGCATCGAGGCGTGCCCCACACGTGCGCTCACGATGACCAACGAGTACGAGCTGGCCGGCCCCACCCGTGAGGGCCTGATCTACGAGAAGCAGGACCTGCTGGCTCCCATGCAGGACGCGATGCTGGCCGCCCCGCACCCGATGGTGCCGGGCACGGTTGACGACGACTATTACCGGGGGGATGTGACCCAGGTGGTGGATGCCCAGGTCGAGTGGGTGCGTGAGCGCCGCCCGGAGGACCCGACGCTGCCCGAGAACCGTGAGTCCGACAACCGTGAGTCCGAGACCGCGGAGGCCAGCCGTGGTTAACGAGGTGCTGTTCTGGGTGGTCGCGGCGATGACTGTGATACCTGCGCTGTCTCTGCTGTTCGCGCGCAGGGCCGCCCACATCGCCATGTCCATCGTCACGGTGATGGTGGGTCTTGCGGCCGCGTACGTCGGCCTCGACGCCCCATTCCTCGGCGTCGTGCAGATCGTGGTCTACACCGGCGCAGTGATGATGACGTTCCTGTTCGTGCTCATGCTCGTGGGTGTAGACCGGCGTGAGGACCTGAAGGAGACCATTAAGGGCCAGCGATGGATCGCGCTGTTCGCGGCGGGCGGCATGGCCACGCTGCTGATTGCGGTCGTGGGCCGCGCCACGATCTCGCCCGCCCCGCGCGGCGTCGTCGGCAACCCTGAGGAGATCGCGTTCGTGCTGTTCGGCGAGTATGTGCTGGTCATGGAGGTGCTCGGCGCGCTGCTGATTACCGCGGCCGTGGGTGCGCTCATGCTGACGCACACGCCCAGGCTGACTCCCCGCCGCACCCAGGGCGAGATGCAGGCCGCGCGCCTGCTTGCCGGTGCGGACCCCGTCAATAAGCCCATGCCGGGGGTGTACGCGCGCAGCAACGCGTTGGACTCCCCAGCACTGGACCCCGAGGGCGAGCCCATCCCACACTCCGTGTCCCGCGTGCTCAAGATCCGCAATCAGACGCAAGAGGCTTCCGAGTTCCGCTTGCGTCTGCGGGACTCGAGCAACCCCGAGGACCTCCAGCGGCCGGCGGGAGCGCCCGCCCGGGAGTCCAACGATCTCACGGGCGACCGCGTGGGTCGCGACGAGGACGGTGCCCAGTGAACCCCATCAATTACGTGATCCTGGCGTCCGTCCTGTTCGCGATCGGCGCCGCGGCGGTGCTGCTGCGCAGGAACGCGATCGTGGCGTTCATGGGCGTCGAGCTCATGCTCAACGCAGGCAACCTCACGCTGGTCGCGTTCGCACGGATTCACGATCAGTTGAACGGGCAGGTGATGGCCTTCTTCGTGATGGTCGTGGCCGCGGCCGAGGTGGTGGTGGGCATGGCGATCATCATCGCGGTGTTCCGCGCCCGCCAGTCCATCTCGCTCGATGAACCCGCAGAGCTGAAGGGGTAGCGCATGCTGTCGATGACCTGGCTGCTGATCGCGGTGCCGCTCGCGAGCGCCTTCGTGCTGCTGCTTGCCGGACGCCGTGCCGATGCCTACGGGCACTGGGTGGGTGTGGGCGCATCGGGCGCCGCCTTCCTGGTGGGCCTGATCGCCTTCTTCCAGATGCTTGGTCTGCCAGGGGAGGAGCGCGCCACGAGCGTGCACCTGTTCTCGTGGATCCCCGGCACCGAACTGAACCTGGATGCCGGCCTCCTGGTGGACCCGCTGTCGATGACGTTCGTGCTACTGATCACCTTTGTCGGCACGCTCATTCACGTGTACTCCGTCGCGTACATGGAGACGGATCCTGACCGTCGCCGGTTCTTCGCGTACCTCAACCTGTTCATCGCGGCCATGTTGCTGCTGGTGCTCGCCGACTCGTTCCTGCTGCTGTTCGTGGGATGGGAGGGCGTGGGTCTCGCGTCGTACCTGCTGATCGGTTTCTGGAACCAGCGCTCGGAGTATGCGACCGCCGCGAACAAGGCCTTCATCGCCAACCGCGTGGGCGATATCGGACTGATCATCGCGATGGGCCTGATGTTCGCCTACTTCGGGGCGGTGGACTTCGCCACGGTGTTGGGCGCCGCACCCGAGGCGACGGCCGCGCAGCTGACGGCGATCGGCCTGATGCTGCTGGTCGCCGCGTGCGGAAAGTCCGCACAGTTCCCGCTGCAGTCGTGGCTCGGCGACGCGATGGCGGGCCCCACGCCCGTCTCCGCGCTCATCCACGCCGCGACCATGGTGACCGCGGGTGTGTACCTGATCGTGCGCTCCGCCCCCATCTTCAACGGGGCCCCGAATGCCCAGGTCGCAGTGGCCCTCGTCGGCGCGATCACGCTGGTGATGGGCGCCCTGATCGGTATGGCGAAGGACGACCTCAAGAAGGCTCTCGCCGCATCGACCATGTCGCAGATCGGTTACATGATGCTCGCGGCTGGGCTCGGCCCCATCGGCTACGCCTTCGCGATCTTCCACCTGGTGACGCACGGCTTCTTCAAGGCCGGCATGTTCCTCGGGGCCGGGTCCGTGATGCACGCCATGAACGACCAGGTCAACATGCGTCGCTTTGGTGCGCTGCGCGGGGTGATGGTGGTGACCTGGGTGACGTTCGGCTTGGGCTGGCTCGCGATCCTGGGCCTGCCGCCGTTCTCCGGTTTCTACTCGAAGGACAAGATCATCGAGGCCGCGTTCGTCGGCGAAGGCTGGCAGCCGTGGGTGCTCGGATCTGCGGCGCTGATCGGCGCTGGCCTCACCGCGTTCTACATGTCGCGACTGTTCTTCATGACCTTCCACGGCAAGGCGCGGTGGACGGATGACCAGCACCCGCATGAGAGCCCGCTGCTGATGACGGTGCCCATGATCATCCTCGCCGTCGGCTCCGCCTTCCTCGGTTTGAGTCTCGCCACCGGCGACCGCTTCACGCTTTGGCTGGAGCCGGTCACCGGTCACGTCGAGCACCACGATCCCGTGCTGCCCGTGCCGGTGCTGATCGGGCTCACGCTGGCCCTGGTACTCGCGGGCGCGGCCCTTG
>JBKBNW010000015.1:0-20886 GCA_046295115.1 Demequina sp.
GGGCCAATCTCGATGCCCTCAGCAGCCTCATTGAGGCCCTTGGCGAGCGAGAACAGCTCGACCAGTGTCGAACCCGCAGACGCGAGCGCGTCACGAGCCGAGATCGACGACTTGGTCTCGACGTCGATGATCAGTTCGTCGAAGTCGGTGCGCTGCGCCACACGGGTGGCCTCGACCTTGTACGTGACCTTGAGCACGGGCGAGTAGATCGAGTCGACCGGGATCTGACCGATCTCTGCGTCGTAGCTCTTGTTCATCGACGACGGCACGTAGCCGCGGCCACGCTCGACCGTGAGCTCAACCTCGAACTTGGCCTTCGAGTTGAGGGTCGCGATGTGCAGGTCCGGGTTGTGGACCTCCACGCCTGCCGGAGGCGCGATGTCGGCCGCCGTGACGGCGCCGGCACCAGACTTACGCAGGTACATCACGACCGGCTCGTCGTGGTCTGACGAGACGACGAGGTTCTTGAGGTTCAGCATAATCTCAGTCACGTCCTCCTTCACGCCCTCGATGGTCGTGAACTCGTGGAGCACGCCCTCGAAACGCACCGACGTGATTGCTGCGCCCGGGATGGACGACAGCAGGGTGCGGCGCAGGGAGTTACCGAGCGTGTAGCCGAAGCCAGGCTCGAGAGGCTTGAGCGAGAACTGCGAACGGTTGTCCGAGATGACCTTCTCGGTCAGGGTGGGACGCTGTGCAATGAGCACTGTTCATTTCCTTTCCAAGCACCCGCTATTTGATGCTCGCAAGATCCGGGGGTTTGGGCCCACCGGGGTCACGGTTCTTCAGTTGGCCGTCCTGCCCCGGCGCCGATGCTGGCGCCGGGGAGGACGTGAGGCGTCAGGATGACGCCGGAAATGCTAGTTGCGACGACGCTTGGGCGGACGGCAACCGTTGTGGGCCTGAGGAGTGACGTCCTTGATGGAGGTCACCTCGAGACCAGCGGCGGTCAGCGAGCGGATCGCGGTGTCGCGGCCCGAGCCGGGGCCCTTGACGAACACGTCGACCTTGCTCATGCCGGCGTCCTGAGCGCGGCGCGCGGCGGCCTCGGCTGCCATCTGCGCGGCGTACGGAGTCGACTTGCGTGAGCCCTTGAAGCCCACCTGGCCAGACGACGACCACGACACCACAGCACCCGAGGGGTCCGTGATGGAGATGATCGTGTTGTTGAACGTGGACTTGATGTGTGCCTGGCCGTGCGCGACTGTCTTCTTGATCTTCTTGCGCGGCTTGCGAGTGGGAGCTGCCATGGGTTACTTCTTCTTTCCGGCGACGGTCTTCTTGGGGCCCTTGCGCGTGCGGGCGTTGGTCTTCGTGCGCTGACCACGGACAGGCATGCCACGGCGGTGGCGCAGTCCCTGGTAGTTGCCGATCTCGACCTTGCGGCGGATGTCGCCCTGCACCTCACGGCGCAGGTCGCCCTCCACCTGGAAGTTGGCCTCGATGAAGTCGCGGATCGCGACCAGGTCGGTGTCTGCGGCGTCCTTGACGCGCAGATCCGGGCTGATCCCGGTGGCGGCGAGGATCTGGGCCGCACGGGTGCGGCCGATCCCGAAGATATAGGTGAGCGCGATCTCCATGCGCTTGTCGCGCGGGAGATCGACGCCGACGATGCGTGCCATAAGTGCTTTTTCTACTCCTCAGTAGTCGGAGGTCTGACGCTCGGGCTTCCCGCGTGATGTGTGCGGGCCACGGCCTCCGAGCCGTGGGCTACCTCTCGGTTGCCTGAACGCGATTTCTAGTGGGTCTAACCCTGACGCTGCTTGTGGCGCAGGTTCTCGCAGATGACCATGACTCGGCCGTTGCGGCGAATAACCTTGCACTTCTCACAGATGGGCTTGACGCTTGGCTTAACCTTCATTTTTCTTTCCTTCGCCGTCGGCGCTGATGACGCACGTGCGCGCCGGCGACGACTACTTGTAGCGGTAGACGATACGGCCGCGGGACAGGTCGTACGGGCTCAACTCCACCACCACGCGGTCCTCAGGGAGGATCCGGATGTAGTGCTGTCGCATCTTGCCCGAGATGTGTGCGAGGACGAGATGACCATTGGTCAACTCCACTCGGAAGGAGGCATTGGGAAGTGCCTCCACGACCGTGCCCTCGACCTCGATGACGCCGTCTTTCTTGGCCATGGACTCCACTCACGTTGGTTGACGGTTTTTTCGGGCGCGCGAAATCGCCCGACGCACCACTATACGGGACTTCCGGGAGCTTCTCAACCGCCCCTGCAAGCGGCCGGTTGGACCCCGAGGGGAGCCCTCAGCGGAAGCTGTTCCGGAGCCGCTTGACCGCCGCCTCAGAGACCTGCGGGTTCCGGTGATCGGCGAGGTTACGAATCACTGACGACGGCGTCCTGGGGTTGGCGATGAGCGCGTCCAGGACATCGACACAGTGGTCGTTGCCTAGCGAAATGAGCGCACCCATGGGGCAATCGGTGCGGGTTGCGACTGCAGCGCGCACGGTGGGCTCGCGGTGGACAGCGAGGCGCAACAGGTCTGGCCCGGCCACCTGAGGATCCAGCGCCCTGACGACGTCCTCCGAGGCTCCGCGTGTAGGAGGCATCGTCCCATCCCCTCCCTCACCTGTCGCGTGCTCCCCCGGCGATTCGATCGCCGGAGCACGCTCTCGTCATCCTAAAGCCGAACGGCGCTCACCGCGAGATCTCGCAGAGCCGGGCAGTCGCAGGACTTCAGTGACGGGCCCGGGCTTGGAGTGCTGCGCAGGCACCCGGGCCGCTCACGGGCGGGCTGCGGGTTGCACAGCGGCATCCGGGCGCACCGGGAGCCCGGTCGTGGAATCTACGTCGTCACCGGTCGCCACACCCACCGCGCGCTCCCTCAGTTCAGGCGCCCTCGTCGTGAAAGAGGCGCGCCCGGCAGTTGCGGTGGCGGCGCTCGGGCCCGCCGCGACGTCGCCGTCCACGCGGCGAGCCGCAGCCAACCTCACCTCGGCCCGCCGGTGAAAAGCCAATTGCTCGAGCACGTCTCGCGGCGTCGCAGGGTTTCGCAGCAATGCCTCGAGAACCGGGACGCTCCGGTCCGTTGCCAGATGCTCGAGAACCGAGGTCGAGACGCGGGTGTTCGCGGCGAGTGCCGCGCGCACCTGCGCCGAGCGATCGTGGGCCAGCGACACCGCATGTCCGAGCGCGAGATCGTCCCTGCCCGCCAGCACCTCCCGCACGACGGCGTTGCGGCTCATCGCGAGGGTGGCGATCTGTGCGCGTGACAGCCCCGAGCTACCCGCGAGCTCGACCTCCGCTGAGGCGCCCGGCGCATAATTGAATCCCCGTGCCACGTGAGTGTCCTTCTACCCTGACGGACCCGAGCGATCCGTCCTGAGGCTCACGGTAGGTGCACCGCATTGCGCCTGCGAGACCCCCGCGTAACGACCCTGTTTCCGCGTATGGGGTGGGTCACACGGCCAGCCGGTGACTTAGCCGAGAGGTGCGGGTTCGATGCCGAAGGGCGCGAGGCCCGCCCGCCCGCCGTCGCTGGCAGTGAGTACCCAAATGCCATCGTCGTGCACGGCAATGGAATGCTCCCAATGCGCTCCGCGCGTGCCGTCCGCGGACACTACCGTCCAGTCGTCGTCGAGCACCGTCGACTCCGAGGTGCCCTGTACGAGCATCGGCTCGATGGCGACGCACAAGCCTGGCTTGACGCGGGCGTGGCGGCCGCGCGTGCGGTAGTTCATGACATCGGGCGCCTGGTGCATTGCAGTGCCAATGCCGTGGCCCACGTAACCCACCAGCGGGTGCAGCCCCGCCTCGACGGTGGCGTCTTCAATGGCCGCTGCTACCTCATCCAACCGCGACGCCGTGGCGAGGGCGGCGATGCCAGCCCACAGCGAGCGACGAGTGTCCTCAACCAGGCGCACGTCCGCGTCCGACCGGGGTTCACCCGCGATGAAGGTGAGGGCGGAGTCACCGTGCCAACCGTCGACGATGGCGCCGCAGTCAACAGACACGACATCCCCGTCCAGGACAACCCTGTCGCCAGGGATCCCGTGCACGATCTCCTCATTGACGGACACGCACGCGGCGGCGGGGAATCCGTGGTAGCCAAGGAAGTTGGAGGTTGCGCCCGCATCGGCGATGACCGCCGCTGCGGCGCGTTCGATGTCGCCGGTGGTCACGCCGGGCGCGCACGCTGCCTTCGCTGCGGCCAGCGCACGCTCGACTATCAGGCCTGCGCGGGCCATGACCCGCATCTGCTCGAGAGTCTTGTACTCGATCCGGTCGCGCACGCGTCAGCGGTCGCCGACGGCCCCGAGGATCGCCTCGGTCACCGCGTCGATCTCGTTCATGCCGTCCACCTGCACGAGCAGGCCACGGCCGTCGTAGTACGCCGCGACCGGAGCGGTCTGCTTCGCGTACACCTCGAGGCGCTTGCGGATCACGGGCTCCGTGTCATCCGAACGCCCCTCGATCTGGGCGCGCTTGAGCAGCCGCTCCGTGACCTCGTCGCGATCGACCGTGATCTCGATAGCCACGTCCAGCTTCACCTTGAGATCCGACAGCATCGTGTCGAGCTCCACTGCCTGGTCGGGGTTGCGCGGGTAGCCGTCCAGCAGGAACCCGTCGGCGACGTCATCCTGCGCCAGACGGTCGCGAACCATGGCATTGGTGACCTCGTCGGGGACGAGCGCGCCGGCCGACATGTACTCCTGCGCACGCCGCCCCAGCTCGGTCTTGCCCTGAACATTGGCGCGGAAGATGTCACCCGTTGAGATAGCGGGCACGCCCCACCGCTCGGCGAGTCGCGCGGCCTGGGTGCCTTTGCCCGCTCCGGGCGGGCCGAGGAGGACGGTGCGCATTACTTGAGGAACCCTTCGTAGTGGCGCTGCTCCAGCTGGGACTGGATGCGCTTGACGGTGTCGAGACCCACGCCCACCAGAATCAGGATGGAGGCACCGCCGAACGGAATCGAGGTGCTCAGCCCCAGGATCACGAACGTGATCGTGGGGATCAGCGCGACCGCGGCCAGGTAGAGCGAGCCAGCGGCGGTGATCCGCGACAGCACGTAGGACAGGAAGTCAGCAGTGGGCTGTCCCGGCCGAATGCCGGGGATGAACCCGCCGTACTTCTTCATGTTGTCCGCGACGTCGTTCGGGTTGAACGTGATAGCGGTGTAGAAGTACGCGAAGAAGATGATCAGCACGATGTACAGCGCGATGTTGAGCGGCGCGGCGGGGTCCGCCACGTTGTCGCGCAGCCAGATGATCACGTCGCTCGGGTCATTGCCCGCGAACTGACTGATCACCTGCGGCAGCATCAGTAGCGACGACGCGAAGATCACGGGGATGATGCCCGCCATGTTGATCTTGATCGGAATGTAGGTAGACGAACCGCCCAGGGTGCGGCGGCCGACCATGCGCTTGGCGTACTGCACCGGGATGCGGCGCTGTGACTGCTCGACGAAGACCACTGCGGCAATGACGACCATGACGACGATTCCGACGATGATCGAGTTCTGCAGGCCGTTCGACGAGTTCCAGATCGCGGACCCGACGCCGGGGAACGACGCGGCGATCGACGTGAAGATCAGCAGCGACATGCCGTTGCCGACGCCCCGCTCCGTGATGCGTTCGCCGAGCCACATGATCAGCACGGTGCCGGTGGTCATCGTGAGGACCATCATGGCGATCGTGTACCAGGAGTCGTCCGGGATGATCGGCACGCCACAGCCCGGGAAGAAGAGGTCGTTGCGCGCCATCGTGATGTACGAGGCGGACTGGAGCGTCGCGAAGCCCACGGTGATGTACCTGGTGTACTGGGTGAGCTTGGCCTGGCCCTCCGCGCCCTCCTTGTTGAGGGCCTCGAAGCGGGGAATGAGCACCCGCAGCAGCTGCACCATGATCGACGCGGTGATATACGGCATGATGCCCAGCGCGAAGATCGACAGCTGGAGCAGCGCGCCGCCCGAGAACAGGTTGAGGACCTCGAACGCGGAGTTCGTTGTCGTCTGGCCAGCGCAGATCTGTACGTTGGAATAACTGATGCCCGGCGTAGGGATCGCCACGCCCAGGCGGTAGATCGCGAGAATGCCCAGCGTGAAGAGCAGCTTCTTCCGCAGATCAGGCGTACGGAACGCGCTCAGGAAGCCACTCAGCATTGATGTTCCTCCACATATGTGCCGCCGAGGCGGCAACGAACGAGTACGGCAGCAGGCAGCCGGAGCGGGGCGCCCAACACGCGCGGCCCGCCCACGACTCTAGCCTTCGTTGACCGAGCCGCCGGCCGCCTCGATCTTGGTCTTCGCGGACTGCGAAACCTTGTCCGCGTCCACGATCTCGACCTTGACGGCAATGTCGCCGTCGCCCAGCACCTTGACGAGCTGGTTCTTACGCACAGCACCCTTGTCGACGAGGTCGGCCTTGGTGACCTTCCCGCCCTTGGGGAACAGCTCCGCAATCTGCGACACGTTCACGACCTGGTACTCGGTGCGGAACGGGTTCCTGAAGCCAGGCAGCTTCGGGATACGCATGTGGATCGGCGTCTGGCCGCCCTCAAAGCGCTCGGGCACCTGGTAGCGGGCGCCCGTTCCCTTGGTGCCACGACCTGCGGTCTTGCCCTTGCGGCCACCCTCACCGCGACCCACACGGATCTTGCGGGCGTGGGCGCCGTCGGCGGGACGCAGGTGGTGCATCTTCAGCGTCGTGACCTTGGGCGTGTCACCCTCGGTCTCGGCCGCCTTCTTGGCAGCAGGCTTCTTCGCTGCGGTCGTCGCGGACGACGACTTGGCGGGAGCCTTCTTCTCCGCCGATGCGGTGGCGGTGCCGGCCGAGGCCGACTCCGACTTCGCTGCGGTCTTCTTGGCAGCGGGCTTCTTCGCAGGAGCCTTGTCCGCCGCAGCCTTCTTGGCAGCCGGCTTCTTCGCAGCGGTCGTCGAGGACGACTTCTCCGCAGTTGCCTTCTTTGCTGCCGGCTTCTTCGCGGGCTTGTCGGCCTTGTCGGCCGCAGCCTTCTTCTCGTCAGCCATCACTCCACCTCCTCGACGGAGACCAAGTGGTCAACCGCCTTGACCATCCCGCGAATCTCAGGACGGTCTTCCTTCACGACAATGTCGCCGATGCGCTTGAGTCCCAGCGAGCGAATGGTCTCGCGGTGCTGGGGCTTGGTGCCGATCGTCGACTTCTTCTGCTGAACCTTAAGGCGAGCCATCACTTCACCCCCGCAGCCTGCGCGCGGAGCATTGCGGCCGGGGCCACATCCTCCACGGGCTTGCCGCGACGAGCGGCGACCTGCTCAGGCAGCTCGAGCGCCTTCAGCGCAGCCACCGTGGCGTGCACGATGTTGATGGCGTTGGACGAACCCAGCGACTTCGACAGGATGTCGTGAACGCCTGCGCACTCGAGCACGGCGCGCACGGGTCCACCCGCGATCACACCGGTACCGGGAGCAGCGGGACGAAGGAACACGACGCCCGCGGCGGCCTCACCCTGCACGACGTGCGGGATGGTGCCCTGGATGCGAGGAACGCGGAAGAAGTTACGCTTCGCCTCCTCGACACCCTTCGAGATCGCTGCGGGAACTTCCTTAGCCTTGCCGTAGCCCACGCCCACGTTGCCCTCGCCATCGCCCACGACGACCAGCGCCGTGAAGCCAAAGCGGCGGCCGCCCTTGACGACCTTGGACACGCGGTTGATAGTCACCACGCGCTCGATGAACTTGTTGTCAGGCTCGTTGCCGCGACGGTTGTCGCGGCGGTTGTTGTCAGCCATACGAATTCCTTATCTGTGTCCCGGCCTACAGGGCCAGGCCACCCTCTCGGGCGCCCTGGGCGACCGCAGCCACACGACCGTGGTACTTGTTGCCGCCACGGTCGAACACGACAGTGTCCACACCGGCAGCCTTGGCACGCTCGGCCACGAGCTCGCCGATCTTGGTCGCCTTCGCGGTCTTGTCGCCGTCCAGCGCGCGGAGCTCGGCCTCGAGGGTCGACGCCGATGCGAGGGTCTTGCCCACCGTGTCGTCCACGACCTGAGCGAACATGTGGCGGGAGGAACGGGTCACGACCAGGCGCGGACGCGCAGTCGTGCCCGAGATCTTCTTGCGCAGGCGGAAGTGGCGGCGCTTGCGCTGGACCGTCTTGCCCTTGCCTCTGATTGAGATAGCCATGGCTTACTTACCCGTCTTTCCTGCCTTGCGGCGCACCTGCTCGCCCGCGTAGCGAACGCCCTTGCCCTTATAGGGCTCCGGCGGACGAACCTTGCGGATGTTCGCGGCAATCTCGCCGACCTGCTGCTTGTCGATGCCCGCCACGCCGAACTTCGTCGGACCCTCGACGGAGAACGTGATGCCCTCCGGGGGACTGATGATGACGGGGTGCGAGAAACCGAGAGCGAACTCGAGGTCGGAGCCCTTGAGCGCGACGCGGTAACCCGTGCCTACGATCTCGAGCTTCTTCTCATAGCCGTTGGTGACGCCCTCGACCATGTTGGCGATGAGCGTCCGGGTGAGCCCGTGAAGGGACTTGGCGATGCGCTCATCGTTCGGGCGCTTCACCTGAATTCCCTCGTCGTCCGTGAGGACGGTGATGGGCTCGGCGACACTGAGGGACAGGGTGCCCTTGGGGCCCTTGACCGTGACGAGTGCGCCGTCGATGGTGACGTCCACTCCGGTAGGAACCGGAACGGGGTACTTGCCGATACGTGACATTTTCTCGCTCCTTCCTTACCAGACGAACGCGACGACCTCGCCGCCGACGCCCTTCTTTTCGGCCTGTCGGTCAGTCAGCAGACCCGAGGAGGTGGACAGAATCGCCACTCCCAGGCCGCCGAGAACCTTCGGCAAGTTGGTCGACTTCGCGTAAACACGAAGACCGGGCTTGGACACGCGGCGCACTCCCGCGAGCGAACGCTCACGGTTGGGGCCGTACTTCAGGGTCAAGGTGAGGGTCTTGCCCACCTCGGCGTCGGTCGTTTCCGAGCCGGAGATGTACCCCTCGGCCTCCAGGATCGTGGCGATGTTCGCCTTGAGCTTGGAGTGCGGCATCGCCACGGTCTCGTGGTACGCCGAATTCGCATTGCGCAGACGCGTCAGCATGTCTGCGATGGGATCAGTCATCGTCATGAGTATCGAACTCTTCCTCGCCGTGGTTTCCCCCGTGGGGGGACCTGCGGCGTCGTGGATTTACCAGCTGCTCTTGGTGATACCGGGAAGCTCACCTGCGTGAGCCATCTCCCGGAAGCACACTCGGCAGAGGCCGAACTTGCGGTACACGGAGTGCGGACGTCCGCACTTCTGGCAACGGGTGTAGGCGCGCACGGCAAACTTCTGCTTGCGGGCGGCCTTGTTCTTCAGCGCAGTCTTCGCCATGTCTCACTTCTCCTTGAACGGGAAGCCCAGCTGCTTCAGCAGCGAGCGGCCCTCGTCGTCGGCAGTGGCGGTCGTGACAATGGTGATGTCCATGCCGCGCACCCGGTCGATCCGGTCCTGGTCGATCTCGTGGAACATCGACTGCTCGTTCAGGCCGAACGTGTAGTTGCCATGTCCGTCGAACTGCTGGGGGCTGAGGCCCCGGAAGTCACGGATGCGCGGGAGCGCCAGCGACAGCAGACGGTCCAGGAACTCCCACATGCGGTCGCCGCGAAGAGTCACGTGAGCGCCGATGGGCTGGCCCTCACGAAGCTTGAACTGCGCGATCGACTTGCGAGCCTTGGTGACCTGGGGCTTCTGCCCCGTAATGGCCGTCAGGTCCGCGATCGCGCCCTCCATCAGCTTGGAGTCCTTGGCCGCGTCGCCCACACCCATGTTGACAACGATCTTGGTCAGACCGGCAACCTGGTTGATGTTCTCGTGGCCAAACTCCTCCTGGAGCTTGGCGATGATCTCGTTGCGGTACTTCTGCTTGAGCCGCGGCTGAGCCGTTGCGGTGCTCATTCGACGTCCTTACCCGAGCGCTTGGCGACGCGCACACGCTTGATGCGCGTGCGACCGTCCCGCTCGACCTCCTCCGTGCGGTAACCCACACGGGTGCCCTTCTTGGACTCCGGGTCGACGAGCATGACGTTCGAGATGTGCAAAGGCGCCTCGGTCGTCACGATGCCACCGGACTGGTTGTCGCGGTTGGTCCCCGGCTTGACGTGCTTGGTGACACGCTGGACGCCCTCGACGATGATCCGATCGTTCTCGGTGTTCACCTCGAGCACGCGGCCTTGCTGGCCGCGGTCGCGCCCGGCGATGACGACCACGAGGTCGCCCTTCTTAATCTTCGCCATTAGATGACCTCCGGTGCGAGCGAGATGATCTTCATAAACTTCTTATCGCGCAGCTCGCGGCCCACGGGCCCGAAGATGCGGGTTCCGCGGGGCTCCGCGGTCTCGCCCTTCAAGATCACGGCCGCGTTCTCGTCGAACTTGATGTACGAGCCGTCGATGCGTCGGCGCTCCTTGGCGGTGCGCACGACGACAGCCTTCACGACATCGCCCTTCTTCACGTTGCCGCCCGGGATCGCGTCCTTGACAGTGGCGACAATAGTGTCGCCGATGCCGGCGTAGCGGCGCTTGGAGCCCCCGAGCACGCGGATGACAAGGATCTCCTTGGCGCCCGTGTTGTCGGCGACTCTAAGCCGCGACTCCTGCTGAATCATGTGTCTCTCCTGTCGTCTGGTTCTCGCCCGGCGTGGCCCGGCGAGCCTGGTCGAACGCTAGTTACTTGGCCTTCTCGACAATCTCGACCAGGCGCCACCGCTTGGAAGCGGAAAGCGGCCGAGTCTCCATGACGACCACGAGGTCGCCAATGCCGGCGGTGTTGAGCTCATCGTGCGCCTTGATGGTGCTATTGCGGCGCAGAACCTTGCCGTAGAGGGGGTGCTTGACGCGGTCCTCCACGGACACGGTGATGGTCTTGTCCATCTTGTCGCTGACGACGTAGCCGCGACGCGTCTTGCGATACGCGCGGTGATCGGCCGTGGCCGTCGCGTGCTTGTTAGTCGACATAGTCGTCTTTCCTTACTCGGCCGACGCCGACGGCGCCGTCCGGATGCCGAGCTCACGCTCGCGCAGGATCGTGTAGATGCGGGCGATGTCACGCTTGACCGCCTTGAGGCGGCCGTGGTTCTCGAGCTGGCCGGTGGCCGACTGGAAGCGCAGGTTGAACAGCTCTTCCTTGGCCTTCTTGAGCTCCTCAGCGAGGCTCTCATTCTCCATGGCGTCCAGTTCGGTCGGCATGAGGGACTTGGTACCGATAGCCATTAGATGTCACCACCCTCACGGGTCACGAATCGGGTCTTCATGGGCAGCTTGTGCTGGGCGCGTCGCAGCGCCTCGCGGGCGAGGCTCTCGTCGACGCCGGCGAGCTCGAACAGGATGCGTCCGGGCTTGACGTTGGCAACCCACCACTCGGGTGAGCCTTTACCGGAGCCCATGCGGACCTCGGCGGGCTTCTTCGTCAGCGGGCGGTCGGGGTAGATGTTGATCCACACCTTTCCGCCTCGCTTGATGTGACGAGTCATCGCAATACGAGCGGCCTCGATCTGACGGTTCGTGACGTAGGCGGGCTCGAGAGCCTGGATGCCATAGTCGCCGAACGAGACCTCGGTGCCACCCTTGGCAGCGCCGGAGCGACCCGGGTGGTGCTGCTTGCGGTGCTTGACACGACGGGGAATAAGCATGACTTAGCCTTCCTTCCCTGCGTCAGCCTTGGGGGCCTCGGCAGCGGCAGGCGCATCGGCCTTGGGGGCCTCAGCGGACTGACGGGGGGGACCGTCACGACGGGGTCCGCGAGCGTCGCGGCCGCGGCCGCGCTGCGGACGGGGAGCCTTCGCCTGCTCGGCAGCCCACTCCTTCTCCGTCATGTCGCCCTTGTAGATCCACACCTTGACGCCGATCTGGCCGAACGTGGTGCGGGCCTCGAAGAAGCCGTAGTCGATGTTCGCACGGAGGGTGTGCAGGGGCACACGGCCTTCGCGGTAGAACTCCGAACGCGACATCTCGGCGCCGCCAAGGCGGCCGGAGCACTGCACCCGGATGCCCTTGGCACCGGCGCGCAGGGTGGACTGAATGCCCTTGCGCATGGCACGGCGGAACGCCACTCGCGATGCGAGCTGCTCCGCAATGCCCTGGGCGACCAGCTGGGCGTCCATCTCAGCGTTCTTGACCTCGAGGATGTTCAGCTGAACCTGCTTGCCGGTCAACTTCTCGAGGTTGCCACGAAGCTTGTCGGCCTCCGCGCCACGCCGGCCGATGACGATGCCGGGGCGGGCAGTGTGGAGGTCCACGCGCACGCGCTCACGGGTGCGCTCGATCTCGACCTTGGACACTCCCGCGCGCTCAAGTCCCTTGGACATGAGCTTGCGGATCTTGACGTCTTCGTCCACGTAGTCGCGGTAACGCTCGCCGACCTTGCTCGAGTCGGAGAACCAACGCGAGCGGTGGTCGGTGGTGATTCCCAGGCGGTAGCCGTGCGGATTGATCTTCTGACCCATTACTTGGCCCCTTCCTTCACGGCACCCGCAGGGGTCCCCACGGTCACGGACATGTGGCTCGTGCGCTTGAGGATGCGGTTAGCACGTCCCTGGGCGCGCGGGCGAATGCGCTTCATAGTCGGGCCCTCGTCGACCGTGATCGCGGTGATCACGAGCTCGGACTCGTCGAAACGCTCGCCTGCTGCCTCGGCCTTGACGCGTGCGTTAGCCACGGCTGAGGCGACGAGCTTGCGCACGTCCTCGGCGGCGGCCTGCGGCTGAAACTTGAGCGTGGAGATCGCCTCAACGGCGTTCTTGCCACGCACCAGGTTCACGACACGGCGAGCCTTCTGGGCGGTCACGCGAACGTATCGCGTCTGCGCCTTGGCTTCCATTTTAAACTCCTCTTACCTACGCTCGGGCGCCGCGTTAGCGGCGGCCCTTGCGGTCGTCCTTCACGTGGCCCCTGAACGTGCGCGTCGGGGCGAACTCGCCGAGCTTGTGCCCGACCATCGCCTCAGTCACAAACACGGGAACGTGCTTGCGACCGTCGTGCACGGCAAAGGTGTGTCCCAGGAAATCCGGGGTGATCACGCTACGGCGCGACCAGGTCTTGATGACGTTCTTCGTTCCCGCCTCGTTCTGGGCGTCCACCTTCTTCTGCAGGTGGTCGTCGACGAAGGGGCCCTTCTTCAGACTGCGTGGCATAAGTCAGGCTCCTTAACGCTTGTTCTTGCCAGTACGACGGCGGCGGACGATGAGCTTGTCGGACTCCTTGCCCGGGGTGCGCGTGCGCCCCTCGGGCTTGCCCCACGGCGAGACCGGGTGACGTCCACCGGAGGTCTTGCCCTCACCGCCACCATGCGGGTGGTCGACCGGGTTCATGACGACACCGCGGACGGTCGGGCGCTTGCCCTTCCAACGGTTGCGGCCTGCCTTGCCCCAGTTGATGTTGGACTGCTCGGCGTTACCCACCTCGCCGACGGTCGCGCGGCAGCGCGCGTCGACGTTGCGGATCTCGCCGGAGGGCATGCGCAACTGCGCGAAGCGGCCCTCCTTGGCAACCAGCTGCACCGATGCGCCCGCAGAGCGGGCGATCTTGGCGCCGCCACCCGGCTTGAGTTCGATCGCGTGCACGACCGTTCCGACCGGGATGTTGCGCAGTGGCAGGTTGTTGCCGGGCTTGATGTCAGCATCGGCGCCGGCCTCGACGGCCGCACCCTGCGACAGGCGGTCAGGCGCGATGATGTAGCGCTTCTCGCCGTCCGCGTAGTGCAGCAGCGCGATGCGTGCCGTGCGGTTGGGGTCGTACTCGATGTGCGCGACAGTCGCGGGCACGCCGTCCTTGTCGTGACGACGGAAGTCGATCACGCGGTAGGCACGCTTGTGACCGCCACCCTGGTGACGAGTGGTGATGCGACCGGTGTTGTTCCGGCCACCCTTCTTGTGCAGCGGACGCGTCAGCGACTTCTCCGGCTGCGAACGGGTGACCTCGGCGAAGTCGGCGACAGACGAGCCACGGCGGCCCGGTGTCGTCGGCTTGTACTTGCGAATAGCCATGTCGTTTCCTGTTCCTTGCCTAGCCCACGTGGCCGGAGAAGACGTCGAGTGCGTCGCCCTCGCCCACGGTGACGATCGCGCGCTTGACGTCCTTGCGCTTGCCCATACCAAAGCGAGTGCGGCGCGTCTTGCCCTTGCGGTTGATGGTGTTGACGGAGACAACCTTCACGCCGAAGATCTGCTCGACCGCGATCTTGATCTCAGTCTTGTTCGAGCGAGGATCGACCTCGAAGGTGTACTTGCCGTTATCCATGAGCGAGTAGCTCTTCTCCGACACGATGGGCCGGATCAGGATGTCACGGGGGTTCTTGTTGAGGTTAGTCACGTGAGTTCTCCTTACGCCTCGGACTCGGTGGCGACCGCAGTCGCCGACTTGCCCTGGGCCGGGCCTGCGAGGAAGACCTCGAGTGAGCCCGACGTGAAGACGAGGTCGTCGCTCACGAGCACGTCGTAGGTGTTGAGCTGGTCGACGGCGAGGACGTGGATGCCTGCCGCGTTACGCAGCGACTTCCAGGCCAACGTGTCGCCACGCTCCAGCACGACCAGCGCGCTGCGACCCGACGTCGCCGCGGCGATAGCCGTGAGGGCAGTCTTGGTCGAGGGGGCGTCGCCGGTCACGACGCTCTCCAGCACGTGAACGCGGCCAGCGCGTGCACGGTCCGAGAGCGCGCCGCGCAGTGCAGCCGCCTTCATCTTCTTGGGGGTCCGCTGCGAGTAGTCACGCGGCTTGGGGCCGTGAACGACTCCACCACCGGCAAACTGCGGGGCGCGGATCGATCCCTGGCGGGCGCGTCCGGTGCCCTTCTGCTTGTAGGGCTTGCGACCACCACCCGCGACCTCGCCGCGGGTCTTGGTGGAGTGCGTGCCCTGACGAGCGGCGGCGCGCTGCGCCACGACTACCTGGTGGATCAGGGGAATGTTGGTGACAACGTCGAACACCTCGGCGGGCAGATCGGCAGTACCGGTCTTCTTGCCTGCGGCGTCGACCACGTCGACGGTCTGGGTCTCAGCCATGGTGTCACGCACCCTTCGCTGCGGAGCGGATCAGCACGACGCCGCCCTTATTGCCGGGAACCGCGCCCTTAACGAGCAGCAGGCCCTTCTCGGCGTCAATGGAGTGAACAGTGAGGTTCTGGACCGTCTTGCGGTCGTTACCCATGCGGCCGGCCATCTTGATGCCTCGGAACACGCGGGAGGGCGTGGAAGCGCCACCGATGGAACCGGGCTTGCGGTGGTTGCGGTGAGCACCGTGGGATGCGCCGACGCCGTGGAAGCCGTGACGCTTCATCACACCGGCGGTGCCCTTGCCCTTGGTGGTGCCGGTCACGTCGACCTTCTGGCCTGCCTCGAACACCTCGGCGGTGAGCTCCTGGCCCAGCGAGAAGTCGGCAGCGTCCGCGGTCCGGACCTCGGCCACGTGGCGGCGCGGCGTGACGCCGGCTGCCTCGAAGTGGCCCTTGAGGGGTGCGGTCACGCGGCGGGGGTCAACGGTGCCGAACGCGAGCTGGACAGCTTCGTAGCCGTCCTTCTCCACGCTGCGCACCTGGGTCACGACGTTGGTGTCGACCTGGACGACGGTCACGGGCACAACACGGCCCTCGTCGTCCCACACCTGCGTCATGCCCAGCTTCGTACCAAGCAGCGCACGCGTAGTGCGCTGGGCATTGGAAGTCGTGAGTTTCATGGTGCTTGAATTCCTTAACGGTTGCTTAGAGCTTGATCTCGATGTTGACGTCCGCCGGCAGGTCGAGTCGCATGAGCGAGTCGACGGCCTTCGGCGTCGGGTCCACGATGTCGATGAGGCGCTTGTGGGTGCGCATCTCGAAGTGCTCTCGGGAGTCCTTGTACTTGTGCGGCGAACGAATCACGACGAACACGTTCTTCTCCGTCGGGAGCGGCACGGGGCCAACAACCGAGGCGCCGGCGCGGGTGACCGTCTCGACGATCTTTCGCGCCGAGGAGTCGATGACCTCGTGGTCATAGCTCTTCAGCCGAATGCGGATCTTCTGTCCCGCCATCGCGTGGTTCTGCCTTTTCTCTCGTACGTCTGTGGTCTCCCACCCCCGACCCCCGCGCTCGGGCGTGTCGCATATCTGCGACACACTGGCGCGCTTCTCGTTCTCACGAGTCGTCGTGGGTGAGTGTGCGGTCGCCCAAAATGGGCAACCTGAATAGTGTGCCAGATTTCGGGCCCCAAAGCGAACCGAAGCCCGAGGCCCTGGCATGCGAGGGGGGTGAACCCGCCCCCGCATCGGCCTCACGCCATGAATGCGGGGCCCGGCGATTGAGCCAGGCCCCGCATCCAGGGCGTTAAGAAACTACTTGGTGATCTTGGTGACGGTGCCTGAACCGACGGTGCGGCCACCCTCACGGATCGCGAAGCCCTGACCCTCTTCGAGGGCGATCGGCTGAATCAGCTCGACCGACATCTCAGTGGTGTCGCCCGGCATGACCATGTCGGTGCCCTCGGGCAGCGTGATGACGCCGGTCACATCCGTGGTGCGGATGTAGAACTGCGGGCGGTAGTTCGTGTAGAAGGGGTTGTGGCGTCCACCCTCATCCTTGTTGAGGATGTAGACCTTGCCCTCGAAGTTGGTGTGCGGCGTGGTGGTGCCGGGAGCAACCACAACCTGGCCGCGCTCGACGTCCTCGCGCTTGGTGCCACGAAGCAGCAGACCGCAGTTCTCGCCGGCCCAAGCCTCGTCCATCTGCTTGTGGAACATCTCGATACCGGTGACGGTGGTCTTCTGCGGCTCGCGGATGCCGAGGATCTCGACGTCCGAGTTGATCTTGAGCTTGCCGCGCTCGACCTTTCCGGTGACGACGGTGCCACGACCGGTGATCGTGAAGACGTCCTCGATGGGCATCAGGAACGGCTTGTCCATGTCGCGGACGGGCTCGGGGACGTGCTCGTCCACGGCGTCCATGAGCTCGGCAACCGACTTGGCCCACTTCTCGTCACCCTCGAGCGCCTTCAGCGCCGAGACCTTGACGACGGGGGCGTTGTCGCCGTCGAAGCCCTGCGACGACAGCAGCTCGCGGACCTCCATCTCGACGAGGTCGAGGATCTCTTCGTCGTCGACCATGTCGGACTTGTTCAGCGCGACGAGCAGGTACGGCACGCCGACCTGCTTCGCGAGCAGCACGTGCTCGCGGGTCTGAGCCATCGGGCCGTCGGTTGCTGCCACCACGAGGATCGCACCGTCCATCTGGGCGGCGCCGGTGATCATGTTCTTGATGTAGTCAGCGTGACCGGGGGCGTCGACGTGCGCGTAGTGGCGCTTCTCGGTCTGGTACTCGATGTGCGCAATGTTGATGGTGATGCCGCGCTCGCGCTCTTCGGGAGCCTTGTCGATGTCCTCGAAAGGCGTGAAGGGGTTGAGGTCGGGGTACTGGTCGTGCAGCACCTTCGAGATCGCGGCGGTCAGCGTGGTCTTACCGTGGTCGACGTGACCGATGGTTCCGACGTTGACGTGCGGCTTGGTCCGCTCGAACTTGGCCTTAGCCATGAGGGGTTCCTCCTGATTTTTGAGACTCGGGTAAAGATTCTAGTCCGTGGGGCCTCGTAAAGGCCATTCGGGGCGTGATCCCTACTGGTCGATATTCTTACTTAAGGTTTCCAACCGGTGGGACTACTCGCCCCGGGTCTTCGCGATGATCTCCTCGGCAACTGCCTTGGGGACCTCCGCGTAGCTGTCGAACGACATCGAGTACACCGCGCGGCCCGACGTCTTGGAACGCAGGTCGCCAACGTAGCCGAACATCTCGGACAACGGCACGAGCGCGTCGATGACCTTGACGCCAGCGGCGTCGGACATCTGGCGGATCTGGCCGCGGCGAGAGTTGATGTCGCCGATGACGTCGCCCATGTACTCCTCAGGCGTGCGCACCTCGACGGCCATCATCGGCTCGAGCAGGACGGGCTTTGCCAGCTTCGAGGCCTCCTTGAAGGCCATCGAGCCGGCGATCTTGAACGCCATCTCCGACGAGTCGACATCGTGGTACTGGCCGTCGAGCAGCGTCGCACGGACGCCGACGACCGGGTAGCCGGCCTGAATACCGAGCTGCATCGCAGCCTGCATACCTGCGTCGACCGACGGGATGTACTCCCGCGGGATGCGACCACCGGTCACGGCATTCTTGAACTCGTAACTGACCTCGGAGCCAGCCTCGAGGGGCTCGAGCGCGATCTGGACCTTGGCGAACTGGCCGGATCCACCCGTCTGCTTCTTGTGGGTGTAGTCGTACTTGGCGACCGTCTTGCGAATGGTCTCGCGGTACGCGACCTGCGGCTTGCCGACGTTGGCGTCGACCTTGAACTCGCGCCGCATGCGGTCAACGAGGATGTCGAGGTGGAGCTCGCCCATGCCGCCGATGACGGTCTGGCCGGTCTCGTCATCCAGGCGCACGCGGAAGGTGGGGTCCTCCTCCGCAAGCTTCTGAATCGCGAGCGACAGCTTCTCCTGGTCACCCTTGGTCTTGGGCTCGATGGCCACGTCGATGACGGGCTCGGGGAACGTCATCGACTCGAGCACGACCTGGTGCTCCGGGTTGCACAGCGTGTCCCCGGTGGTCGTGTCCTTGAGGCCGATCACCGCGTAGATGTGACCCGCGTGGATCGTGTCGACAGGGTTCTCCTTGTTGGCGTGCATCTGGAACAGCTTCCCGATGCGCTCCTTCTTGCCCTTGGTCGAGTTGACGATCTGCGCGCCGTTCTCCAGGTGACCGGAGTACACGCGAACGTAGGTCAGCCGGCCGAAGAACGGGTGCGACACCACCTTGAACGCGAGAGCCGAGAAGGGCTCGGTGGCGTCGGCGTGGCGCTCGATGATGAGCTCCGGGTCCTTGACGTCGTGGCCCTGAATGGCGGGAACGTCGAGCGGCCCGGGCAGGTAGTCGATGACTGCGTCGAGCATCGGCTGCACGCCGCGGTTCTTGAACGCCGAACCACACAGCACCGGGTAGACCTCGGAGGCGACAGTGAGCTTACGGATCGCGGCCTTGACCTCGGCCACAGTGATCTCTTCGCCGCTGAGGTACTTCTCGAACAGCGCCTCGTCGGACTCCGCGACTGCCTCAAGCAGGGAGGCGCGGTACTGATCGGCCTTCTCCTGCATGTCGGCGGGGATCTCGGTGGTCTCGTAGGTCGCGCCCATGGTCACGTCGCCCTTGGCGTCGCCGGGCCACACCTTGGCGTTCATCTCGACGAGGTCGACAATGCCCACGAAGTCGTTCTCGGCACCGATCGGCAGCTGGATGACCAGCGGCTTGGCGCCGAGGCGCTTGATGATGGTCTCGACCGTGAAGTAGAAGTCCGCGCCCAGCTTGTCCATCTTGTTGACGAAGCAGATGCGGGGCACGTCGTACTTGTCGGCCTGGCGCCACACAGTCTCGGACTGGGGCTCCACGCCTTCCTTGCCGTCGAAGACCGCGACCGCGCCGTCGAGCACGCGCAGTGAGCGCTCGACCTCAACAGTGAAGTCCACGTGGCCGGGGGTGTCGATGATGTTGATCTGGTTATTGGCCCAGAAGCACGTGACCGCGGCGGACGTGATGGTGATGCCGCGTTCCTGCTCCTGCTCCATCCAGTCAGTCGTCGACGCGCCGTCGTGGGTCTCGCCGATCTTGTAGTTGACACCCGTGTAGAACAGGATGCGCTCGGTAGTAGTGGTCTTGCCGGCATCGATGTGAGCCATGATGCCGATGTTGCGGACCTTGGTGAGGTCCGTGAGCACGTCCTGTGCCACGTGGTTCTCCTAGAGTCTTGGGATCCCGTCGAACGAGGCGGCGCCTACCAGCGGTAGTGCGCGAACGCCTTGTTCGACTCGGCCATCTTGTGCATGTCCTCGCGACGCTTCACCGCGGCGCCAAGGCCGTTCGATGCGTCGAGGATTTCGTTCATGAGGCGCTCAGTCATGGTCTTCTCACGACGAGCGCGCGAGAAGTCAACCAGCCAGCGCAGTGCCAGCGTGGTGGAGCGGACCGGACGCACGTCGACAGGCACCTGGTAGGTGGCGCCACCGACGCGACGGCTGCGGACCTCGAGCGCGGGGCGGATGTTCTCCAGCGCACGCTTGAGCACGACAACCGGGTCCTGGCCCGACTTCTCGCCGACGCCTGCGAGGGCGCCGTACACAATCGCCTCTGCCGTCGACTTCTTGCCATCGAGCAGCACCTTGTTGATGAGCTGGGTGACGACGATCGCGCCGTGCACCGGGTCATTGATGACGGGCCGCTTAGGGGCCGGTCCCTTGCGAGGCATTACTTCTTCTCCCTCTTCGCGCCGTAGCGGCTGCGAGCCTGCTGGCGGCCCTTCACGCCCTGCGTGTCGAGCGAGCCGCGAACGATCTTGTAGCGGACACCGGGGAGGTCCTTCACGCGACCACCGCGGACGAGCACGATCGAGTGCTCCTGCAGGTTGTGGCCCTCACCCGGAATGTAGGCCGTGACCTCGATACCGGTGGACAGGCGCACGCGGGCCACCTTGCGAAGGGCCGAGTTCGGCTTCTTCGGGGTGGTCGTATAGACGCGCGTGCAGACACCGCGACGCTGAGGGCTCGACTTAAGAGCCGGCGTCTTGGTCTTGCTGGCCTTAGGGTGCCGGCCCTTCCTGACCAGCTGCTGAATCGTAGGCACTACATCTCCGTTGCTCGTGTGAAAAAACTCGTGGCGGTCCGACCCCCGCGCCCGGGCGTGTCGAACTGGGTTGGTGAGTGCCCATACGGGCACGCACGAGGGCCCGGCGGCGCGGGCACGAATATCTACGATACCCGCACGACGCGGCTCCGTCAAAGCAGAGTTCTCGTCGGCCCACGCCGTTCACGGATCCCTCACGCGCGTTTCCTCTAGGTGCAGAGGGGTCATACGTATAGTAGCCGCGTGTTCGCTTACACCATGGCCGGCCCTGACACGCCTG
>JBKBNW010000016.1:0-20690 GCA_046295115.1 Demequina sp.
GCAGTCCCGCGTTGCGCGCTCCCCCGATCGACACGGTGGCGACCGGCACCCCGGCGGGCATCTGGACGATGCTGAGCAGCGCGTCCATGCCGTCCAGATGAGCCAGCGGCACGGGAACCCCGATCACCGGCAAGTTGGTCACGGAGGCGAGCATCCCCGGGAGGTGCGCCGCGCCGCCGGCACCCGCAATGATGACCTGAAGGCCCCGCTGCTCGGCCTCGCGGCCGTAGGCGATCATCTCGTCCGGCATGCGATGCGCGGAGACCACGTCCTTCTCGTAGGGGACGCCAAACTCGCGCAGGGCCGCGCCAGCCGCCTGCATCACCGGCCAGTCCGAGTCGGACCCCATCACGATCCCCACCACGGGAGCTTCACTCATGCCGCACCTCCGTCCCTCACGATAGCGGCCGCGTCGACGGCCCTGCGGTACGCCTCTTCGCGGTCCTCACCCGTAGTCGTCACGTGGCCCACCTTGCGGCCCGGACGCACGCCCTTGCCGTACAAGTGGATCTTCACGATCGGGTCGCTCACGTCCGTGAGCGCTCCCCCGAGGTCCTTCCGCTCGCCCCCCAGCACGTTCGCCATCACCGTCCACGGCGCCGTCGCGGCGGTCGCGCCCAACGGCAGGTCGAGCACTGCCCTCAGGTGCTGCTCGAACTGGCTCGTCACCGCGCCGTCGATGCTCCAGTGCCCCGAGTTGTGCGGACGCATCGCGAGCTCGTTGATGATCAGCGCGCCCTCCACCTCGAACAACTCGACTGCCAGGACCCCCGTCACGCCGAGCGACTGCGCGACGGCGAGCGCGATGTCGCGTGCCTGGTCCGCAAGGTTTGGTGCGAGGCCCGGTGCCGGCGCGGTCACCTCGGAGCACACGCCGTCCCGCTGAATGGACTCGACGACGGGCCACACCGCGGTCTCACCGCTAGGCCGTCGCGCGACCTGCACGGCGAGTTCGCGAACAAAGCCCACCTTCTCCTCGATCAGCAGGCGCGGGCCGCCCCCGGCGGCCGAGCTGATCCAGTCGTGCGCATCGGCCGCTGCGCGGATCACCCGCACGCCCTTGCCGTCGTAGCCTCCGCGTGCGGTCTTCAGCACTGCCTGGCCGCCGTGTGCCGCGAGGAAGCTCTCGACGTCCTGGTCGGTCGAGACGATGCGCCACGCCGGGTTCGGCAGCCCCAGTTCGTCCATCCGGGTGCGCATGTCGATCTTGTCCTGGGCAAATCTCAGCGCCTCGGCTCCCGGGCGAGCGGGCACCCCGGCCGCCTCGCACGCTGCGAACACCTCGGCCGGGATGTGCTCGTGCTCCCATGTCACGACGTCCGGGTAGGGCGCGGCGAGCAGTCTCCGTACGGCCTCTGGGTCCGTGGGAAGCCCCACCACCGTCTCGTGTGCCGCATCGGCCGCGGAGGCCTCCTCGGATTCGACGAGGACTCTGAGGGTGATGCCGAGGGCGGTCGCGGCGGGTGCCATCATGCGCGCGAGTTGGCCCCCGCCGACAACGGCGACGATGGGTGATTTCATGGGGCCAACCTACCGGCGACTAGGCTCCCCTTCGTGAGAGTGGTCTCCTGGGCGCGCGAGCGCGCCGGACAGTTGTGGCGGTTCGGCGCCGTGGGTGCCGCCGGCGTCGCCGTGAACCTCGGGGCGTTCAACCTGTTGCGGCTGGGCCCACTGTCACCGGAGGCCGAGGTCGCGGGCGACGACGACCGCGTGGTCACCGCCAAGGTGATCGCCACGCTGCTGTCGATCGCGTTCGCGTGGTGGGCTCATCGCGGCTGGACGTTCCGGGGCGGGCGCCGTCACGGCGCGTCTCGAGAGCTCACGTTGTTCGCCGCGGTCAACGCTGTCGCGCTCGTGCTCGAGGCGGGCGTGGTGGGGGTGAGCCATCACGGCTTGGGCTACACCTCGCTGCTGGCCAACAACGTCGCCTCGCTCATCGGGATTGCCATCGGTACGGTCGCGCGCTACGCGGGGTACTCGATGTTCGTCTTTCATGCCGGCGCGGCCACCGGCCCGGCGCCCGGCTCGTCCCCCGCTAGCGGTGCCGACGCGCCTTGATGGTGCGTCCGTGGGGCACCACGGTCTCCAGGTCGACCATCTGCGGGACCCCTTGCAGGAATACGGCGAAGGACGCGGGCACGCGTTGAGCGAGCTCAAGGCGCCCGCCATCGGCAGTCACCAGATCCCTCGCCAGCGCCAGGCCAAGGCCCGTGCCTCGGCCTCCGGTGACCTCGCGCTCGAAGATCCGCGGCGCGAGTTCCTCCGGCACGCCCTCGCCTTCGTCGCGCACCTCGATCACGATCGCGTGGCTTGCGCCGGACTGCCGCACGGACACACTGGTGGTCCCGGCGCCGTGGTGGAGTGAGTTCTCGATCAGGGTCGCCACCACCTGAGCTAAGCCGCCGGGGGTGGCGAAGACGGTCGCGTCGGAATCGTGAATGTCGAGCGTGCGTCCGGCTAAGCGGAAGGGCTGGGTCCACTCCTCGCGCTGCTGGTCGAGCACGTTCCTCAGCACCACCAACTCCGTGCCCGAGCCGAGCGCGCGGCGCGAGCGACCGAGCAGGTCGTCGACCACCCCGACGAGTCGCTCGACCTGCTCCAGTGACTTCTCTGCCTCCTCGCGGACCTCGTCCTGCGACGTGGTCGCGGCGATCTCCTCAAGGCGCATGGTGAGTGCGGTGAGCGGTGTGCGGAGCTGGTGTGAGGCATCGGACGCGAACTGGCGCTCCGCCGCAAGCCGCGCCGCCATGCGGTCCGCGCTGCGCGACAACTCCTCCGCGACCTGATCGATCTCCTCGACGCCGGTGCGCTCGAGCCGGGGGCGCACCTGTCCCGAGCCAAGCTGCTCTGCGCTCGCGGCCAGGTACAGCAGGGGCGCCACCAACCGGTTCGCGAGCCATATCGCGATGGACACGCCGGCCATCACCGCGATCACGCCAAGCACCAGCACCAGCCCCACGTACCGCGCGGCCTGCCAGAACACATCCCACCACGCAACGGACATCACGACGACTATCCCGGACTCCGTCACATACGAATCGGCAAACGCCTGCTGCGGCTCAACGCCCGCGGTCAGCTCGGTGCCATCCGGCAACTGCACGTAGATGTACGAGCCCGCGCCCCGGGCGCTTGACACGTACGACGCGAGCACGTTCTCGGTGATGGTCTCGCCCGAGCGCTGGCGCACGTCCAGCGCACGAGCCGCCGTGACGGTTCGCAGCTCGAGGTCACGTAGGGCGTCGTTGCGCACCAATTGTGCGGAGAAGAACCCCAGCGGGATCCCCAGCAGGATCACCGCGACGGCGAGCGCCGAGATGGTGGCCTGCAGCACACGGCGCCGCACGGGGGGCGCCTACTCGTCGTTCTCGAACCGGAAGCCCATGCCCCGCACGGTCGTGATGTACGAGGGGTCAGACGCGTCGTCGCCGAGCTTGCGGCGCAGCCACGACACGTGCATGTCGAGAGTCTTGGACGGGGCACCGGGGTCCGCCTCCCATACCTCGCGCATGAGCGTGTCGCGGGAGACCACGGATCCCGCGTTCGCGATCAGGAGGTGAAGGAGGTCGAACTCCTTGCCGCTTAGTTGCAGTTCGCGGTCGTCGAGGAACGCCCGGTGACCCGCGACGTCCACCCGCACGCCGCGCACCGACAGATCCTGGGCATCGTCCGCGGTCAGGCGCCGTCGCAGCAGCGCACGGACGCGCGCGAGTAGTTCCGCCAAGCGGAAAGGCTTGGTGACGTAGTCGTCGGCCCCGGCGTCCAGGCCGACCACCAGGTCCACCTCGTCGGCGCGCGCGGTGAGCATGAGGATGGGCACCTGCAGGCCCTTGTCGCGGATCCGGCGGGCGACGTCGACCCCGTCGATGTCGGGCAGGCCGAGGTCGAGGATCACGAGGTCCGCCTCATCGGCCGCCCCCACACCCCCCATACCGTTCCCGTGCCACGCGACGTCGTAGCCCTCCCTACTCAAAGCCCGAGTCAAGGGTTCTGAAATGGTCGGGTCATCTTCGACCAAGACAATTCGCGTCATGGGGTAACACTACCCGCGAGAGCGCCGTTTGCAACGCGGTCCTACGCGCGTCGCGAGAGGCTTCGGGCACACCCCTGGCGCCGCACGACTAGCCTGGTGCCTCGTGACCGCCACCGCTCCCGACGCCGCCCCAGGGCGCGTGCTTTCGCCAGTGCTGCGCGCGGTGGCCGCCGCCCCCGAACGGCTGGTACTGATCGGAGTCGCGCTCGCGCTGTGCGCGGGCGGTGCCGCGTCGTTGGGCGTCCACCACTGGTGGACGGTGCTGCCCGCCGCGGCGGTCGTCGCGGCGCTCGCGTGGCGCCCGCTCGCTCCGCGCACCATCGCAACGGCGGCCGATGCGTGGGCCGGGGCCATCGCGCTCGCTGGCACGGTCGGGTGGACAGTGGTGAACATCGCCCTCGCCGCCGAATACGTGATCGTCGTGAGGGACCCTGGGTTCCTCACCCTGTCCGGGCTATGGCTGGTCGACCACCCCCACACCGACATTCCGGCGGCCGGCGCCGTCGAGGCCGCCGCCACCCACGCATCGGCGTTGCCCGACGCGTCGGAGGCATGGAACCTCGCCGGCGACGTGATCCAACCGCAGGGCGCGAAGATGCTGCCGGCCACCATCGCGATAGGGGGCTGGGTGGCGGGAGACACCGGCGTGCTTGCCGCCAACGTGGTGGTGGGCGCGCTCGGCATCCTTGCGGTCTACTGCGTGGCCCGCCGATTCCTGAACCCCGCCGCCGCGCTCGCACCCGCCGCCGCCCTCGCGCTCACCGTGTCCCACATCGGCCTGTCCAGGCCGGCGTACACGGAGCCGCTCTCGCTGCTCCTCGTGATCGCCGGCATCCTGTGGGCGTGGCGCGGCGTCGAGCAGCGCTCAATACCGCTGTTGGCGGCAGGCGCGGTCGCCTCGGGAGCGACCACGTTCATCCGCATAGACGGCGCGGCGTCCGCCATCGGTGCCCTGGCCGGAGTCGCCGTCGCGCTCGCGCTTACCGGCGCAGACCGCTCGTGGCGGCGGCGGGCAGCGCTCACGTTCCTCGGCGTCCAAGCCGTCACGCTGGTGCTCGGCTACGCGTCACTCGCGCGGTGGAGCACCGAATATCTCGAGCGACTCGGGGACGAGGCCTACGCCCTGCTGGCCGCATACGCGGCCGCGACGGCGGTTGTCGCAGCGTGGGCCTTGCTGTGGACCTCCCGCGTGCGCGCGGATCGTTGGCTGTCCACGGCGGCCGATGCGCTCGGGCGGCGCGGCGCTGTCGCGGCAGGCGCCCTGACGGGTGCCGTGCTCGTAGTGCTCGCCTCCCGTCCGCTATGGACGACGGTCCACCGTGGCACGGAGGCGGACCGCGACCGCTTCACGAACGGCGTCGTCGAGAGCTTCCAAGCCGCCCAGGGGCTCCCGATCGAGCCCACACGCACCTACGCCGAGTCCACCGTCACGTGGCTGTCGTACTACCTGACGTGGCCGCTGGTGGGGCTCGCGATCGTGGGGCTAGGGCTGGCTACGTACCGCATGACGCGCCGCGACGGCGGCTGGGCCGTGTTCCTCGGCGCCGTCATGGCGCCCACCCTGGTGTACTTGTGGCGGCCCGCCATCGTGCCAGATCAACTCTGGGCGATCCGCCGATTCGAGCCCGCGACCCTGCCGGGGTTCATCCTCGCCGCAGCAGCTGCGGCGTGGGCGCTCACGCGCCTGGCGCGCACTCCCGCCGCGCGCGCCGTCCTGCGCCGGCTCGCGGCCGCCGTGCTCGTCGTGCTGCCGCTGACCACGTGGGTGTCGATCGCCCCCGCGGAGGAGTATCCCCTGTCCGGCGCCACGAATGTGACGTCGCGGGAGATGATCGGCGCCCGCGATCAACTGGACCAACTGTGCGCGATCGATCCGGGCCGCCCGATCGTCTTGGTCGGCACGAGCTCGCACTTCGGCTCGCTACGGGTGATGTGCGACGTGCCGGTGGTGCTGATGCTCGCCTCCCCCAGCCCCGACGACCTCACCGAGATGGCGTCCGCGTGGGAACGAGCGCCGCTGGTCCTCACGCGCGAGATCGAGGACGTCCCGTGGGCGAGCGAGCCCACAGTGGTGGTCGACTCGCGCGTCACGCAGGCCGGCTACCGCCTGCAGGGCATCCCGCGGACCTTCGTCGAACGCAACTACCGCTGGTATGCCGGTGTCGTGATGGACTCGGGAGAGGTCGAACCGGTCACCGCCGGCACCGCCGCGTCCTCACCCTGAGCCAGGCGCACCGTTGTCCACAGATCCGCGGCCGTGAGCGCGGGTCGGGCGACGTCCCCGGCACCCTTGCGGCATGCGCATCACGGGCCCAGGCGACATCGACCTCGACGTGCGCGTTGGCACGCGTGCCTCGGAGGTGCTCGCCGTCGCGGGGCTCGAGCGCGGCTGGTGCGGGCCGGTGGCGCTGGACCCCGACCACCCCGCCGGCATCCCCCCGCTCGTGCACGGTGCGCGGCTGACCGCGAGCCCTGCGCCTTCGTGCGTGCCGCCTGCGGGCCCTCGCCTGCGGGTGGCCGAGGGACCGGATGCCGGGCACACGATCGCGCTCGACCGGGCGGTGATCGTCGGCCGCGGCGACGGGGCAGACCTGCGACTCGACGACCCGGCCGTGAGTGCGGCCCACGCCCTCGTCACCGGACCGGGGCGCGTGCGGGTGCGGGACCTGAGATCGGCGAACGGGACCGGATCGCCGCGGTTGCGACGGCTGCGGCCAGGTGACCACGTGACGGTAGGGCGCTCCCGCATCGTGTTCGAGGACCCGGGCGTCGACCCGTCCGCGCCCGCCTCGACCTCGCAGCGGACGTCCCTAAGCGGCGACGCATCGCGCCGCTGGGCCATGCTCGCTGGCGGGCTCGCCTCCGGCGTGGCGTTGGCGGCGATGACCGGCCGATGGCAGTTGGCGCTGGTGGGTATCGTGCCCGCGGCGGCACCGTGGCTGGGCCAGTTGCTGGCGCGCCGTCGCGATCGGCACCCACATGCGGTCCCCCGCTCGTCCGGAGTGATTGCGGTGCGCGGAGAGCGCGAAGCCGCGCGCGCATACGTCAGGGCGCTGTTGATCGAGCGCGGGCGACGTCTCGCCGCCGGCGACTGGGAAGAGCCGTGGATGCGGTGGCTCGACCCGCCGCATCCGGACGACCGCGTGGTCACGCTACCGGCCGGCGATCCGTGGCCGTCATGGAGCGAGATGCGGGTCGACGTCACCCGCGAGGGGCGCATCGAGGACGACGGCCGGGGGCCCCGCGCCCTGCTCCCACTCGCCGTGTCAGAGGCGACCGCCGATCTGGCCGCCCGGCGCCGCGCCTCCACCCTGACGGATGAGTCGTTGCCGCGGGAGTTGCGGTGGGGCGACATCGCGCACGCGGTCGACTCAGACGCGCCGCTCGCCGGCCCCCGCCGCCTCCGCGCCGCGCTGGGGGCGGCCGCGCACGGACCGTTCGTGCTCGACTTGGACGCTGACGGGCCGCATGTGCTGGTCGCCGGGACCACCGGCTCCGGCAAGTCGGTGGCGCTCGAGACACTGGTCGCCGCGCTCGCGCACGCGCACGCCCCGAGCGACCTCACCCTCGCCCTCGTGGACTTTAAGGGCGGCGCGGGCCTGCGCGCCTGTATGGCGTTGCCGCACGTCGCCGCCACCCTCACCGATCTCGACGGCGCGCTGGCGCGGCGCGCGCTCGCCGGCCTGTCGCACGAACTCGCCGCGCGCAAGGAGGCGCTGCGCGCACGGGGGCTGGCGTCACTCGCGCAGTGGGAGGCGGTGGGCGGGGCGCCGCCCCGCCTGCTGGTGGTCATCGACGAGTACCAGGAGATCGTGTCGAGCCACTCGTCGTTCCTACCTGATCTCGCGCGGATTGCGGCCCAGGGCCGCTCGCTCGGGCTCCATCTGGTGCTCGCCACGCAGCGTCCCGCTGGCGCCGTGACGCCGGAGGTCCGTGCCAACGTGGCCACCACCATCGCGCTGCGGGTGGCCTCCAGTTCCGAGTCGCGGGACCTGCTCGGCACCTCAGATGCCGCCGCGATTCCAGCCACGCTGCCCGGCCGGGCCATCGTGGCGCGCGGCACGGAGCACAGCGAGGTGCAGATCGCCGCACCGGGGGCGGATCCCTCCCCGGGCGCGGCACGAGCGCTCGACCCACGCCCACCTGGGGCTCCACTGGCTCACGCGGCCGCCGCTCGTTGGGCAGGACACCGGCAGGCCGCCCCGCTGTGGTTGCCGCCGCTGCCGGATCGATGGGAGCCCGCCGCAGACCAAGGCGGAGTCATCGCCCTCGCGCTCCTCGACAGACCCGCGCAGCGCGCCCAGCCCGTGGCCACCTGGGATCCGCGGGCGGGCACCGCCGTCGTGATTGGCGCCCCCCAGTCGGGCCGCACCAGCATGTTGCGCTCGCTCGCCACCCAGGCCCGGCTGACAGGGCTGACACCGGTCTTTCTTCCCCCCGACCCCCGGCTCGCGTCCCGCACGCTCGCGCTCGCGTGCGAACTCCCGCACGTACTGCTGCTTATCGACGACGTGGACGGCGCCCTGACGCGGTTGGCGACCGTCGATGACGGCGCGCCGGTCGAGGACCTCGCCCGGCGGGCGGCGCTGCGTCTGCCTACCGCGATGGCAGGCGGCCCGGGCACGCCGCTACGGCTCGGCGCCGGCGCGGCGGTGCTCGCGGTCCACGGCGGCGTCGAGCCCAGCCTTGCGGCCCAGTGGGGGGTGCCTCGGAGTCTCGTCGAGCATGGGGGGTCTCCCGCTCGCGGCCGCGCCCACGTCCGGACGAGTGGCAGCTGGGACCTCGGTCAGCTCGCCGCCAGCACTGTGGAGGTGACGGAGGCACTCGTCACGCCTCTTCCCGTAGAGCTGAGCCCCGCGCGCGCCGGTGCTGCGCTCGGAATCGGAGGCGACGACGCGCGCGCCATCCCGGTTCCCGCGGGGCCGGTCACGCTCGTCGGCGCGCGCGGCCGCACGCGCGACGCCGCTCAGCACCGTCTCACCGGGGTGGAGGTCACCACAGTGGACTTGCCAGCGCTGGTGCCGGCCGGCGCGGGGACCGTCGTGCTGACGGAGCCCAGCGCGCGGGCGGTGCGTCAACTGTCGCCGCACGGGTGGCGCGGCGTCACGGACCCCCACCCGGTACCCGGCCGCGTGGTGCTGATCAGCGACGGCGCCGCGACGGCGGTGCAGCTACCCCTGCCGTGAGCGCCGCTGCGCGACTGTCAGGGTGTGTCAGGCTCCCCTGGCGCGGCCTCGTCCACCTGCGGGTTATCGCGCCGTGCGTCGACGAACAACACGGCCGCCCCTGCCACCGCGGCCGCGATCACGGTCGCGCCGGCGAGAGCGGACCAGTCGACCACGGTGACGCCGGCCGCGCCCTGGAGGAGCTGCCACGTGAGCGCCAACCCTCGTGGCCATGCAGCGCCTCGCCACAGCGCGGCACTCGCCCACGCGAGCACACCACCCGCGAGGAGCGCCGTGAGCGCGATAGCCGCGGCCATCGCCGAACTGCCATCGCCGCCCAGGGCACTCACCCCGATCCACCCGGCAATGGCCACCAGTGCGAGGGCCTCGACGCCCACCACGAGGGCGGCCGCACGGCGCATCGGCGGCGCTGATTCAGGGGTGGTCATCATGGACCACACGGTAGCCGCTGGGGCGCTGTGGAAAACGACACACCAAGAGGCCCTTGTTATCTGTTGGTAACAGTGAGAAACTTGATCCAGTGATTACCGCGATGGCAGCGGCATCCCCCCACAACCTTTGAGGGCTTTGCCGCGCCTCCGAACCCAGGAGGATCCATGGATTGGCGTAACAACGCAGCGTGCCTCGACGTCGACGACCCCGAGCTGTTCTTCCCGGTGGGCAACACCGGACCGGCTTTGGTGCAGATCGAAAAGGCGAAGGCCGTATGCAACACCTGCGAGGTGCGTGAAATGTGCCTGCAGTGGGCGATGGAGCACAACCAGGACTCTGGTGTGTGGGGCGGGCTGTCTGAGGACGAGCGCCGCTCCCTCAAGAGGCGAGCCGCACGCGCTCGTCGCGCCGCCAAGTAGTAGACGCGCACGGCGTAGACGCGCACGGCGTAGACGCGCACGGCGTAGAGGCGCGCACCACAGGTTCACACGGCACCGATTAGTGGTGCCGTGTGCGCCGCGAACCCTTGGGAAGCGCCTCAGCGCTCGTCGCCCACTAGGGCGTCGAGCTCCACGACCGAACCCCCGTCGACCCGTCGCCACGTGATTGAGCCCGACAGCTCGTTCTCAATGAGCGTGCGCACAATCTGAGATCCGAGCCCAGACGGCTCGCCCACCAGGCCCACGCCGTCGTCCTTGATGGACACGTGCAGCCGATCGCTCGAGCGCGCGGCGTCGACCGTAATAGTGCCGAACTCGCGCCCCTCGAACCCGTGCTCGACCGCGTTGGTCACCAGCTCCGTGATGACGAGCGCAAGTGAGGACGCGAACTGCGCCGGCACAAACCCAAAGTCTCCGTCGCGCACGATCTTCACCTGCACTCCGGGGGAGGCGACGTCTGCCGCCATGCGCATCGACCGCTGAGCCAGGTCATCGAAGTTCACCAACTCGTCCAAGGTGCCCGACAGGGTCTCGTGCACCAGGGCGATCGTAGAGACGCGCCGCATCGCCTCGGCCAGGGCCTCCTTCGCCTCCGGCGCCGCCACCCTGCGCGACTGCAAGCGCAACAACGCCGCCACCGTCTGCAGGTTGTTCTTCACGCGGTGATGGATCTCACGGATCGTCGCGTCCTTGGTGATGAGCTCGCGCTCACGGCGCCGCAGCTCGCTCACGTCCCTGCACAGCAGCACGGCCCCCGTCCGCTCCCCCTGCTCGGTGACGGGGATCGCGCGCAGCGACAGGCACGCCCCGTTCGCCTCGAGGTCGGTGCGCCATGCGGCGCGGCCCATGACCACCATCGCCAGCGTCTCGTCGATGTGCCCCTTGTCGAGCACGACCTCGCTCGTCACCCGCGGCAGGGAGCGGTTCATCAGCGAGCCGGTGACGCCCAGCCGGTGAAAGCACGACAGCGCATTGGGACTCGCGTACGTCACGTGCCCGGCCGCGTCGAGCCGCAGCACTCCGTCGCCCACGCGCGGTGCACCGCGGCGCGGCCCCGTGACTGAGGTTTGGACCGGGAACTCACCGCGCGTAATCATGTGCAGCAGGTCGTCCGCCGCACCCTTGTAGTTCAGTTCGAGGCGGCTCGAGGAGCGCGACACGGCCTGCGACACCTCTCGAGTGAGGACGGCGATGGCCTTACCGTTCATCACCACCGGCAACGCGTCCTCGCGCACCGCGTAGGTCTCGTCCCACCGCGGCTCGCGGGACGCGATGATGCCGCCCTCGTCGAGGGCGCGCTGCAGGTGAGCCACACGGCCCGCCGCGGCGTAGGTGCCCACCACATCGTCCTGGTGAACGGTGGGGCCGGTGGAGGGGCGACATTGTGCGATCGCCACAAAGCCCTCCGGCACCTTCCGCCACATCACGAGGTCGGCGAAGGACAGGTCGGCAATGATCTGCCAGTCTCCTGCGAGCAGGGCGAGCCTGTCTGCCTCCGCATCCGTCAGGGGTCCGAATCGTTCTGCTGTCTCTCGAAGTGCTGCCACGGGTCCAGCCTAGGCAATGGAACGCGCGATACGCTGGCCCCACTTCGTTAGGAACAACATGGACATCACGCATCACCACGACTTTGCAGCGTCACCCGCCGACGTCTCGGCCCTGCTCGCCGACGAATCCTTTGCACGGGCCCGGAGCGACGCGTCAGGGGCGGCACACACCGACGCCATTGTCGACGGCACCCCGGCGACGGGCTTCTCGGTGTCGATTCGCAGAGCTGTGCCCGCGGCATCGATCCCCGCCGAGTTCCGCTCGTTCGTGGGCTCGGACCTGAACGTCCGGTACACGGAGGTCTGGGACCCGGCGACTGGAGACGCCCGGACGGGCACGTTCGCGCTCGAAATTGTGGGCGCGCCGGGACACGCCGCGGGCTTGCTGCGGCTGGACCCTGACGGCGACGTCACCCGGTTCACGGCCGAGGGAGGCGTCACCGTGCGGACCCCGCTGGTGGGACCAATGATCGAAAAGGCCGTGGCTACCGCGGTCCTGAAGGCGCTCCGCGAGGAGCTCACTGTCGCAGACGAGTGGCTCGCGCGTCGGTGAGCCTCCGTCTGCCTCACCTTGCGGTGTTCGTCGGTGGGTGCCTCGGTGGCGCAGTGAGGCTCGCAGTTGACGGCCTCGTGCCCCCGACGGGTTCGAGCCTGCCGCTCGATATCGTCGCCATCAACATCGTCGGCTCGTTCGCCCTAGGAATCCTCGCCGCGTGGGCGCTCGTGCATGGCGCGCGCTGGTGGGTGCCGCTGGTCGGGACGGGGTTCCTCGGCGGCTTCACTACCTTGTCCGTGCTCGACACCCTGCCGTGGCAGCCGACTGCGCAGCCGGGCGCTGCCGTGGCGTTGCTGGTCGCGACGACCATCGCCTCGGTGTTGGCCGCCGCGGTGGGATGGAAGCTCGGGGCCCGGCTCGCACTCGCCCAAGAGCGCCGGACGGAGACCACGACGTGACGCTCCCCCTGTTCTTGCTGGCGGTCATCGCGTGTGGAGTCGGGTCGACGCTGCGATACGCAATTAGCCGTCTCGACCGCCGCAAGGTATTTCCCTGGACCACCATGGCAGCGAACGTCACCGGCTCCGCGATCATGGGCGTGGTCGCGGCTGCGGTGCTGGTCGGCGGCGCCTCCCTCGGCTGGCTCGTCGTGGTGGGCGGCGGGCTCGCAAGCGGCCTCAGCACGTTCTCAACGTTCGCGGTCGACGCCGTGATTTTGTGGCGCGAGGAACGACCCCGCGCCACGCTCGCCTACCTGGGCGGCACCCTCGCCACCGGCCTGTCCGCCGCTGGCATTGGCTGGTGGTGCGGCGCGGCCTTGTTCTAGCGCCGCACGGAGTCGCGTCCGGCGAGCACCGCCGGCCAGCCGAGCACGAGGGCGAGCAGCGCGACCGCAGGCCACACGGACTCCGACGTCCCCCACAACGCCACCGCGCCCAGCACGAGGGACCCAAGCAGGCCCGCCGCCGACACCCCGATCGGAACCCTGAGCGTGGCCGTGCGCCGCGCACGCCGCTGCGCGATAGCAGCGACATTGGCGACCGCGTAGTAGGCCAGGATGGTCGCGACGGACACCAGCAACAGGTTGATACCCGGCGTCCACACCAAGCCCACCGCGGCGATCGCGATGACGGCCTCGGCCCGCACGGGCGCTCCCGAGGTGCCTTGGTGTGCCAGGCCGCGCGGCAGGTCCCCCTCCCTCGCCATCGCCATCGCCGTTCGTCCGGCCCCGGCCATGACCGCAAGCATTGCCCCGCCGACGGCCAGCGCCGCGGTGACAGTGACGATCACGACCGGAATGGCGACGGAACTGGCCAGGGCGGCGATCGGAGCCTGCGTCGCGTCGGGGTCCCACACGGGATCCGCCGCAGCGGTAAAGCCAAAGAAACGCGCGGGGTCGACCATCGCACGCAGCGCGACGGCGAGGCCCATGTACAACACGAGCACCCACGCGAGCGCGAGGCCAATCGCGCGCGGGATCGTGCGCTCGGGCGTGCGCACCTCCTCCCCCAGCGTCGCGATCCGTGCGTACCCGGCGAAGGCAAAGAACGCGGCCGATGCCCCGGCCAGCACCGCCGCCGCGCTTGCTCCCGCATCGGCCGCCTCAGACGCCGCAGCCGCGTAGGCGAACCAGCCAAAGGACTGCTCCGTGGTGCTGGCAATGGCGACCAGCGTCACGAGCACGGCGCTGACCACGATGGCGATCGCGGTGGCGCCTGCCGCGGTGCGGGTGATGCCGCGCGCATTTAGCGCCCAGCACAGCGCGATCGCGACGGTGGCCACAGCCTGGGGGTGACCTGGGACCGCGTACGTGCCGAGCACGACGGCGCCTACGGCTACCGATGCGGTCTTGCCCACCACAAACGCCGCTCCCGCGAGCCGGCCCGCACCCTCTCCCAACTCCAGCCGGCCGTAAGAATAGGCGCCCCCCGCCACAGGGTGACGGGCGGCTAGCTGTGCGGTCGACAGTGCGTTCGCAGTAGCCACCACGGCCGCGATCGCCAGCGCCGCCAGGTACCAGTCGCCGGCGGCCATGACGTCGGCCCACATGCCCGAGAACACCCCGGCGCCCAGCATGGATCCGACACCGATGCCGGTGGCGCCCAGCAGTCCCACGCGGCGCTTGGTTTTCACGGCGACAGCCTATGGCGCGGGCGACATCCGCCACAGCCCGTCAAGGCGAGCAGACATCGAAAGTTCATGAGCGACTCAGGAGAACCGCTCCGGAACGCACAAAAGCCCGGACCAATTGGTCCGGGCTTTCGTTCGCTGTAGTAGCGGGGACAGGATTTGAACCTGCGACCTCCGGGTTATGAGCCCGGCGAGCTACCGAACTGCTCCACCCCGCGTCGGCAATCACTGACTCTACCCGACCGCCACCGCACCACCAAATCGTGATGCCGTGGCCCGCCCCGAGCGCCACCCCGCCGGAGCGGGGTGGCGATCTGGGGTTACGGGGTGGGCTCGGCGGTCGGCGCGGCTTCGGACTCGTCCGCGGCGTCACCACCGGTCATTGCGCCGCGCTGAATGGCAGACACGCGGTCGTCGGCCGCGATCGCATCCCCAAGGGCGGCGGCAAGCGCGTCCTGTGCGGTGCCATACGCGGCGAAGTCCCCGTCGGCGAGCGCCGCCTCACCGGCGGCGATTGCCTGCTCAGCCCGCGTGAGCGCGGCGCGCAGCTCGGCCTGTGCGGCCTCGAGCTCCGTCAACGTGCCGGGGTCGATCGGGGTCTCGTCGCCGACGGCGGGTTCGTCCCCTTCCACGGGGTCAACTCCCTCGTCGCCTTCTTCACCTGGCGCGACTGCCTCGCCGCCCTCGGTCGGCGGGCGCGGGTCCTCCACAGCACCATCGGAGGCACCCTCGCCAAACACCTGGTCAAGGGCCTCTTGGAGCGTCGGAGCGAAGCCGACCTCGTCGCCGAACGCCACGAATACGCGACGGAGGAGCGGCACCCGGGTGCCCTCGCTGGACTGGACGTACACCGGCTGGACGTAGAGCAGTCCGCCGCCCACCGGGAGGGTGAGCAGGTTGCCGTTGATCACGTCGGTCTCACCTTGGCGCAGCAGGTTCAGCGTGGTCTGCGCCTCGGAGTTCGAGTTGAAGTTGTTCTGCACCTGGCCCGGACCGGGGATTGTCGTGTCACGTGGCAGCTCGAGCAGGCGGAGCTGCCCGTAGCCTTCCGCGATCTCTCCTGCGGTGGATCCGGTCTCGGAGTCGACTGCGAGGTATCCGGTGAGAATGTTGCGGTCGGTGTTACCACCCGGGATGAAGTTGCTGGTCAGCGAGAACGACGGCTCGTTCTGGCCCGGCATCTGCAGCGACAGGTAGTACGGCGGCTGGAGGCCCTCGCCGGCCTGAACCGGGTCAGAGGGGGTCGACCACACGTCCTGGCCCGAGTAGAAGGCCGAGGCGTCCGTCACGTGATAGCGCTGGAGCTGGTGGCGCTGGATCGAGAACAGGTCCTCGGGGTAGCGCAGGTGGCTCATGAGATCGCTCGTGATAGACGACAGCGGCTCAATCGCGGTCGGGAAGATGTTCTGCCAGGTCTTGAGGATCGGGTCCTCGTCGTCCCACGCGTACAGCGTCACCGAGCCGTCGTAGGCGTCCACCGTGGCCTTCACGGAGTTCCGCACGTAGTTGAGAGACACCGGGAACTGCGAGTTGGCCGATCCCGCGAAGATGCCGGTTCCCTGCACGGGGGCGGAGTACGGGAACGAGCCGGTGGTGGTGTAACCGTCGACGACCCACACAACGCGCTCATCAACGACAGCCGGGTACGTCGTCTGGTCGAGCTCGAGGTAGGGCGCCACCTTGGCGACGCGCTCCAGCGGATCGCGGTTGTAGAGAATCTGCGACTCGCTGGTGACGCGGTCGGAGAAGAAGATCTGCTCTTCACCGAACTTGATCGCGTAGAGCACCTTCTCGAGGAAGGTGCCGATGCTCGGGCCGCCCTCGCCGGTGTACGTGGTGTTCACCTGACCGGTGGGCGAATCGTCGTCGGGGTAGTCCAGCTCCCACGGCGTGGTTCCTTCGGGAGCGCCCACGATGGAGTAATCGGGAAGGCTCTGGCCAAAGTAAATGCGCGGCTCGTACTTGCCAAGCCCGCCGTTTGACGGGATGTTGCCCTCGTAGAAGGCCGGCTGCCCGTCCACGGTGGTGCGGTTGCCGTACGCGGCCACCACGCCGAACCCGTGCGTGAAGACGGTGTGGTCGTTGACCCAGCTGCGGTTCTCGTTAGACAGGCCGTTGAGGTCGAGCTCGCGCACCGCGATAACGGTGTCGCGGGACTCTCCGTCGATCGTGTACCGGTCCACCGCCAGCGTGTCCCCAAAGTTGTAATACTGCTTGTTCTGCTGCAGCTGCTGGAATGCGGGTCCGACGATGCTCGGGTCGAGCAGGCGGATTTGGGTGGTGGTCTCGGCGTTCGCGCGCAACGCGTCCGCCTCTGCCTCCGTCGCGGCGTTGTACGACATCTCCTCGATGTCGTTGAGCCCGTAGGCGTACAGGGTCGCGTCGATGTTGCGCTGGATGAACTCCGCCTGGAGCGACTGAGCATTCGGCTCCACCTGGAAGCGCTGCACGACCGCGGGGTAGATGCCGCCGATGACGAGCGCCGACAGCACCATGAGCGAGACGCCCACCGCGGGGATACGCCAGTCGCCGCGCCAGATGACGGCGAGGAACAGCAGCCCCACCAGGATCGCGATGCCGACGAGGATGGTGCGGCCCGGCAGGATGGCGTTGACGTCGGTGTACGAGGCACCGTAGAAGCGCTCAGCCTCCGAGTTCAGCAGCGCGTAGCGGTCCAGCCAGTAGTTGGCCGCGATGCCGAGCATCACGACCAGGCCGGAGATCGCCAGCTGGATGCGGGCGCCTCCCGAGGCGACGAACCCACGGCCGCCGCCGATGCCGCCGTACAGCAGGTGGACGAAGGCTGCGAGGATGGTGCACAGGATCGCGATGGTGAGCACAAAGCCCACGAGCGTCTGCAGTACGGGGAGGGTGAACACGTAGAACGACGCGTCCAGCCCGAACTGCGGGTCGGCAACGCCGAACGGCTCGTGGTTCATCCACGCGAGGATGTCGACCCAGCGCGCCGACATCGCGACGCCCGCAATCAACCCGACGAAGGCGGGCAGAGCGACCATGACGGTCTTTTCGAGCGGCTGGATCTGCTCTCGGTACTGGTCCAACGTGGTGCGCTTGCCAGACACCGCCGGGCGGACCCGGCGCGCGATCCACAGGGTGAACCACACCGCCAGCGCGGCGAACAGGCCGAACCCGAGGAACAGCACGCCTCGCGTCACCCACTGGGTAGTGAGCACCTCGGCGAAGCCGAGCTGACGGAACCAGGCGATCTCGGTCCAGATCTGCGCGGTGATGACCGTGATCACCACGAGCACGGCGATGACGGCTCCGGTCACGAACATCGGGGAGCGTCTGCGCGGCACTTGCACGGGTCGCGGCGGAGTGGAACGGCGGTCGTCGTCGAACGTCACAGAGGTGTCCTTCTTCGCGGTTGATTCATCTCAAGGGTAGTTCAGGGTGAACGGCACGCCTGCAGTCCGTCGGTGTCGCCGTTGCCGATGCCGATGATCGCCTCATAGGCATCGTCGAGGGTCTCCACTGAGTAGACGTCGAGACCGGCCGGGACGTTCCCAACCACGTCGGCGCAATTATCGGACGGTGCCAGGAAGTATTCGGCTCCGGCCTGGACAGCGCCGTGCATTTTCATCACGATCCCGCCGATGGCCCCGACGTCGCCTGAGGCACTGATCGTGCCGGTCCCCGCGACGCGTGCCCCAGCCAGTTCGTCGGCCTCGGTCAGCATGTCCATGATCGCGAGCGAGAACATGAGTCCAGCGCTCGGTCCACCCACGGAGTCGATCTGCACGGTGACGTCGATCGGAATGTCAAAGTCCGGGTTGATCCACAGTCCCATCATGGCCCCGCCGTCGCCGTCGTCGAGGGTGGCGAAGGTGGCCTCGCCCGGCTCGCCGCCGCGCTCGTAGCTGACTGTGACGTCGTCGCCAGCGGTCACCTGGGCCAACACCTCGGACAGTGCGGAGAAGGTCGGCACGTCAACGCCATTGGCCTCCAGGATCACGTCTCCGCGCTGCAGCAGGCCCGTCGCGAGTGAGGACGGGTCAATCTCCGCGACCTCCAGGTCGGCCGTCACGGGCCGACCGAGTGCCTCGAGCGCGGCGACCGTCGCGGACTCCTGGGATGAGATCCACGCTTGCGCGGACTGCTGCTCGAAGACCTCCTCCTCGCCAGGAGTGCCGAACACCTCGGCCTCCGGCACCACGTAGGTCGCCTCGTCGGCCCAGCCGCGCAGCACCCGGCCCAGCGTGAACGCGGAGGAACTCCCGCGCGCCACAGACACGGTGGTGAGGCGAAGCTCCCCGGAAGCGGCGAACGTGCGGGTGCCGTTGATCTCCACCAGCGGCACGCCCTCGACTTCCGAGAGCGTGTCGAACGTGGGGCCGGGGCCGCCAATCGCATACGGGGCGGGGAGCACCGACAGCAGCGCTATCAGCACTGACGCACCGAGCCCCGTGACCGCCAGCACGAACGATCGGCGATCACCGGGATCGCGGGTGTCTTCGACGGCGACGTCGCCATCGATGGCCTCGAAGGCGACCGGCGGCGGTGGGGGGGCTGCGCTCACGCGCTCCATCATTGCTCATAGCGAACTGCGCGCCAAAATGGCCGATGCGTTCGTTACTTTGGAAGCACGTGCGCGCCAGGCGCCCGCCGCGACCTCCAGGAGACCTCAGTGACTGACGATCAGACCCCGTGGATGCGCCTGCTGCGCGAGCTCTTCGGAGACGACGCCGAGTCCGCGCTCGAGGAGCTCGAGCGGATGGGCATGGACCCCGCGGCGCTCGCTCAGGCCAGCGGCATGCTGTCCAACCCGGCCATGATGGACCACGTGCTCGGGCAGATCCGTGCGCTGGTGGCGCAGTCGCAGGGTGAGGACGTGAACTGGCAGCTCGCCCACGACGTGGCGCGCGGCGTGGCGGCGCAGGGCGGCGACCCGTCGGTGACGGCACAGGTCGCTTCCGTCCACCGGGCGGCGGTGTCACGCGCCGAGCTCTGGCTCGACGCGGCCACCGACTTCGACCCGTCAGGCCAAGAGCCGCGGGTGTGGAGCCGCGCGGAGTGGATCGAGGCGACGCTGCCCACGTGGCGCGTGCTCGCCGGGCCCGTCGCCACGAGCGTCTCGCAGGCGTTGAGCGGCATCCTGCGCTCCGAGGGCGGCGGCAATGGCCTGGGAGTGGAGTCCTCCGCGCTCGTCGGCTCGGTGAGCCCCACTGTGTGCGGGATGCACGTGGGTCAGGCCGCAGGCGAGATGGCGCGAGACGCGTTCGGCGCCACGGACCTGGGGTTCCCACTGTTGGCCGAACCCCGGGTGGTGCTCGTGCCCGGGGCGATCGACGCCTTCTCCGAGGGACTCGGGGTGCCCGAGGACGAGGTGCGCGCCTATATCGCGTTGCGCGAGGCCGCACACGTGCGCCTGTTCTCCGCAGTGACGTGGCTGCCGGGGCACCTCCACACCTTGATCGAGAAGTACGCCGCCGGGATCAGCATCGACATCGAGGCGCTCGACGACGCGGTCCGCGAGGTCGGCTTCGAGGAGCCCGCGAAGATGCAGGAGGCGCTCACGCAGGGCATCTTCGCCTCTCACCACAGCGAGGAGCAGCGCGAGACGCTCCAGTCCATCGAAACCCTGCTCGCCCTCATCGAGGGCTGGGTGCAAGAGGTCACGGTGCGCGCGGGGACCCCCCACCTGCCGTCGATCGGCGCGCTGCGCGAGATGATGCAGCGCCGGCGCGCCACCGGCGGCCCGGCGGAAGACGCGTTCGCGACGTTGCTGGGGCTCGAGCTCCGGCCGCGGCGCATGCGAGAGGCGGCTGCACTATGGGCGCGCCTGAGCCTCGAGGCGGGGCCCGAGGGGCGGGATCGGGTGTGGTCACACCCCGACGTCCTCCCCGGGGCCGATGCGCTCGACGACCCGCAGGCGTGGGTCGCGCGATGGCTGGGCGGGGCCGAGGAGGACGACGTGGATCGGGCTCTCGAGGCGCTGCTCGCTGGCGGCCTCGGTGACGACCTCACCGATGGGCCCTCGCCCCGCGACGGGGACTCGGACGCCGACGGGGCGCCCGGGGCGGCACCAGACGGGGGCGCTCCGCGCGGATGAGGCGGGACCGCGGACGACACGGCACGCGTGTGCTTGGCTCGCATTAGCGGTTCGTCCGTCTACGCTTGTGGTGATCGGCCCGCAGGGGCCACCGGAGCGGGGCGCGGATTCGCGCCCGGCGAGCAAGTGAAGGAGATGCCTCATGGCTGACGAAACATACAAGGGCGAGTTCTACTGCGTGAAGTGCAAGGAGAAGCGCGAGACCGAGGGCAACGTCGTCGTCTCCGAGAACGGCCGCCGCATGGCGAAGGCCACGTGCCCCGTCTGCAGCACCAAGCTCAACCGCATCCTCGGCAAGGCGTAAGTCACCGTCCCACCGCACTGTAGAAGCGCGGGCCGCCCTTCGGGGCGGCCCG
>JBKBNW010000017.1:0-19892 GCA_046295115.1 Demequina sp.
GGTCGACCTGCACGGCGGGCTCGAGGACCTGGGCGGCGGCCTGCTCCGCACGCCCATCGAGCCCGAGGTGTCCTTTGGTGACGATCCGCTGCGGATGATGCGGGCCGCGCGATTCGCCTCCCAGTTGGGCTTCGACATCGAGCCCGCGACGTTCGCCGCGATGTCCCGGCTCGCCGAGCGCATCGGCATTGTGTCTGCCGAGCGCGTGCGCGACGAGCTGACCAAGCTGCTGCTCGGGGCCGCCCCGCGCGCGGGACTCAGGGCGCTCGTGGACTCGGGGCTCGCCGCGCACGTGCTGCCGGAACTGCCCGCGCTGCAGCTCGAAGTTGACGAACACCACCACCACAAGGATGTGTACGAGCACACCCTCACGGTCGTGGATCAGGCGATCGAGCTGGAGACGGGTGCGGACGGGCCGGTGCCCGCCCCCGACTTGGTGCTGCGTCTGGCTGCGCTGTTGCACGACATCGGCAAGCCGCCCACGCGCCGGCTCGAGCCCGGCGGCGGCGTGAGCTTTCATCACCACGAGGTGGTGGGCGCGAAGATGACGACCAAGCGCATGAAGGCGCTGAGGTTCGACAAGGACACCACCCGCGCCGTGTCTCACTTGGTGGGGCTCCACCTGCGTTTTCACGGCTACGCAGACGCGCGCTGGTCCGACTCGGCGGTGCGCCGTTACGTCACCGACGCCGGTGACCAGCTCGAGCGGCTGCATCGGCTCACCCGCGCCGACGTCACCACGCGCAATCGACGCAAGGCCGACCGGCTGTCCTTCGCCTATGACGACCTTGAGGCCCGCATCGCTGAGCTGCGCGAGCGCGAAGAGGTGGACTCGATCCGTCCCGACCTTGACGGCAACGCCATTATGGAGGTGCTGGGCATCGGGCCCGGCCGCGACGTGGGAATGGCGTACAAGCACATGCTTGAACTCAGGATGGAGCACGGACCGCTGGGTGACGAGCGAGCGCGCGCCGAACTGCTCGCGTGGTGGGCGGACAGGAGCAGCTGATGATCTTCCTTGTCATTTTCGCGGTGCCGGCGATGGCGGGGCTCGCAGCCCTGGTGTTTGGCGGGATGTGGCTGGGAAAGCGGGACTCCCGCGACGAGCTGGTGCGGGTGTACCCGCTGCGCCTGCTGACATGGTTGATGGCCGTCCCCGGCGGCCTGGCGTCTGCCGCGGCCCTGTACTTCGGCATGGTGTTCATGCTCGACGGCGGGTTCAGCGATGCCTTCCTGGCTGAGGTCGTGGGGCGCTTCGCCATGCCGTTGCTCGGCCTGCTCGGTCTGGCGTGCGCGGTCGCCGTGATTGTGATCGCGCACCGGATCGCGTCGTCCCGACGGCGGTCGTGGCCGTGGCTGATGTTGGGCTTGGCCACGGTGCCGATCCTGGGGCTCCTGCTGCTCACGGTCACCGCGCTGCTGACCGAGCCACTCGGCGCCGTGCTGGCGTTGTTGTACGCGTTAGGCGCCACGGCGAACGCGCTGCTTGCCGCGGCCGACGCATTGTCGACCCGCGCACCGGGCTCGGTGACCCCGCCCCCCGTGTCCTCGCCCCCACCCCTGCCCGTAAACCCGCCCCCGCCGGTGTCCCCACCCCCACCCCCACCGGTTTCCCCACCCCCGCCCGTGTCCCCACCCCCGCCCCCCTTCCCCACAAACTAGGAACGTCAGTACTCACTTAACCCGTGAGGCACGTCCTGTAGGAGAGCCAGTACTCGGGAACCCTTGCGCCTATCCACAGATTGAGCCGGCGCCCCCCGCGTCGAGGTCAGGATCACTACACCTGGATAGGTGAAACTCCCTCGCTCCGTGATAGCCGTTGAGCTCGGCCCCTGGACCTACTCCGAGTTGCTCTTGTCCATGAGCCGCAACGGAATCGCCGGCGCGCTCGCGCGGGGCGATCTGACCCGAGTGCTTCCCAACCTGTACGCCCCCGCTGCCCATGCCGCCTCTCCCCACGTGCGCGCCAGGGCGGCATCCAGATGGGCGCCAGAAGGGTCCGCTGTGACGGGGCGAGCGGCTCTGTCCGAGTGGCGCCTTCTGTCTGACCCTCCGGCAGAAGTGAGCCTGGTGGTGCCGCGCGGCTGTCATCGACGTATTGAGCCGTGGCTACACGTCGTGAGCCAGACCCTCCTCTTCGAGCGAATGTAGGCAGCCGGCGGACTGGTTCTTGCCAAGCCAGAGGACGCGCTGATCCATGCCTTCGCGAGAGAGCCGCGGGCGTCAAGGGCCGACTTGGTGTACCGCGCCTGCGCCAACGGGGTCTCCGTCGACCGCACCCTCGATCGGCTGGCGAAGTTACCGCGCGCACGCGGACGGGGTGAGCTTGTCAGGCTGCTCACCCTCGCGGGTCAGGGCGTAGAGAGTTACCTCGAGGACAGGGCGGTCACTCGAGTCTTCGTGGGCCGGGACTTTGACGGGTTGGTGTTGCAACATCGGGTACGGATCTCCGGCCAGACCTTTCGGATCGATGCGTACGACCCGGGCTCCCGGACGGCATTTGAGCTCGACGGTGATGGCACGCATTCTGATCCCGCCGCGCAGCGAAGTGATCGTCGGCGTGACGCGGTCCTTGCGTCACAGTCCATCCTCACCGTTCGTTTCTCGTTCGTCGACGTCACGAACCGCCCGGAATGGTGCCGAGCGATTGCCCTGCAAGTACTGCGTAGCCGCAGTTCCACGTAATGAGTGCTGGCGTTCCTACAGGATCGAAGAAGCGCGGCGTGGGAGTACTGAGCTTCCTACTTCGGGGGGGCCGGGTGGCGGGATGGCCGGGCGGCTAGGTGGCGGGGGGGCCGGGCGGCAGGGGGGCCGGGCGGCAGGGCGGCTAGGTGGCGGGGTGGCCGGGCGGCAGGGGGGCTAGGGGCGCGCGGGGAGGGTGGCCGGCGAGGGTTCGCGCGGGGCGCGGGCGAAGATCAGCGCCGTCACGATGTACAGCGCCACCAGCACCGCCATCACCACACGTGAGTAGCCGTTGTCCGGCAGCACCAGCCCGCCGATCACCGCGCTCGAGATGAACGCCACGTTGTAGGCCATGTCGTACAGCGTGAACGCGCGCCCGCGCACCTCGTCCTCGGTGTCGCGTTGGACGATCGTGTCGACGGCGATCTTGGCGCCCTGCACCGCGAAGCTCACCACCACCGCCGCCGCGAACAGCGACCACGGCTCCATCGACACGGCGAGCGCGGTCTGCCCGACGGCGCCCACGCACAGGCACAGCACGATCCACTGGTGCCGCGTGAACCGTGAGCCGAACATCGGGGTGAGCACTGCGGCGGCACCGAACCCGACGGCAGCGAAGGCCACCACCAATGTGAAGTTCCCCAGCGCCTGCTCGGGCCGGTCCGGGTCGCCGAGCACGTGGCGCGAGATCAGGATCGACGCGACGAACATCACGCCGTACAGCAGCCGCTGCGCGGCCATCACCGTCAGCGCGTGGAACGGGGTGACGCGCGCGTGCAGGTATCGCACGGCCGTCCCCAGTTCCGTCCCGAGCTCGCGCACCTGCGCGCCGAGCCGCAGCTGCTCGAGCGGGTGCAGCGGCCCCAATTGGCGCCGCCCGAGCAGCAGGGTGGCCCACGACGCCAGCCCGAACGCCAGACCCCCGGCGGCCAGCGCCGACAGCGCGAGGCTCGTGTCCGTCACCTGAGGCGCGACGAACGTCACGATCCCGCCGACAGCCCCGCCCACCGCCGCGGCAACCGTGCCGAGGGTGGGCTGGATCGCGTTCGCGGCGAGCAGGTCGTGCCGGTCGACCACTCGCGGCAGCCCGGCCGTCATGGACGCGAGCAGGAACCGGTTGACCGACAGCGTGAGCAGCGCCGTCAAGTAGAGAGTCCACACCGGCCCGCCGGCGAGCAGCAGCGCACAGATCAGCGCGACGAGCCCCAGCCGCACCAGGTTCCCCACGAGCAGGATGCGCTGACGCTGCCACCTGTCGATGAGCGGCCCTACGAACGGACCGACCAGGGTGAACGGGGCCAGCAGCACGGCGAAGCCGGCCGCAATCGCGCCGGGAGTCGCGGCCTGAGTCGGGTCGAAGAAGAACGCCGCGGCGATCCCGACCTGGAACATTCCGTCGCCGCCCTGCGACAGCAGTCGCACGTACGTGAGCCGGCGAAAGCCGTCCGAGCGCCACAGGCGCGAGAGATCGCTGGCGAACGACATGGCGACAGCCTAGGGCCCACGCCGGTCGGGCTGGCGCACCGCACGGCACACGGCCGATGCGCGGGCGAGGAAGCGTCACGGCACCTCGTGCTCGGTAGCGGCGCGGGACGGCATGCTCGTGCGCAATCGACGGCACGGCGTACCCGCCCATGGACCGCGGCACGACGACGCGTTACGCTCACGATCAGCCGCGAGTCGCGGCATTACCAGGAGGGTTCATCATGGGGTTTGGACAGGCGATCAAGAGCGCTTTCGGCAACTACGCCACCTTCTCGGGCCGCGCCCGACGCTCCGAGTTCTGGCTTTTCTACTTGTTCGTGCAGCTGCTGTCGGTCGTGGGCGCCGCGTTGATGCTGATCACCGCGCTGTCGGTCCTTCCCATGTCGGAGGGCGCTGGCGACCCCTCGGGCGCAGGGCTCGCGGTGTTCTTCCTGGCGATGACCGTGGTGGTGCTGGCGATGGTCGCCGTGACCATCCCGATGTACGCCGCGTGGGCGCGCCGCCTGCACGACATGGGCCAGTCGGGTCACTGGCTGTGGCTCAACTTCGTCAGCCTGGGCATTGTGCCGCTCATCATGGCGGTCATGGATTCGCAGCCCGGCACCAATCGGTGGGGCCCTGACCCCAAGTCCGCGGTCCGCGGCCAGTACGACGCGTACGGGCAGGCGCCCCTGGGCTCTCCCGGCTACGCCCCGCCGCAGTAGGCACCTTCCTGGCGGCCGATGCGCGGTTTGGCTGATCGCACCGGTGCGGGGGATGGCCCGCTCGGCTGGGAGTGTGGCGCCGGGTGCGTGGCGCGAGGTGAGAGCGTGAGCCGGCGCGCGCATCGGCCGCGTGCCGTCCATTCCCACTTCCACCGAGCGCGAACGAGCGTGCATTGGGGCAGCGCAGCATGCATGGTGGGGGGATGACCACTACACCCCAGCGCATCGCCATTGTGGGCGGCCACGGCAAGGTCGCACTGCAGCTCATCCCGATCCTGAAGGGCCGCGGCAAGACCGTGGTGCCACTTGCTCGCAAGCAGGAGCAGCTACTCGAACTCGCAGGCCTCGGCACCGAACCGCGCCAACTCGACATTGAGGCCGCGACTGAGGACGACTTCGCCACGGCGTTCGAGGGTTGCGACGCCGTTGTGTTCGCGGCCGGCGGCGGCCCCGACGGCGACATCGACCGCAAGCGCACCGTCGACCTCGAGGGATCCCTCAAGTCGATTGCGGGCGCGAAGGCCGCGGGCATTGACCGGTTCGTGCAGGTGTCCGCGTTCGGCGTGGACAACCCGGTGCCGGACGACACCGAGCCCGTGTGGAAGGCCTATGTCGAGGCCAAGCGCGACGCCGATGCGGCACTGCGCGACTCGGGCCTGTCGTGGACGATCATTCGTCCCGGTGGCCTGACCGACGACGCCGCGAGCGGCAAAGTCGCGCTCGGAGAATCCGTCGACCAGGGCAGCATCCCGCGCGCCGACGTCGCCCACCTACTGGCCGACTCCCTGGACCAGCCCGCGACGGCCGGCAAGCAGTGGGAGGCCGTGAGCGGCGAGACGTCGATCCCCGCGGCCATCGAGCGTGAGGTCGCGTAAGCGGTAGCGACACAGACACAGCGAATGGGCCCGGTCACCGCAGCTTGTATTCAAGCGGTGGTGACCGGGCCCATCTGCGTGCAGTCGGCGAACGGCTACCGCTCGATGTCCCCGGCGATGAAGGCCTCGAGCTGGGCGCGGCCCTTCGAGTCCTCCATCTGGACCGGCGGCGACTTCATGAAGTAGGTCGAGGCCGACAGGATCGGCCCACCCACGCCACGGTCCTTGGCGATCTTGGCGGCGCGGATCGCGTCGATGATGATGCCTGCCGAGTTGGGCGAGTCCCACACCTCGAGCTTGTACTCGAGCGTCAGGGGCACCTCGCCGAAGGCGCGGCCCTCGAGGCGCACATACGCCCACTTGCGGTCGTCGAGCCAGGCGACGTAGTCCGACGGGCCAATGTGCACGTCGCGCGAGTCCTTGAGGTCCTTGAGCGAACCCTCCAGGTTGGAGGTGACGGCCTGGGTCTTCGAGATCTTCTTGGACTCGAGGCGGTCACGCTCGAGCATGTTCTTGAAGTCCATGTTGCCGCCGACGTTCAGCTGGTACGTGCGGTCCAGCGCGACGCCGCGCTCTTCGAACAGTCGGGCCATCACGCGGTGGGTGATGGTCGCGCCCACCTGCGACTTGATGTCGTCGCCAACGATCGGGACGCCGGCGTCTTCGAACTTCTTGGCCCACACGGGGTCAGAGGCGATGAACACGGGGAGGGCGTTGACGAACGCCACGTTCGCGTCGATCGCGCACTGGGCGTAGAACTTGGCGGCCTCTTCGGAGCCCACGGGCAGGTAGCACACGAGCACGTCCGCCTTGGTCTCGCGCAGCACCTTGACGATGTCCACGGGGGTCTCGTCTGACTCGACGATGGTCTCCCTGTAGTACTTGCCCAGGCCATCGAGGGTGTGGCCGCGCTGCACCTGGATGTCGGTCTTGGGGACGTCGCAGATCTTGATGGTGTTGTTCTCGGAGGACTGGGTCGCCTCGACGAGTTCCTTGCCCACCTTCAGCGAGTCGACGTCGAACGCCGCCACGAACTCGATGTCCGAGATGTGGTAGTCGCCAAACTGGACGTGCATGAGGCCCGGGACGGTCTCGCCGGCGACGCGGTCCTTGTAGAACTCCACGCCCTGGACGAGGGACGTCGCGCAGTTTCCGACGCCGACAATGGCGACGCGAAGTGCACCCATGATTTCTCCTTAGTTGTTGCCCGCGGAAGCGGTGTTGTTGTTGTCTCCGCGGGTAGCGGATCGTTCGTTCTCGATGAGTCGGTCAAGCCATTCGACCTCCCGCTCGACCCTCTCGAGGCCGTGGCGGTGAAGTTCGGTGGTGTAAGCGTCGTGACGCTCGCGCACGCGCTGAAGGGCCTCGGCGACCTCTTCAAGTCGTTCCGCGAGGCGCGACCGGCGCCCCTCGAGGATCCGCAGGCGGGTCACCGAGTCCGTGCGCTCGAACATGGAGAAGCGCACGTCGAAGGTGTCGTCGTCCCACGAGGATGCGCCTGAACTCGCGAGCTCCTCGGCCAGTCGGGCGTGGCCCGAGTCGGTGAGCTTGTAGGAGATGCGCGAGCGCTTGGAGGCGGTCGCACGGACCACGCTGTCGTCGCGGTCGTCCGTCGCGATGAGCCCGGCGGCGACCATGCGCTTGAGGCACGGATACAGCGAGCCGTAGCTGAGGGCGCGGAACGGACCCAGCTCGCTCCCCAGTCGCTTGCGGATCTGATATCCGTGAAGCGGCTGCTCGGATAGCATGCCGAGAATCGCGAGCGAGAGCACGTCAGTCTTGGCCATGATCTCTCCTCTCGTTCGGCTCCCGGCACCCCGGGGGGAGGGCGTCGCGTGCCCCTCGGTGGGGCAGACGATCACCATAGCAGTGGGTTGTATCGACACGATACATCGACTAGCGTGCTGGTGCGCGGGAACGAGCGCCCCGCCACGATTCGGCGCCGTCGCGCGTTACTGACGTGACCGACGCATTGGCCGCTATTCCAAGCGCCGATGCTACGGCGGGCCGCACCCCCGACCTGCCCCGATCTCCCTAGGGTGAGAACACAGTGACCGATTCGAGTAGCCCGCAGCGGAAGACCCCGCAGCGCAGAAGCACGCGTTCCACGACCGGAGCGCAGCCCACGCGCGCCTCCACGGGCGTGAGGCGCGACTCCTCGGGTGCGCCCGCGAACGGCATGCCCCCGTGGAGCGCGACCAACGCCACCGGCGCATCGGCCGGACGGGGTTCGAGCGGGACGCCTCGTGGCGGAACGCGCAGTACCGGAACGCGCAGCACCGGAGCGCGTACCACCGCGGCATCGGGAGCGGGCGCCAAGAGGCCCGCCGCCAAGGGCGGCAAAGGCGGTGGTGGCGGCGGCAAGCGCACCACCCACGGGGACCAGCCGCGCTGGAAGCGCTGGCTGCGCCGCATCGGCTTCGGCGCGCTGATCGCCGGCCTCGCGGTCGCGCTGATCGGGCTGATCGCGCTGATCATCAGGTACACCGGACTGGACGTTCCCGAGCCGGACGACTTCGCGCAGGCGCAGGCCTCGACGTTCTACTACGCCGACGGCGAGACCGAGCTGGGGCGCCTGGGAGTGGCGAACCGCGAGGTCGTCGAGATCGGCACCCTCCCGGACCACGTCGGCAACGCGTTGGTCGCGGCCGAGGACCGCAGCTTCTGGACCAACCCCGGGATCGACGTGCTGGGAATGTCTCGCGCACTGTTCCGCACTGTCGTGATGAATGAGCAGCAGGGCGGCTCGTCCATCACCCAGCAGTACGTGGAGCGCTATTACGTCGGTGAGACCACCACCTCGATTCCGGGCAAGATCGACGAGACCCTGCTCGCGCTCAAGATCGACCAGCAGCAGTCCAAGGAGGAGGTGTTGGGCAACTACCTCAACACCATCTACTTTGGCCGCGGCGCATACGGCATCCAGGCCGCCGCCGACCAGTACTACGGCAAGCCGGCCGCGGACCTGACGCTGTCCGAGTCCGCGATGCTGGCGGGCATCGTCCCGGCGCCAAGCGCGTGGGACCCACGCATGAACCGCGAGCGCGCCGAGCAGCGCTGGAACTACGTGCTTGACGGCATGGTGGACGCCGATTTCCTCACCCAGGACGAGCGCGAAGAGATCACCGAGTTCCCCGAGCCGATCGAGTATCAGAACTCGGACGTCTACGCCGGCACGGCCGGGTACATCCTTCGCACAGCGTTGGCCGAGGTCGCGGAGCGCACGGGAGCCTCGCAGGAGGAAATTGAGTCGCTGGGCTACCGGATCACGACGACGATCGTGCCCGAGCACCAGCGCGCCGCGGAAGACGCGGTGGCCGAGATGCCCGACGACCACGCCGATAACCTGCGCGTCGCCGCCGTCACCATGGACGCCGCGACGGGCGGCATCACGTCCATGTACGGCGGGCCCGACTACCTGGAGATCCAGCGCAATGCTGTCACCCAGGACATCGCGCAGGCGGGTTCGACCTTCAAGCCGTTCGCGCTGATCGCCGGGCTCGAGCGGGGCATCGGCCTCGGCACGGAGTACCTGTCGAATAATGAGATGGAGTTCGAGGGGTTCGAGCGGCCCGTGCGCAACTTTGGCGGTGTCGACTACGGCGTCATCGACCTGGTGCGGGCCACCCAGAGTTCGGTCAACACCTCCTACGTGCAGCTCGGCCTCGAGGTCACGCCGCAGGTGGTCATGGACACCGCGATCAAGGCGGGCATCCCGGAAGACACGCGCGGCCTCGAGCCCAACCCGTCGAACGTGCTCGGCTCCGCCTCGCCTCACGCCCTCGATATGGTTCACGCCTACGCGACGATCGCGAACGGCGGCGTTCGCACCGAGCCGTACATGGTGCAGACCGTGACCGACTCCGGCGGCGACGTGGTCTACGAGCACGAGGTCGAGGGCGAGCGCGTGTTTGCCGATGACGTCATCGCCGACACGACGTACGCGTTGCAGCAGGTGGTCGAATTTGGCTCCGGCGAGTACGCCAACCGAATCGGCCGACCCCTCGCGGGCAAGACCGGCACCTCGAACGAGAATCGCTCCGCGTGGTTCGTGGGCTTCTCGCCCCAGATCGTCGGGTCAGTGTCGCTGTATCAGGTGGGTGAAGACGGCTCAGCAGAGCAGATCACGCCATTCGGCGGCTTCTCGCAGATCACCGGCTCGACCATCCCGTCGCGGGTGTGGACGTGGATGATGGAGCCGATCTTGGAGCCGATGGAGGTCGTGGACTTCCCGCCGCGCGCGAACGTGGGCGAGGTCCGCGAGATCGCTCCGCCAGCGCCGTCCCCGAGCCCTACGCCCACCGAGACCACGACTCCGCCCCCAGCTCCGGAGCCCGAGCCGGAAGAGCCAGAGCCTGAGCCGGAAGAGCCCGAGCCTGCGCCGGAGCCGACGACCGCAGCGCCGGTGCCGTCCCGCGAGCCCACCATCGCGCCAGTGGAGCCTTAGGCCTCCCCAGGGACACGGGGGCTTGAGCAAGGCGGCCGATGCGGTCTGCCGCTGATCGTTCGGCTACTCCAGCGCGGCCGATGCGCGGGCTGGCTGGGTGCCAGCCTGCGCGCCCGCGGTGTCCGGCGCGCGCTGGTGGAGGGTCATGCGGTGGATCGCGAGCACGATGAGGGTCATGCCCACCAGCTCACCCGCGGTCTCCGTGAGTACCAGGCCGACTGTGACTGCGTGGGGGACGTGGGGTGCGAGGATCACGCTGAGCTGGTCCACGCCCACGGCGAAGAAGGCGAGCACGCCGAGCCAGGCGGCCAGCACGAGCGAGTTGCGCCGGTCGATGCCGGAGGCCCGGAAGAACGTGACGACAAGCAAGGTGCCCACCACGGCCGCCCCGATGCCCAGAATGACGAGTTCACCGACGTCCTGGGCGCGCAGGCCCGCCATCGGCTCCACGTATCCGTAGACGACCAAGAAGCCGCCCATGTCCTCATGGATCCGGAAGAAGTCGTCGATGAACAGCGCCGTCAGGCCGAACGACCACGCTGCGTAGACCAGCGAGCGCCGGCTGAGCGCGAGGAACGCGAGCATCACCGCACCGCCGATGATCTGCACGTGAGCGAACATCTCGATGTGGGAGCGGTCGTAGTCGCCATTCCACATCCACCCGCTGAACATGCTGGTGGGTTCGTGAGAGTCGTTCGAGGCCAGATGAACGATGTTGGCTGCGAACAGCATCGCGTCCGTGAGGAGCAGCGTGACCGCCAGCATCCAGATCTGCTGGCGCCGGTGCCAGTCCAGGGGCCGTTCGTCGTTCTCAAACGGGCGGGAACGCGGGTGAATCATGTACTCCCTCGAATGCGACTCGTCGTGGTTGACGCACCGCAGTCAAGTGTTCCGCCCGGGCGCATGCGCGTCGTTCTCAGATGCGAGGGTACCAATACCCTGCAGACGGGCGGCGGGCGGTCGGATGCGGGTGGTCAGCGGCGAAGGGCGCGCTTGAGTCGCAGCGCCAGCACCAGCGCCCGGTAGCGGAGCGTCTTGATGGGAACATCCCACGCGCCGTCGACGGCCGTCTCGTCGGCGAACTGGCGCTTGAAATCGCCCACGCTCTTCAACTGTGGCGCGCGGTCGGAGTCGACGCCCATGAGGTCGTAACTCGTCACCCCCTCGGCCTTCAGCACGCGCATCACGTGCCACCGCAGCAGCATCACGGCGTTGGTGCCGCGGGCCTCGTGGTTGGCGCCGGCGTAATAGCTCGTCGCCAATCCGTCGTAGGTGGTGACGATCACCCAGGCGACCGCGCGACCGGGCTTGAGTGGCGCATCGGCCGTACCCGCGTCGGTACGGCGCGCGACGAACACCCGGGCATGTTCGCCCAGCGCCGCGATCATCGCGTAGTACGTGTCCGCGTCGTAGATGCCGAACTCGTCGCGTTCGGCGGTCTCCTCGTAGATCGCGTACAGCTCGCCGAACGCCTCGCGCGACAGCCCAGACTCGTCGGTGAGCTCAAAGTGTTCGTCGCGCAGCGCCTTGCGAATGCCGGTGCGGCGGCGCTTGGCGAAGGACGCGAAGATGTCGTCCTCGTCGGGGGTCAGGTCGATGACGACGGTGCGGTCGTAGGTCACCGTCTGCAACAGTTCGCTCAGGTCAGAGGCGGGGTGTCGCGCGTGAAGACGCGCGAACACAATGTGTGGCGCCTCGGCGGCGATGTACGTGCGCAGGGCGTCGCGCAATGCGCGCTCGGCCTCGGGCGTCTGCTCCGCGATCCAAATGGGGCCGTGCTTGGCCCACAGGTACTGGAATCCGCGTCCCGTGTACTCGGTGAACGCGATCACGGCCACGGGAGCGTCGCCGCGCATAATCGCGAGCCGGCGCCAGAATGTGCGCGCGGCGACCGAGTCGTCGTAGGCGTCCCACGCGGGCGACTGCTCGATGGGCACGGGCTCCCCGGAACCTAAAGCAAGGTCCAAAAAGCGGTCGTCGGAGACCTGTTCCACGCGCATCGGCCGTCTGTCGCTCACCGGACCCACGCTACCTGTGGATAACGATTCCCTTGCAAGGCCCGCGCACGGTATCCTTATCGGTGGCCCTCGCGCTTCCATGGCGTGCGGGCCGCAAGGCATCAACCCTCCTGCCACGGAACGTCCGTGGCCGCATAAGTCCAGAGGAGGTGGGTATTCGATGCGTCAGTACGAAATGATGGTCATTCTCGACCCTGAGGTTGACGAGCGTACGGTTCAGCCGTCACTCGACAAGTACCTGAAGGTGATCACGGGAGACAAGGGCACCGTCGACAAGCTCGACGTTTGGGGCCGCCGTCGCCTGGCTTACCCCATCAAGAAGAAGACCGACGGCATCTACGTGGTAATCAACTTCACGTCAGAGTCCGCCACGGCCAAGGAGCTCGAGCGTCAGCTCGGCCTCAACGAGTCGATTCTTCGCACCAAGCTGCTGCGTCCCGACGCCAAGTAGCGCCTCTCCCGACTGCAACCACACACGACACGACACTGAGGGAAAAACAATGGCAGGCGAGACTCCAATCACCATCGTGGGAAATCTGACCGGCGACCCGGAACTGCGATTCATCCAGTCCGGCGCGGCGGTCGCGAACTTCACGGTGGCATCGACTCCACGCACGTTCGATCGACAGACGAACGAGTTCAAGGACGGAGAAACCCTGTTCATGCGCTGCTCTTTGTGGCGCGAGGCCGCGGAGAACGTGGCCGAATCCCTCACCAAGGGCATGCGGGTCATCGTGACCGGCCGCCTGGTGTCGCGCTCGTGGGAGGCCAACGGCGAGAAGCGCACTGTCAACGAGATCCAGGTCGACGAGGTCGGCCCGAGCCTGCGTTACGCCACCGCCAAGGTGACGCGCACGCAGCGCTCAGGAGGTTCTGGCGGCTCCGGCGGCCAGGGCGGATTCTCGGGTGGCGGTGGCGGCTCCGCGCCGGCAGGCGGCTCCTCGAACGACCCGTGGGCCACGGCCCCCGCGTCTGACGAGCCCCCGTTCTAAAGCACTGATCCACTTCAGGAGTACCAAAAATGCCCAAGCCCGACATTCGTAAGCCGCGCAAGAAGGTGAACCCCCTCAAGGCAGCCAAGGTCAACACCGTTGACTACAAGGACACCGCCTTGCTGCGCAAGTTCATCTCCGACCGCGGGAAGATCCGCTCGCGCCGCGTGACCGGCGTGTCCGTTCAGGAGCAGCGCGAGATCGCGCGCGCCATCAAGGTGGCACGCGAGATGGCCCTGCTCCCCTACGCCGGCTCCGGCCGCTGATCGGGGGTCTGACATGGCAAAGCTCATCCTGACCCACGAGGTCTCCGGACTCGGCGTCGCCGGTGACGTCGTCGACGTCAAGAACGGCTACGCGCACAACTTCCTCGTTCCCCGCAAGCTGGCCACCCCGTGGTCGGCGGGTGCCGAGAAGCAGATTGCGTCGATGCGCAAGGCGCGCCGTGACAAGGAAATCGCCAGCGTCGAGGAGGCCCAGGCGGCCCGTGACTCGCTGCAGGCGAACCCCGTCAAGGTCGAGGCGAAGGCCGGCGAGTCCGGCCGTCTCTTCGGCGGCGTGACTCCCGCGGACGTCGCGGACGCCATCGGCGACCGCGCCAAGGTCGACAAGCGTCGCATCCACATTGGCCAGGCGATCAAGACGACCGGCACCTACTCCGTGCAGGTCAGCCTGCACGACGAGGTGACGGCGACCGTCGAACTCCAGGTCGTCGCAGCAAAGTAGTACCGCTCAGGCCCCGGCCGGTGGCTCCCTCGCAGGAGCCGCTGCCCGGGGCCTTTGCCGTGCCTGCACCGGCCACGCGCCGACCACCGCCGACCACCGCCGACAGTTCAAACCAAATCTCCTGCGACACGCCGTGCGATGTGGGCTCAAGGCTGCGACACACCGATGCGACGGTCGGCGATTGGGGCAAACTGTCGGGGCGAGGGTGGGGTGGTCAGGCAGCGCGGCCGATGCACAGATCGGGGGCCCCGGTTGACCAACGGGGGTCTGTTTTGGGGCCGGGGCGCTATCCACCAGGAACGACGTGCGGGTGTGGAAAACGTCAAACCGACACGCCCACACGCGACACGCCGACGACTTTTTTCCCGGACTTTTCCCCAGCGCCCGATCCGGTTAAACCGCTGGTATATCTGGACTCAGGGATATTTGGGACTGTTCATCCACATGTCTATCCACAAGCGACGCGCGTTCGTATCCACAAGCCGTCCACTGTGAATACGGCGTGTCTCCACGGGTTGTCCACGGGTCGCGCGGCCGCGGAGTTGTGCCGCCGCGCCGCGACCCATAGGTTGGCGTGTCAGACCAGCGAGGGACACTCGTAGCAAAGACGCCGCGACCGCTGCGGCACCCGTATCAGCAGTGACAGGGAGACCCAGACGCATGTCGGTTGACGAGCTCGAAGCAGCGTATGGCCCTGAGCGCCATACCTACGACCGGCTCCCGCCGCAGAACGTCGAGGCGGAGCAGAGCGTGATCGGCTCGATGCTGCTGTCGAAGGACGCGATGGCGGACGTCATCGAGTCCGTTCGCGGCGACGACTTCTACAAGCCTGCGCACGAGACCATCTTCGACATCGCAGTAAAGCTGTACAACTCTGGCGACCCGGTCGACGCCCTCACGGTGAGCGCGGAGCTGCAACGGACCAATCAGCTCGCGCGCATCGGCGGCGCCGAGTACCTCCACACCCTCATTGCCGTAGTCCCCTCCGCCGCCTCCGCTGGCTATTACGCGCGGCTGGTGCGAGAGCAGTCGATCCTTCGCCGCCTGGTGGAGGCCGGCACGCGCATCGCGGCCATGGGCTACGACTCGGATGGGGCAGAGGTCGACATGGTGGTCGACGGCGCCCAAGCCGAGATTTTCTCCGTCACCGAAAGGCGCAACTCCGAGGACTACCTCGCCATCGGCGACGTCATGGAGCAGACGCTCGAGCAGGTGGAGGCCTCGTCCAATCGCGACGGCCAGATGCTGGGCATCCCCACCGGCTTCCGGGATCTCGACGAACTCACCGGCGGCTTCCAGGCAGGGCAGATGATCGTCCTCGCCGCTCGTCCCGCGATTGGCAAGTCGACCCTTGGCCTTGACATCGCCCGGTGCGCGTCGATCACCCACAACAAGCCGTCCGTCATCTTCTCGCTCGAAATGAGCCGCGAGGAGATCACCAAGCGCATGCTCTCCGCAGAGGCCGGCGTGAAGCTGTCCAAGCTCACCAAGGGGCCCATGGGCCCCAACGACTGGGAGCGGCTCGCGCAGACGGCAGCAAAGGTCTCGAAGGCGCCGCTGTACATCGACGACTCCCCCAACATGTCGCTGATGGAGATTCGCGCCAAGTGCCGCCGGCTCAAGCAACAGCACGGGCTTGGTCTCGTGGTCGTCGACTATCTCCAGCTGATGAGCTCCGGACGCAAGGTCGAGTCACGGCAGCAGGAGGTCTCCGAGTTCTCCCGAGCGCTCAAGCTGCTGGCGAAGGAGATCGAGGTCCCCGTGATCGCTATCTCGCAGCTGAACCGTGGCGCCGAGCAGCGTTCGGAGAAGCGCCCGATGCTCTCGGACATGCGTGAGTCCGGCGCGATCGAGCAAGACGCGGACATCGTGATCCTGCTCCACCGCGACGATGCCTACGACGCGGAGAATCGCCCCGGCGAGGCCGACTTCATCGTGGCCAAGCACCGTGCCGGCCCCACCGACACCATCGCGGTCGCGTTCAAGAAGGACTATGCACACTTCGCCGACATGGCGCCCGACATGTAGGTCGACCTCTTGACGGGGCTCGTCGCCTGAGAGTAAGCAGTCGTTGACGGTTGCCGCAGGCAGCGCGCACCGATGCGCGCGGGAGGCGCTCGATTCGGTTCGAGTCAGCGCGACTCAGCGCACCGCGACGAGAAGGATGAGCGGATGAGGACACGCGGCGTGGTGTGGCTGTGGTTGCTGGTGGCCATTCTCGCGCTCGCCACGGTGGTCGTCGGAGCGGTGGCGGGTTACCGAGCCGACGAGGCGTCGGTCGCAGTGGGCGGCGAGGCCGCGTTCGGCGTGCCGCTGTGGGAGGCGGCCCTGTGGACCCTGCTTACGGCGACGGCGCTTGCGGCTGTGGCGGCGATTGCGCTCACCTTGGCGCGTTCGGGGCGCGTCGAGGTGAGGCAGATCGCCGCGCCGCTGGCCTTGGCGGTGGCCGGTTTCGCCGGCGCCGCCGTCTTCCTGCCGCTCGCACTGCTCGGCGTGGGCGGTGTGGCGTGGCTGACTGCTCGCGTGGCCGGGATCCCGCGCGAGCGTGCCGTGGCTTGAGGCCCGGCGCAGGGCTGATCGGGGCGCCCCCGGGGGCGACCGCTACAACTCGCCCTTACGCTGCAGGAACTTGAACGCGGCATAGCCCATCGGCACGCGGGCCCAGTAAGTGAGCAGGCGGTAGATCACCACGACCGGAGTCGCGACCGCCCAGGGGATGCCTGCCGACGCGAGGCCGGCGATGAGGGCCGCCTCGACCGCTCCGAGTCCGCCTGGGGTGGGGATGATCGCGCCTGCCGCGTTCGACAGGAAGAACAGCACCGCGACGTCGATGACCGCGAGCTCTTGGCCGAAGGCCTGCAGAGTGCAGTAAAAGGCGCCCACATAGGCCGCGGTCTGCAGAAAGTTGCCACCAAGGCCGAGCAGCAGACGTCCCGGCTGGCCTAGCACCTGTACCAGGCGCGGCCACGTCTGTCGCAGCGGAGGCATCACCTTCGCGGCGACCCACCGCCGCACCGCTGGCACCAACAGCGCGAGCGTGACGACCACGGCAACCGACCCGATGCCAATCAGCACGGCGGTCGATGGCAGAGCTGCGAGCGTGCCCTCCGAACCCGTGATCATCGTCAAGGCGAGCAGCCCGACCACAGTCACCACGATCGCGCTCACTTGCACGAGGGCCACGGTGGCGACCGCGATAGGCCCGGCGACGCGCCTCTTGGTGAGAGTGCGAAGGTTCAGCGCTGCCGGGCCCACGCCGGCGGGGACGGCCAGCGCGACATACGCGGCGGCGACCTGAACGAGGATGACTCGGAACCACGGCAACTTGATTGGCGAGAAGGCGAGCATCGCCAACGCCGCGCCCACGAAGGTCAGTAGCGACCATGACAAGGCGCCGAGAATCCACCACAGATTTGCCTCGCGGAGCGCCGACACCACGTCTTGCGCGCTAAAGAACGTGAGCACGATGCCACCGGCGATCACGGCTGCTGCGACGGTGAACACCGTGCGCCACCCGAACCGCGCGATGTTTTGCTGCTCGGTGCTGACGTCGGGCAGGCGCTGGACGATCAGCGTGCGGATCTGCTGCATCAGCGTGTCCTGTGCCTTGACGGCTTGGCGCGTCTCGCGTGGCAGCACGATGTACTGCAACAGCGGCGCCACCTGCTCCACCAAGTCGTCGTCGAGCGCTCTGAAGGCTGCCGCGACAGCCCTGTCCGCGCCCACCAGCGTCGCGGTCGCCGCCAGCACCTGCACATCGTCGAGCCGGCGCGACAGCCGGGACGCCGCGACCTCGCCCATCTCCCACGTGGTGAGCCACACCATCGGCTGCCCGGTCGCATCGTCATCGCCCACGAGGACGGTGTGTGCGCTGAGCGCCCTATGCGCGATCCCGGCACCGTGTGCGCAGTTCACCTCCGCCCAGATCGCGTCGAGCACCTCGTCGGTGATGTCCTCGGGTTCCATGTCGCACAGCGCGTACGAGGCCACGGGCCGCTGGTAGACGGTGATCACCGTGTCGCGCGCCTGGCTCATGCCGAGCACGCGGGCCGTGCGCACTCCGGCGGTGCGCGCCGCATGAGATGCCAGTGCGGTCGACTCGGCAGTGTGTCGCAGGCTCACCTCGGCGCGCGCGTCCACGCCGCGGAACCGGATGGTCCCCCACAGCTTGGCCACAAACCCCGCGGCGTGCTGGTCGCCATCGAGGGCGTTGACGATGAGGTGGTGGCCCTCTACCGTCGTGACGTCGTACACGCGTCCCGAGCGGGTGCGACCGATAGCGGCAGAGACGGCGTCAACGTCGGTGGGCTCGTAGGCGCCCCGCGCATCGGCCCTCAGCACGAGCCGCGGGTTGAAGCCGGCGCGGCGAATCCCGTCCACCAGCGCCTCCCCGTAGGCGCGGTCCGCCGTGGAGCCGAGTGCCCATCTCAGCATCAGTCCGGTCACCCGACCGATGAGCACCACCGTGATCGCGGCGGGCAGGGTGACGATGCCGGAGATGACTCCCACGGCCGCCGCCACCCACAGCAGCGTCCACGACACGGACAGCACGCGACGCGTGGTGCGTAGCCCCGCGGCCGTGAGCATGGCGGAGACCGCCGCCAGGTACGCCGGCAGCTGGATCACAAACTCGCCCTCGGAGCCGCGCACCGCCAGGCTCGACACCAACTCGTCGGCGCCGAACATGCGGGTGGTGATCACGGCGACAACCGTGGCCACGAACGCCAGCACCGAGGCGCCCAGCACCTCGAGGATGCGGCGCGGTTCGCGGCGCACGGCGAGGTCGATGATGACGGCGGCGGGCACGATCAGCGTGACGATGCCGGACAACAGGTTGACCGGGGCTACCAGCAGGCGCTGCAGGAGTCGCGAGATTCCGCGCACATCCTCGGTGAATCCCTGGGTGGTCTCGAGGCTGTACGCCCCCAGCAGCAGCACCAGCACGATTCCCACGGTGGTGCCGATCGCCGCCATCAGGTCTGCGACGCGATGGACCCGGATCTCGGGCTCGTCGTGGATGGTGATGCCGGCCAACGGGTCGGGCGCAGGGGTTTCCTGCGTCGTCGTATCCGTGGCCATGGGGCGAGTCTATGAGGCGGGTCGCGGGCTCACACGACGCCGAGCTGGACGAGCCATTCCTCGGGAACCACCTCGGGGCCAATGAACGACACGGCGTCGAGCGTCCAGTGCGCGAGGATCAGCGGTCCGAGCCTCCCGGTGCGATGGAATACCCAAGCGAACACCAACCCCATCACCACGTTGCCGAGCGCCATCGGCCAGCCCTGGTAGAGGTGGTACGCACCGCGCAACAGCGCCGATGCGACGATCGCCCCGGTCGCAGACCATCGCATCTCCTGCAGCCGGGTCATCAGGTAGCCGACGGCGATGGTCTCCTCGAGCACGCCGGCGACGGCGGCCGAAAACAGCAAAATGGTCGCGGTCCACCACGCATCGGGTAGCCCCGAGGTGTCGATCCGCACGGTCTGGCCGATCGCCCGCCCGGCCGCGTACAGCGCCAGTCCGGGCAGCCCGATCGCGGCGGCGAGCACCATTCCCATCCCGACGTCTCTCCACGCCGAATGCTCGTGGCCGGTGATGCCCAGCCGGCGCAGCGCGCTCTTGCCCCCGGCGCTGAGCAGGAACAGCACCAACGCGACCGGCATCAGCAGGTACAGCTGGCGCACCACCTGGGAGATGAGGTCGATGTAGTCGATCTGGGAGCGCGACGGGTTGAGCTGCGTGGACTGCTGCCCGATCGGCGGCTCCGCCATGTACCTCTCGATGAGGCGCAGCGCCGCGGTGATCGCGTAGTACCCCAGCGACAGGCCCAGCACGATGAGCACCTCGGCGCGCAGCCTGCCACGGCTCGGGACGGCCGACGCGGGGGCCGGGTGGGCCACGGAGGCGGCGGTGGTTGCGGCGTCGTCACTCATAGTCACGCTCACCCTAACGACCGATCACCG
>JBKBNW010000018.1:0-18848 GCA_046295115.1 Demequina sp.
GGGTAGTGCGTGCAGCCGAGGATGAGCGTGTCCACGTCCGCGGCCTGCAGCGGCGCGAGGTACTCGCGGGCGATATCGATCACCTCCGGGCCGGACGTGATGCCGCGTTCGACCAGCCCGACGAACCGCGGGCACGCCTGCGAGTGCACGGCGATGTCGGGCGCGGCCGCGAGCGCGTCGTCGTAAGCGCCCGAGGTGATGGTCGCGGTGGTGCCGATCACGCCGATGCGGCCGGACTTGGTCAGCGCCGCCGCACGCCTCACGGCCGGGACGATCACCTCGACCACCGGCACGCCGCGCTCCCGGGAGAACCTCTCGCGGGCGTCGCGCAGCACTGCGGCCGATGCGGTGTTGCACGCGATCACCAGCATCTTCACGCCGTCCTCGACCAGCGAGTCCATGATCGACAGCGCGTGCCGGCGCACCTCTGAGATGGACAGCGGTCCGTAGGGCCCGTACTTGGTGTCCCCCACGTAGTGGATGGACTCGTGTGGCAACTGGTCCATGATGGCGCGGGCCACCGTGAGCCCGCCAACCCCCGAGTCGAACACCCCGATGGGCGCGTCACTCACGTGTGTCCTCCTTGATCGCGTACTGCACGAGCGACTCCTGGAGCCACGTCAGTGCCTGGTAAAGCATCCCGAGCCAGACTCTCTCGGGGTCTACGTCGAGGTCGTCCTCCGCGTCGGTCGCCAGCACGTGGGAGGCGAGGTCGATCTCCCCGTGCAAGCGCTCGGCGTCCTCGTCGCTGTCCAGGCGCAGCCGCGAGGCAAGCACGAGCCTCACGTCGGTGAGAGCCGCGGCGGTCGACATCGCATCCCCCGCTGCCACGGCCCATTCGGGGCCGTCCTCGCTGAGTTGCTCCCACATTGTGCGCAGCCGGGCGACCTTCAGATCCCGAAGGTCGTGCTCGGTGAGCCGGCGGAACTCGTCGGCGACATCGCGGTCGTCCCTCGACGCCGACGGCAGCAGCCGCAGCACCGCGGGGTCATGCGGCTCGGCGAGCGATTCTTCGAGGCCGCGCAGGTGACGGAAGATCTCGTCCGCCTCGTCCGAGCCCGCGTCGCGGTCGATCGGCGAGTCCATGCCGAACTGCTCTCCGCTCAGCAGCAGCCCCACGTCCGCAACGATGCGCGCGATCACCATGCGCTCCTCGTCGTCGAGCTCCGCGACCGCATTGTGTTCGCGCGCGGTGAAGCCCTTCACTGGCCGCTCCGTTGCAGCGTGGCCCACAGCCCGTAGCCGTGCATCGCCTGCACGTCGACCTCCATCTGTTCGCGCCCCCCTGAGCTCACCACGGACCGCCCGTTCTCGTGGACCTCGCGCATGCGCGCCTCGGCGTCGTGGCGCGAAATGCCAAAGTAGGTCTGGAACACGTGGGTGACGTAACTCATGAGGTTGACGGGATCGTTCCACACGATGGTGACCCAAGGCTCGTCCGTGCGGATCGCGACGGCGCCGGCGCGCTCGAGTTCCTCCTGCGTGGACACCCCTCCAGCCTAGGGCCGATGCGCGGGCACGGCCGGGAGGCGGCACGCACGGGCGGTCGCGGGCTGGGTCTCAGTCGTCCCCGTCGCCGCTGCCGAACTGGCTGTCGATGATGTCCTTGCATGCGGGGCACACCGGGAACTTGTTCGGGTCACGGCCGGGCACCCACACCTTGCCGCATAGCGCGATCACGGGTTCGCCCGACAACGCGGACTCCATGATCTTCTCCTTGCGCACGTAGTGCGCGAAGCGCTCGGCATCGCCCGGTTCCGCTAGCTCGCGGGTGTCGACGCGCTCGATGGTCGCGGTGCCGCCCTGGGGCGACCCGGGATCCGACTGTGGGTCCAGAGTCTCGCTCATGCCGCCCATCTTACGGCGCTGCTAGGAGACGGCGGCGAGCAACCGGCCCGCGCGCCGGTCGTAGAGCGACCCTGCCGCACGCACGCCAAAAACCGCGCCCGCCGTGCCGAGCCCCACCCCGGCGAGCAGGGCGAGCCAGCCCCACCGCGCATCGGCCGTCAGGGACAGCACGAAGGCGACTGTCACCAGCGGCAAGGCGGCGGCCATCGCCAGGCCCGACACCACCTGCGCGACCAGGCTCGCGCCCACGGAGCCCACCTCCGCGCCGAACGGGTTCTGTCCGGGGGCCGGCGCGCGGTAAGGCAGCAGCACCGACGTCACTGCCGAGATTCCCAGGGTGACGCCGAGCGCACCCACGCACGCGCCGATCAACCCCGGCGCCGCCTCCCAGCGGCCCGACCACGCGAGCACTGCGACCCCAGCGACCGTGACCAGCGGCACGGACCACACCAGCACGGCCTGCGTGCGGCCCGTCATGACCGCGCGGCCGATGCGTCCCGCGGCGATGTCCATATAGAGCGCGGTCGAGTCGTACGCCACGTCGTTGTGCCGTCCCCAGCCGATCGACGCGGCGAGCATCACCGGAGCAGCCAGCCCCCACCGCTCGTCGAGTCCGAGCACGGGTAGCGCGAGTGCGAAGTACACCACCGGCAGCGTGATGACTCCGATCGCGTTGACGAGGTAGCGGGCGTCGGTCCGCCAGTACATGAGCGAACGTGCCCTGACCGCCGCCGTCACGCGGTCGCCGTGGAGGACGTTGCCGGCGTCGAGAATCGTGTCGCCGCGACGCGTGGTGCCCTCGCCGCGAAATCTCGGGTGCACCAGGGTGTACGCCACGTTGGCGCGCCACGCGCGGTGCACGATCACGACGGTGAGCGCGACGAGCGCCAGCCGCCACGCCGCCCCCGCAACGTCGCCCGTGACGAGCGCCCCGGGCGCGGCCATGCCCGCGCCGACGGGCGTCCGGCCCAGCCATTCGAGAATCACCGGGATCTCGTACGCAAGCGCGGAGTCGAGACCGTCGCGGAAGGTCATCCATGCCGCGGGGGCGAGGAAGGCGCCAGCCGCCACCGTCCCAGCGAGCGTCCCCATGCGCGAGCGCCGCGACGCGAGAAGCCTGCCCGACCACGCGACGGCGACACGGGCCGCCACCGCCATGAGGGCGACAGTCAACACGCCCCCGACCGCTGCCGTCGTGACGACGGCGGTGCCTTCGTCACGCCACGCGCCGGCCATGATCAGGAACACCACCACGAAGAACAGGACGGGCAGGGTCAGCGCGGCCGCGGCGGTGAGGCCGGGCATGAGACGGGCCGCGGGCACGCCGAGGCTCGCGAACCTGCCCGCGTCGAGGGTGTCCTCAAGGCCGGTCACCAGCAGGGGCACCACGATCCAACCAGCCGCGCACACCGCCGCGAAGGCGGTGAGGATGGTCGCACGTTCCGCCGCCGCGTCGAAGGATAGGAACCGCTGCAACCAGAAAGCCGCGGGGATCAGCGACAGCGACCACACCGCGCCGCCGATCAGCAGCAGCGCCCTCCACCACTCGCGATTGAGCTGGTGGCGCACCACGCGGAACTTGAGCGCTAGGACTGTCGCAACCACGTCAGGTCCCGTGCGTCCGTCTCGCCCCCGACAAGGCCCACAAATCGCTCCTCGAGGTCTACCCCGCCGCGCACGTCGTCGACGGTGCCCGCCGCGAGGATTCGCCCGGCGCCCACGACGGCCACGTGGTCGCACATGCGCTCGACGAGCGCCATCACGTGCGACGACAGCACCACGGTGCCGCCCGAGTCCACGAACGACCGCAAAATCCGGCGGATCGCTCCCGCGCTCACGGGGTCGACCGCCTCGAAGGGCTCGTCCAACACCAGCACGCGGGGAGCGTGCACGAGCGCGCACGCCAACCCGATCTTCTTGGTCATGCCAGCAGAGAAATCGGTCACGAGGGTCGAGCCCGCAGTGTCGAGATCCAGCGCCGCGAGCAGGTCGTCACGCCGCTCCCTCACGACGTCGCGAGGCATGCCGCGCAAGAGGCCCGCGTAGCTGATGAGCTCGGCGCCCGTCAGGCGGTCGAACGTGTGCAGGCCGTCGGGCAGCACGCCAATCATGGGCTTGGCCTCGTCCGGCCGTGACCACAGGTCGACGCCGTGCACGGTCACGGCCCCCGCATCAGGCTGGAGCAGCCCGGTGGCCATCGACAGCGTGGTGGTCTTCCCCGCGCCGTTCGGGCCCACCACCCCGTAGAAGGAGTGGGTAGGGATATCGAGATCGATGCCGTCCACCGCGAGCTTCGCGCCAAAGCGCTTGGTGAGCCCCCGCAGCGAGAGTGCGGTCGCTCGGGTGTCGGCTCCGTTCATGTGGGGTTCAGCACCAAGTACGCCGTGTACGCGAGCCACAGCGCGACGAAGGCCGCGCCCTCGAACCGGTTGATGCGGCCGTTGCGGTGGAGCCGGAACCCGAAGGCGAGCAGCAGCACGGTCATCAGCATCACCATCGACATGTCGCGATACAGCAGGTCAGACCCGACCGCGGCCGGCGCTATCAGACCCGCCACGCCCAGCACGCCGAGCGTGTTGAAGAGGTTCGAGCCGATGATGTTGCCGAGCGCTAGATCGTTCTCGCCCTTGCGCACCGCGGCCAACGAGGAGGCGAGTTCAGGGGCCGAGGTGCCGATCGCCACCACGGTCAGGCCGATCACCAGGTCGGACCACCCGAGCTCCTGCGCGATCTCGGTCGCGCCCCACACGAGCAGTCGGGAGGACAGCACCAGTAGCACCAGCCCGATGCCAAGCCATATCCACGCCGCCTTCTTGGAAAGGCCGCGCGCGTCGGTCTCCCGGTCGACCTCGAGCCCGTACTCGTCGTCCGTCTCTTGGCGCGCCTGGAGCACGGACCAGGTGAGCAGCACCACGAGCAGCAGCACGAGCGCCCCGGCGTCGCCACGCGAGAGTTCGCCGTCGCTCATCAGCAGCCACGCCACCAGCGTCACCACGATGAGCAGCGGCATCTCCTTGCGCAGGATGCCGCGCTTGACGATGACGGGCAGCAGGATCGCGGTCACGCCGAGGATGAGTCCGATGTTGGCGATGTTCGAGCCGAGCGCGTTGCCGAGCGCGATTTCGGGGCTGCCTTGGGCCGCCGCGAAAGCTGACACCACGATCTCGGGGGCTGACGTGCCGAAGCCGATCACGATCATGCCGATCAGCAAGGGGGCCATCCCGAGGTACTTCGCTACCGTCGCCGCACCCATCACGAATCGTTCGGCGCTCCACGCCAAAATGCCGAGTCCAACAAGCGTGGCGATGACGGGGGCGATCATGGGCACGACAGTACCTGCGCAAGCAAAACTGGGGGCGCAACATCCCCCGTATGGGGGTGTGACAGCCAACCTACGGTCGCGTAGGGTGAGCACATCACACGATGAGCACCTGCTCGGCGTGGCGGAGACGCCGGGCCGACGACCCCCTCTGGAGAGGCATGACCCAAACGCCGCGCAATGCGCCCGTGAACATCCCCAGCAACCCCGTCACCCACCGCTTCGCGGAAATCGCGGCGACGGTTCGCGACACCGGGCTGCTTGCCCGTTCTTACAGCTTCTACGCCATTTACGGCGCGGGCCTGGCGCTGGCGTTGGGCGGGGTCATCACCGCATTCATCCTGGTCGGCGAGTCGTGGTGGCAGCTGCTGGTCGCCGCTGCGCTGGGAATCGTCTTCACCCAGTTCGCCTTCCTCGGCCACGAGGCCTCGCACCGCGCCGTGTTCGTGTCCGGCCCCGCGAACGACCGCCTGGGCCGCATCCTCTCCACGATCATCGTGGGCATCAGCCACCAGTGGTGGATGTCCAAGCACTCGCGTCACCACGCGAACCCGAACAAGCGCGGCTCGGACCCCGACATCGAGCAGGACACCATCACCTTCATCGAGGAGGACGCCGCCAAGACCAAGGGCGTGATCCGCTGGATCAACCAGCGCCAGGGATGGCTGTTCTTCCCGCTGCTCACGTTTGAAGGTCTGAACCTTCACTACCGGTCCGTCGCGTCCCTCGTGACCCAGGGCTCGCGCCGCCAGCGCCTGATGGAGCTGCCGATGATCGCCCTCCACTTTGGGCTCTACCTGGTCCCCCTGTTCCTGATGCTGCCGCTCGGCATGGCCCTCGCGTTCATCGGGGTGCAGATGGCCGTGTTCGGCGTCTACATGGGAGCCTCGTTCGCACCCAACCACAAGGGCATGCTGATCGTCCCCGACGACGTGAAGATGGACTTCTTCTCCAAGCAGGTGCTCACCAGCCGCAACATCCGCGGCGGCTGGGGCATGAACATCTTCATGGGCGGGCTCAACTACCAGATCGAGCACCACCTGTTCCCCAACATGGCCCGCCCGAACCTCGCCGCCACCCGCACGATCGTGCGCGAGTACTGCGCGACGCACAACGTCCCGTACACGGAGACAGGCCTGATGGAGTCCTACGGCATCGTGATCGAGTACCTGAACCGCGTGGGCCTGGCGGCCCGCGACCCGTTCGACTGCCCCGAGCGCTCGGCGATGGGCCGCTAGCGCTCAAGCGTCGCCGCACTCGACACACGCCAACGCCCGGCCACCGTTCCCCTCGCGGGGCGGTGCCGGGCGTTTGACGTATGCGGTAGGCGTCCCCCGTCAACCCTGGAGTGCCTACAAGCCCTGGGCGAGCCGGTAGTACGCGGCGTTCGCGCGCATCTGTGCAGCAAAGCCGGGCAGAGTCGTTGCCTCGTCGATGACGAGCAGCTCGATCTCGCTCATGGTCGCGAAGTCGCGGAACACCTCGAGGCCCACCTGGTTGGACATCACCGTGTGGTGGGCGGCGCCGGCCTGGATCCAGGCGGTGGCCGAGGTGTGGAAGTCGGGCTGCGGCTTCCACACGGCGTGACCCACGGGGAGCTTGGGCATGGGTGCGGGGAGCGCGACGTTCTCGACGACGTTGGCGACGAGGCGGAACCGTTCCCGCATGTCGCTCATCGCGACCACGATGGCGTCACCGGCATCGGCCGTGAAGACCAGGCGCACCGGGTCCTCCTTGCCGCCGATGCCCAGCTCAGCAATCGTCAACCGCGCCTTCTCGCTCGACAGCGCGGGGTTCACCTCGAGCATGTGGGCGCCGAGGATCAGCTCGTTGCCGGGCTCGAGGTGGTACGTGTAGTCCTCCATGAGGCTCGCACCACCGGGCAGGCCCGCGCCCATGACGGCGGCGGCGCGCACCAGGATGGCGGTCTTCCAGTCGCCCTCGGCTCCGAACCCGTAGCCGTCGGCCATCAGCCGCTGGACGGCGAGGCCGGGCAGCTGACGTAACTCGCCCAGGTCCTCGAACGTGGTCGTGAATGCAGTGAAGCCGCCGGCCTCGAGGAAGGACCGCAGGCCCAGTTCGATCGCGGCGCCGTAGCGCAGCGAGTCCGCGCGCTCGCCACCGGGTCGCAGGTTCTCGTCGACGTCGTAGGTGTCGACGTACTCTGCGACCAGCGCATCGATGTCCGCCTCTGACTGGGCGTGGACCACATCGGCGAGCTCGTTCACTCCCCAGGTGTTGACCTGGACGCCCAGCTTGATCTCGGCCTCGGTCTTGTCGCCCTCGGTGACGGCAACAAAGCGCATGTTGTCGCCGAACCGGGCGAGGCGCAGGTTCCGCGTCGCGTGGCGGCCCGCGGCGGCGCGCACCCAGGTGCCCACGCGCTCCTGCGTGGCGGCGTGCGAGGCGTGGCCCGCGACCGTGGTGCGCGGGATCGACATGCGGGTCTCGATGTAGCCGAACTCGCGGTCGCCGTGCGCGGCCTGGTTGAGGTTCATGAAGTCAAAGTCGATCTGGTCCCACGGCAGGTCCACGTTGGCCTGCGTGTGCAGGTGCAGCAGCGGCTTGTCGAGCGTTCCAAGGCCGGCGATCCACATCTTGGCGGGGCTGAACGTGTGCATCCACGCGATGACGCCAATGACGTGTGGCGCAGCGTTGGCGTCGAGCATCGCCTGGCGGATGCCGTCGCGCGACTTCACCACGGGCTTCCACACGATGCGCGCGGGGATCGCGTCGGCACCGTCAAGCGCGGCGGCGACCTGCTGCGACTGCTCGGCGACCTGACGCAGGGTCTCTTCGCCGTACAGGTCCTGGCTGCCGGTGAGGAACCAGACCTCGTACTCGGAGAGGTCGGGGATGACGGAACGGGTGCTCACTTGGGTTCTCCTTCTGCGGCCTCGTCGCCGCGCTGTCCGTAGACGTTCTGATAGCGATCGAACAGGGCGTCGATCTTGTCCTGAGGGAGCGGGATGAGGTCCCCGCCCTGACGTGCAATGTGCGTGGTGCGGGCCACGTCCTCGCACATGACGGCGGCCTTGACCGCGTCCTTCGCGTCCTTGCCGATGGTGAACACGCCGTGGTTCTGCATCAGGACGGCGCGGGACCGGTGGCCGTCGAGCGTCGCCACGATTCCGCGGCCGATGCTGTCGTCGCCGATGATCGCGAACGGGCCTACCGGGATGGGGCCGCCGAACTCGTCGGCCATTCCGGTGATGTGGCACGGGATCTCCTCGCCGCGCGCCGCCCATGCCGTGGCATACGTGGAGTGCGTGTGAACTACGCCGCCCACGTGCGCCATGTGGCGGTAGACATACGCGTGCGCCGCGGTGTCCGAAGACGGGCTGCGCTCTGAGCCGGGAGAGCCGGGGACGGCCACGCCGTCGAGCGTGCACAGGATCATGTTGGAAGGGGCGAGTTCGTCGTAGCTGACGCCCGAGGGCTTGATGACAAAGAGCTCCTCGCCCGGCACGCGGCCCGACACGTTGCCGCCGGTCCACACCACGAGTTCATAGCGAGTCAACTCGCTGTGAAGACGTGAAACGTCGGCGCGGATGCGATCGATGGACTCCTGAACGGCGGCGCTGAACTGGCTCACTGGTGCGTCTCCCGACGAATCTGCTTGAGGCGCTTCATCACGTCGTTGCCGCCGCGACCGAAGTAGTCGTGAAGGTGGCGGTACTCCGCGTACAGCGCGTCATAGGCATCGGCCGATGCGGGATCCGGCGTGTAGACGGCCCGGTTCACCTTGCCCATCGCCTCGCCTGCGGAGCGCACGTCCGGGTATGCACCGGCGGCGACCGCGGCGTGGATCGCGCTGCCGAGCGCGGGGCCCTGGTCGGAGGCGATCGTGGAGATCGGCAGGCGCAGGATGTCGGAGTACGTCTGCATGAGGTCGCGGTTCTTGAGCAACCCCCCTGCCACGACAAACTCCGTGACCGGCACGCCCGAGGCGTTGAAGGTCTCGACGATGACCCGGGTGCCGAACGCCGTGGCCTCGTGTAGCGCACGGTAGATCTGCTCGGGGCGCGTGGTGAGCGTGGCCCCCAACACCATTCCGGAAAGCTCGGTGTTGACCAGCACGGAGCGGTTGCCGGAGTGCCAGTCGAGGGCGATCAGCCCGTGGGCGCCGACGGGCTCGGCGTAGCCGAGGTTCGTCAGGTGCTCGTGGATCGACAAGCCGGCGGACTCGGCGTCCGCGTAGTACGACGCCGGCACCTGGTTCTTGACGTACCACGCGAAGATGTCGCCCACGCCGGACTGCCCGGCCTCGTAGCCGTACAGTCCCTCGACGATGCCGCCGGGGACGACGCCGCACATGCCCGGGACCTCGGCGAGCTGCTCGCCGTTCATGACGTGACACGTCGAGGTTCCCATGATCGCCACCATCTGGCCCGGCTGGACGGCCTTGGCGGCCGGGGCCGTCACATGCGCGTCGACGTTGCCTACCGCGACGGCGATGCCGGCGGGAAGGCCGGTCCACTCCGCGGCCTCGGCCGTCAGCGTGCCCGCGGCGTGCCCCAGCTGACCGATGTCGCCGGTCAGCTTGGTCGCGGCGAAGTCGGCAAAGTCGGGGTTCAGCGCACCCAGGTAGTCGCTCGACGGGTACTCGCCATCCTGGTAAATAGCCTTATAGCCGTTGGTGCAGGCGTTGCGGAGGTACGTCCCGGACAGTTGCCAGATGATCCAGTCGGCGGCCTCGACCCAGCGGTCCATGCGGTCGTAGACCTCGCGGTCCTCCTCGAGCAACTGCAGCGCCTTCGCGAACTCCCACTCGGAAGAGATGAACCCGCCGTAGCGCGAGATCCACGACTCGCCGCGCTCGTGTGCCAGGGCGTTGATGCGGTCCGCCTGGGGCTGGGCGGCGTGGTGCTTCCACAGTTTCACGTACGCGTGCTTGCGGTCCTCGAACCCCGGCACCTCGCACATGGGCGTCCCGTCGGCGAGGACCGGCAGCGGCGTCGAGGCCGTGAAGTCCGTCGCGATGCCGATGACGGAGGCGGGATCGATTCCGGCGGCCTTCACGGCCGCGGGCACCGCGTGGCGCAACACGTCACGGTAGTCATTGGGAACCTGCAATGCCCACTCGGGCGGGAGCTTCTCGCCCGTGGATGTGAGGGTCGAGTCCATGACGGCGTGGGCGTACTCGTGCACCGCGGTGCCGAGTTCTGCGCCGTCCAGGACGCGGACCACCAGGGCCCGACCCGACAGGGTTCCGAAATCGACTCCGATCACGTGAGCGTCGCCGGGCAAAGGGTTGTGTGCGGCTGCGCTGCCGCCATCTTCAAGCGTCATGACGTGAACGTTAACATGTAGCGTTCACTGGGGGCAATCGGACACGCTGTTTCGGATGGCGCGCAACAGCGCCTGGGCCGACGTCAACGAGGGAAGAGCGCCTCGATGAGCGTGACCTGGTCCTGGGTCGGTCGCCATGCAGCCGATGCGGCGTTCTGGCGGATTTGCTCCGGCCGGGTGGCTCCCGCGATCACCGACGAGACCGCGCGGCGCGACAGGAACCAGCCGAGCGTCGCCTCGAGCATGGTCACCCCCCACTCCTCGCATAGCCCCTGGTAAGACTCCATCGCGTCCCAGTCCGCCTGCTGGGCGATGTGGGGTCGCTGGCGCGCGATCCGCGAGTCCGCGGGCATGTCGGTACGGGTGAACTTGCCGGTGAACAGTCCGTTGGCGAGGGGAAAGAACGGCAGAAAACCCGCGCCGATGCGCTCGGCGGCGGCAAAGCGGCCATCCGTCTCGACGCCCCGCGCGACGAGGCTCAGTTCATCCTGGCTCGACGCGATAGCCGGGGCTCCGAGGTCGGCCGCCGCCGCATCGGCCGCTGTGAGCTGGTCGGCGGTGAACTGCGAGACCCCGTAGCTCCGGATCTTGCCCTCGTCGATCAGCTCGGCGAGCGCGCCGATGGTCTCTTCGATGGGCGTCGCGGGATCCGGCTGGTGCTGCTGAAACAGCTCGATGCGATCCGTCTGCAGGCGCTCGAGCGAGGCCTCGCACGCGGCACGCAGGTACGCGCGGGAGCCCTTGGCGCCGCGCTCGTCGAGCGGGGTCTCGACCTCGGTGAAGCCGAACTTGGTTGCGACAATCGCCTCGTCGCGCCGCCCCGCGAGCGCGTGGCCCATCAGCGACTCGGACAGGCCCCATTCGCCCCCGTAGAGGTCGGCGGTGTCAAAGAACGTCACGCCCGCGTCGAGCGCGGCGTGGATCACCGCGTCGGTACCCTCCTGCGACTCCGATGCGGTGCCGGCGCGGCCAAAGTTGTTGCAGCCAAGGCCCACTGCGCTGACGGTGAAGGGGGCGGTTCCGAGAGTGCGCTGTTCCATGCCCACCACGCTAGCCGCACGCCGGCGCGGACGGCACCGCGCATCGGCCGCATGCGATCTCCGGGCGCACGAGAGGCCACCGCTCTCCGTTGCCGGAGTGCGGTGGCCTTTCGGTCACCTACCAGGGATGAAAGCGTGGAGATGGCGGGAATCGAACCCGCGTCCGCATGCACGACGACAGATATTCTCCGGGCGCAGTCTGAATACTCAGTATCTCGGACCCGCACTGCCTTCAGACAAGCGGTGCGATAGCCCCAGTCACCTAAGAGTCCCCCACCCCCTGGTGACGAGGAGGTGGAGCAAGTTCCCTAAATGACGCCAGGAACCAGGACGGGAACACGCCTGGGCTGACGGACTTCTAAGCTCGCTTAAGCAGCGAGGGCGAAGTCGGTGCGCTTGGAATCGGCACCTATTGGTTTGCCACGATCGTTAACGAGATAACGTGACGTCCTCGGCCCGCTTCCCCTGAAGAAAGCACACACGTCGAAACCGATCATCCCCTGTGCAGTTGTGCCTCCAGTGTACGCCGAGGCACGCCCAAGCTCAACGGCCGATGCTGGCGGCACCACGGTGCACGACGTTGTGCGGCCCCGTCACGAGGCGCCACACCCACACCGCCGCGTCCTCCACCGGCGCACGGGGCTCGCGCTCGAGCCACGCGCCGATGACCCCCACGATCGAGCCCGCCACCCCGGCGGCGATCACGTCGATGGGAACGTCCCTGTCCCGCTCGGCCACGAACTCGGCGGCGGCGTAGACCGCGTCGTGGACGTGGTGGCGCAGGCGCGCGAGCACCACTCCAGAGCCGGGCTCCGTGAACACTCGGCGATACAGCTCGGCGTGTGCGTCGATGTGGCTGAGGAACGTGGTGAGCGGCGCGGGCGGCTGGTCGGACCACGTGCCGATGCCATGGAGCTGCGCCCCCGCCTCTTGCGCGACCAGGTCGAGCGCGTCCGCTAGCAGGGTCTCCTTGTCGGCGTAGTGCTGATAGAACGTAGTGCGATTCACTCCCGCGCGCTGAGCGATGGCGCTGATCGACACGTGATCCATCCCGTGCTCGCGCGCGAGGGCGAACAGCGCCTCCTGAAGGCGGCGGCGAGTTCTGGCGATGCGGGCGTCCACCCAGCGATTGTGCACCCTGAGCCGACCGTTGACCAACCGTTAACCGACACCTGTCGTTTAGGCGTTGAACGCGGGTTACACTCGTGGGCAGGCATCGTCGCCGCCCTCGTCCCCTCACTTGAGAAAGGCTCTGACGTGGCCAACCTCCTCTTCCGCATCGGCCGCGGATCCGCTGCCAAGCCGTTCGTCGCGATCGTCGCATGGCTCGTCGCTCTCGCGGCCGCCGCAGGCGGCTTCTTCGCGTTCGGTGGCACCCTGACCGACAGCTTCTCGATTCCCGGCACGGAGACCCAGCGGGTCACCGACCAGCTCTCCGAGGAGATCTCGGGTCTCGACGGGGCATCCGCGCGCGTGGTGTTCGAGTCGCAGGACGGCTCCGCCCTCAGCGAAGACCAGCAGCGGCAGGTGAGCGAGGCGCTCGCCGCCGCCACCGAGGTCGATGCCGTGGCCGCAGTCGTCGACCCCTTCGCGACCCGCGCCGAGCTCGAGGGTCAGGTCGCGCAGCTCGAGGCTGGCGCCCAGGAGATCGAAGGAGCCCGCGCGGAGATCGCCGCGGGACAGGAGCAACTCGACGCTGGCGCCGCCGAACTGCAGGCCGGCCAGGAACAGTTGGACGCAGGCCAGGCGCAGCTAGACGAGGGCCGGGCCCAGATCGACGCCGCCATCCAGCAGGCGCAGGAGGCGGGCGTGTACGCCGCCCAGCAGCCGCTCCTCGACGCTCAGCAGGCGGAGTTGGACGCCCAGCAGACGGCGCTCGACGAGCAGCAGGCCCAGATCGACGCCGGTCAGGCCGAGCTTGAGGCGCAGCGTGCGCAGCTCGAGTCCGGGGCTGCCGAGCTCGAGACCCAGGCGACGCAGGTCGAACTCGGCCGACAGCTCGCCGCCAACGCCTCCGAGATCCGCACCGTGTCCGACGACGGCTCGACCGCGCTGGGCGTCGTGCAGTTCTCGCTGGGTGGCCTCGACCTGGCTCAGGAGGACAGGGACGGCGTCATCGACGCGGTCTCGTCGGTGCCGCTCGACGGCGTGGACGTGTACTTCTCTGCGGAGGTCGCGACATCGGTCGACGGCATCCTCGGGATCGGCGAGGTCGTGGGCGTGATGCTGGCGCTCGTCGTCCTGCTGATCATGATGCGCACGTTCCTTCCCGCGATCCAGCCCATCATCACCTCGGTCCTCGGCGTCGGTGTGGGCGTGGCGACCGCGCTCGCTTTCTCCGGCGTGACCGACATGTCTTCGGTCACACCGGTGCTGGGCGTGATGCTCGCGCTCGCGGTAGGAATCGACTACTCGCTGTTCATCGTCAACCGTCACCGCAAGCAGCTCAAGCGCGGCATGGACGTGTACGAGTCCATCGGGCTGGCGAACGGCACGTCCGGCAACGCCGTCGTGTTCGCGGGCTCGACCGTGTTGATCGCCCTGCTGGCGCTCAACATCACGGGCATCCCCTTCCTCGGAGTCATGGGATCTGTCGCCGCATTCTGCGTGGCCATCGCGGTGCTGGTGGCCGTGACCCTCACCCCCGCCCTACTGGGGCTCACCGGCATGAAGGCGATCTCCAAGCGTTCGCGCAACCGCCTGGGCCACCCCGAGGAGGCCGAGCGCCCCGTGACGCCCATGCGGACCGGGCGCGCGGTGCTGGCGCTGGTCGTCGCAGCGGTCGCGCTCGCCGTGATCGCGATCCCGTCGGCCTCGATGCGGCTTGGCCTGCCGGACGGCACGCAGGAGCCCGAGGACTCGACGCAGTACCTGGCCTACACGACCATCGACGAGCAGTTCGGCGAGGGGCTGAACGGCACGCTGCTGGTGACGGCAGACCTTCCCACGGCGGTGTCCGAGGAGAACATGCTCGCGACCCAGGTGGCGATTCAGAACGCCATCATGACCGAGGACGCCGTCGCCGCCGTTGCCCCTGCTGGGGCCGCTGACGATGGAGGCTTCCTCGCGTTCCAGGTGATCCCGACCGAGGGCCCGTCCAGCCAGTCCACCGAGGACCTGGTTCACGACCTGCGGGCGCTATCGCCGCTGTCCGTCGAGATCGTCTCCGCTGAGGCAGACGGTGAGGCGATCACCGATATCCAGATCGGCGTCGCAGGCTCGGCATCGGGCAACATCGACGTGTCAGAGAAGCTCGACGACGCGCTGCCGCCGTATCTCGCCGTCGTGGTGGGACTGTCGCTAGTGATCCTGATCATCGTGTTCCGCTCGCTGGTGGTACCGCTCATTGCGACCGCCGGGTTCGTGCTATCGCTGTTCGCGTCGTTCGGCGTCGTGACCGCGATCTACCAGTGGGGCTGGCTGTCCGACCTGTTCGGCGTCCATTCGCCTGGACCGGTGCTCAGCTTCCTACCGATCATCCTGACGGGAATCCTGTTCGGGCTCGCGATGGACTACCAGCTGTTCATCACCTCCGGAATGCGCGAGGCATACGTTCACGGCTCCAACGCCCGCGAGGCAGTGGTCGCCGGCATGCGCAACGGGCGCGCGGTAGTGACCGCGGCGGCGATCATCATGGCGTCCGTCTTTGGAGGATTCGTCTTCTCCCACATCGCGATGATCCGGCCCATGGGGCTCGGCTTGGCGATGGGCGTGCTGCTCGACGCCTTCGTGGTGCGCATGGTGATCGTGCCGTCGCTGATCCACCTGGCCGGCGAGCGCGCGTGGTGGCTGCCGCGGTGGCTCGACCGGATCCTGCCGAACGTCGACGTCGAGGGCGCAGCGCTCGAACGCGATCACCCGGTGACGCCGGGGCAGCACGCTCAGGACCCCGCCCGCGCTTAACCGGATCGCATGGGGGTTCACCGGGCTTTCTCCCGGCGCTCCCCCATGCGAGACCGTCCTCACGGACGATGCCGCACGCGTGCTCTCGCGCCTAGCGTGGGCGCATGGCCCCCGACCTCGACGCGATCCGTTCCCTCCTCCCCCCGCGACACGACCGCGTGCTCATCGCGGCAGTCGCACCGGGCGATGCGGGTCACCGCACCTATGGCGCGCCCGAGACGGCCGATGCCGAGGTCGGCTCGGTCTCTAAAGGCTTCACCGGGATGCTCTACCGGGACGCGGTCGCGCGCGGCCAGGTCACCGCGCTCACGACGCTGGGCGAGGCCCTGGACCGGCCCGAAGGCGCGTACGCGCCCGTGACCCTCGGCTCGCTCGCGACCCACTCCTCTGGGGTGCCCTCGCAGCCCCCGTACGCGAGCCCCCGCACCCTCTCCCGCCGCACCTGGCGCATGTGGCGGCACGGGGAGAATCCGTACGGCGACACTGTCGACGAGTTGCTGGACGCCGCGGCGGACGTGCGGCTGCGCAAGGCTCGGTTCGTCTACTCGAATCTGGGCTTTCAGTTGCTCGGCGCGGCGCTCGCGAGAACCGCCGGCACCTCCTATGAGCAGTTGTTGCGCACCCGGATCGCCGAGCCGCTCGGCATGACGGGCGTGTCCGTCCCGTCCTCTGCGGGCTGCCTTGGGCCGTCCGCACTGACGGGGCGGTCCAAGGGCGGGCGCCCCCACGAGCCGTGGACGGGCGAGGCGATCGGGCCCGCCGGCGGGGTGCGCGCCACGGCGGCTGACCTCGAGGCGCTGCTCGCCGGCCTGCTCGAGCGACGCGCCCCGGGCGTCGAGGCGCTAGAGCCCACGGCCGATGCGCCAGGAGCCTCCCGCATCGGTGCGGCGTGGATCACGACGCCGGTGGACGGCGCGTCCGTCACCTGGCACAACGGCCAAACCGGCGGATTTGCGTCGTGGGTGGGAGTGGACCGCGACGCTGGCGTGGGCCTGGCACTCGTGTCCGCGACGGCAGCCAGTCTCGATAGCGCGGGGTTCGCCGGGATCGCGCGGCTGCGCCAAGACGCGGGGCGCGATTCCTAGCGCGCGCAACCGCGTGAGGCGCGCTGGCGGTCATGGTCAGTCGCGCGGTCTTTACCAGCCCCCGCCGCCGCCGCCAAAACTCCCTCCACCCGAGAAGCCGCCCCCCGACGAGAATCCTGAGCCTCCGCTGGCTCCCTCCGTGGGGGCCGAGATGGCAGCATCCGCTAGCGCGGTGAAATCCTGCATCTGAGCGCCGAAGTTCTGGTGGTAGAGCCAGAAGCCCGCGCCGTAGTGCGCCCCATACCAGGTTGGCGAGGGCACGTCGTAGCCCTCCTGCGCGAGCGCCGCGAATTTTGCCGACCACTTGTCGGCGATCCCGAACGCGATCGCGTACGGCAGGTACTGGCTGAAGACGTCGTGCCCCTCCTCGAAACGCAGCCGGTGACCGTCCGCCGTCTCGAGGAACAGCTTGAAGCCCTTGGTCTGGGCCAGCACCCGGGTTCCTTCGGCGGTCCGCGCCGGTGCCGCACCCGTGAGCGCGAGCATCACGATCGACACGATCACCAGCGGCAGGCCCACGAGCGCCCAGCGAGAGTTCGCGGCCAGCACGAGCGTGGTGACCGCGCCGACGATGAGCCCTGTCACCGCGATCGAGGCCCACCACCCCCGAGCGGACTGCGGGTTCCGACGGAACCAGCCACGGTCGGTGACGTCCCTGTACAACTCCTTCTGCACCTTCGCGAGGTCGGCCGCGAAGGTGGCCTTCAGGTCCGTCAGAGTGACCTCATCGCGCTCATCGAATATCGAATCGAACAGCGTGCGGCCGTACGTGGGCATCGCATCGTCACCCTCGCGGAGCTTGACCAGGGTGTAGTCGTCCGGGGCGCTCTCGTTGCCGACGGGGTCGATCCGCAGGTAGCCGCGCACCGCCTGATCCACGATCGTGGCCGTGACGTCGCGCACGTCCGCCTTCTCATCGAGCAACGTGCCGAGCTGGCCCGGCCGCAGCCCCGACGGGGGCTCGAACTGCACGGCGACCGGCTCGCGTGCATCGACCGGGCGCGTGGCCGCATCGGCTTCGGACACCGGGCCGAGACCCGGGGTCAGCTCCGCGTACTGACGGTCCACCGCTGTGCGACGAAAGTACGCCGTGAGCACTAGCAGGCCGAGGGCGAGCATCGCCACCGAGATGCCAACGGTCCACGGCGTGATGGCGAACGCACGCACGATGTCGTTCTCGATCCGGATGTTCGGCGTGGTGTCGAACGACCCGGCCGGGTACAGGGCCGCGACGGTGACCGGCTCGCCTGGCTCAAGGCCGGAGGCCTCGAAGGTCACCGTCTGCGCTGGTTCCCCCACGACGTCGCACATGTCTGTGCCGCCCTGGGGGCCCGCGAAGCATGCGGTGTCGGTTGCCGCCACCGGGGACTCGACCGTCACCGTGACCGCACGAATGGGCGTCTCCCACCCGGTGCCGATCGGGTTCCAGAAGAACTCGTCGCCCGCGATGCCGGCCTCGGTCTGATCTGCCGTCGTGGCGTTCATCGCGTGGGCCACCGTGTAGGTGATGACGTAGGTCTGGACGCCCGAGACATCGTCGATGTCCTCGTCGCCGATCCGCACGACGAGGCCGCTGCCGTGGGTCTCGGTGTCGAGGTCGTCCGGCGCGCCCGAAGGGCTCTGCACCGTGACGTCCGTGATGTCGAACAGGCGCTCGTAGCCGTCCTCGATGGGCTGCGCGGTGGGGAGGGTGAACACCACTCCGTGTCCCGGCTCATCCCCGAAGTCGAAGTCAATCTCCGTGCGCACGTCGACAGAGCCGTCCTCGTTGAGCGCATACGTCGCGTCCCACTGGAGCACCTGACGTCCCGAGTAGTTGTCGGCCGTTGCGGCGGCGGGCAGCGCTGCCGCGGCCACGGCGAGGGCGGCCGCGCATCCGGCAAGCAGCGCACGCAGGGCGGCGCCGCGGCGCCATCGACGGCCCCGTCCCCCGGGAGTCGTCGCCGGCACCACAGTGGAGTGAGTTCCTAGAGGCATGCCCCTATTGTGCCGAGACTGCGAGACACCGGCTGCCGCCAGCACCGGGAGTGGGCTTAGGTGTTACGACGCAGGCTCATCGCCCGCTGCGCTTCCCGGTCGTCCTGCTTTTGCCGCAGCGTCTGACGCTTGTCGTAGAGCTTCTTGCCCCGGCCCACACCGATCTCGAGTTTGGCGCGGCCCTTCACGAAGTACAGCTTGAGCGGCACGATCGTGAAGCCCTTCTCACGGGTCTTGATCATGAGCTCGTCGAGCTGAGCGTGGTGCAGCAGTAGCTTGCGACGGCGGCGGGGCGCGTGATTGGTCCACGTGCCCTGGGTGTACTCGGGGATGTGCACGTTCTCGAGCCACGCCTCGTTCGTGTCGACGTAGATGTAACCCTCG
>JBKBNW010000019.1:0-18130 GCA_046295115.1 Demequina sp.
GATCGCATGGGTAGCGATCGCCGCAATCGCCGCGTACCTGATCATGAACCTGGCGGATACCTTCGTGGGCTCCCGCAAGAAGCAGCGCGACGCGCTCAAACGGGCGCTGCGCGACACCACCGCTGCTCAGGAGCAGACCGCCTCGCACCTCGCGGAGATCGACCGGCGACTGACCACCATCGAGAAGACACTCACCGACATCCCCTAGCGGGCGATGCGATCCCTCGCACAGCCACCGCATCGGCCGCCTCAAAGCGGTCCGCACGCACGAAAGCCCCCGAGATTGCTCTCGGGGGCTTTCGCGTACAGCAGGTGCGAAGGGCTTAGAAGCCCATGCCGCCCATGTCGCCGCCGCCGGCGGGCATGTTCGGCTCCGGCTCGGGCTTGTCTGCGACGACCACCTCGGTGGTCAGGAACAGGGCCGCGATCGACGCCGCGTTCTGCAGGGCAGAGCGGGTGACCTTGACCGGGTCGTTGACGCCAGCGGCCAGCAGGTCCTCGTACACACCGGTTGCGGCGTTGAGGCCGTGACCTGCGGGCAAACCCTTGACCTTCTCGACCACAACGCCACCTTCGAGGCCGGCGTTGATCGCGATCTGGCGCAGCGGAGCGGTGATGGCGAGTTCCACGATGCGAACACCGGTGGCCTCGTCACCCTCGAGCGTCAGACCGGCGAGCGCCTTGGTGCCCGCCTGGATGAGAGCGACGCCACCACCGGCGACGATGCCCTCTTCGACGGCCGCCTTGGCGTTACGCACGGCGTCCTCGATGCGGTGCTTGCGCTCCTTGAGCTCGACCTCGGTGGCCGCGCCCGCCTTGATGACGGCAACGCCGCCGGCGAGCTTGGCGAGGCGCTCCTGGAGCTTCTCGCGGTCGTAGTCCGAGTCCGAGTTCTCGATCTCGGCACGAATCTGGTTGACGCGGCCCTGGACCTGGTCCTCGGAGCCTGCGCCATCCACCATCGTGGTGTCGTCCTTGGTGACGACGACCTTGCGTGCCTGTCCGAGCATCTCGAGACCGACGTTCTCCAGCGACAGGCCAACGGCCTCAGAGATGACCTGGCCGCCCGTGAGGACCGCCATGTCCTGCAGCATCGCCTTGCGGCGGTCGCCGAACCCAGGTGCCTTCACGGCGACAACCTTGAGGTTGCCGCGCAGCTTGTTCACCACGAGCGCCGCGAGGGCCTCGCCGTCAACGTCCTCGGCGACGATGGTGAGCGGCTTGCCCGCCTGCATCGTCTTCTCGAGAACGGGCAGCAGGTCCTTGAGCGAGGAGATCTTCGACTCGACGAGCAGCACGTAGGAGTCCTCGAGCACCGCTTCCTGACGCTCGGCGTCAGTCACGAAGTACGGGTTCAGGTAGCCCTTGTCAAAGCGCATACCCTCGGTCAGCTCCAGTTCGAGTCCGAACTGGTATGCCTCCTCGACGGTGATGACGCCTTCCTTGCCGACCTTGTCCATCGCCTCGGCGATGAGCTCACCGATGGCGGGGTCGCCGGCGGAGATGCCAGCGGTCGCAGCGATCTGCTCCTTGGTCTCGATCTCCACGGAGGAGGCAAGCAGCTCAGCGGTCACAGCCTCGACGGCCTTCTCGATGCCCTTCTTGAGGGCGATCGGGTTGGCGCCGGCCGAGACGTTGCGCAGGCCCTCGCGGACCAGCGCCTGAGCGAGCACGGTGGCGGTGGTGGTGCCGTCGCCAGCGACGTCGTCAGTCTTCTTGGCGACCTCCTTGACGAGCTCGGCGCCGATCTTCTCGAACGGCTCCTCGAGCTCGATCTCCTTGGCGATCGAGACACCATCGTTGGTGATTGTGGGTGCGCCCCACTTCTTTTCAAGCACGACGTTGCGGCCCTTGGGGCCGAGGGTCACCTTGACGGCGTCGGCGAGGGCATTCATGCCCCGCTCCATGCCGCGGCGGGCCTCCTCATCGAAGGCAATAATCTTTGCCATGGGTCAGTAGTCCTCTTTCGATGCGTGGTGGCTCCGAGTCGCCCGCGACGGACGATGCCGCCCGAGGCGTTCCCTTCACGCAACGGACCTGCACCTCGACCCGGGAGCCGATTTTTAGCACTCTCATGTCGAGAGTGCTAAGTGCGATTCTGGCACTCTCCCCCTCCGAGTGCAAACCGTGTCGCCGGTGTTCCGCCCGTAGCGGAGCGCCGATGCGCGCACTGGGTTCCGCGCGCGCCCCCGCCTATGCGGCGGGCCGGGGGTGACGACGTGCGGCCAGGCGCCGGAATCCGGGCCTGGCGTCAGGCGCTGGGATCGGACGCGAGCAGCACTTCGATCTCTGCGCCGCCGGGCGTGCCACCGCCGTCGAGCGCCTCGATGCCGAGCTTGTCAGCGATGTCCTGCGCGGTGTCCGCGAACTGCTCCCCGTCGTACGTGACCACGTTGACGCCGTCGGGGATCAGCGTGGAGGAGATGTTGTTGGCCTCGGTGTTGGTGTAGCCACCGTCCACGAGCACCTCTTGCTGCTCGCCCGCGAGCCCCTGGATGCTGGCGCCGTTGCGCACATGCACCTGGGCGTCGTAACGGATATCCGGCGCGGGCTCTTCCGTCTCGGTGGGAGAGGGTTCCGGTGCCGGGGACTCTTCGGGGGCCTGCGCGGTGGGGCTCGGGGTGGGCTCGGGTGCGGGGGTCACCGTGACGGTGGGAGTGGGCGTGGGGGCGGCGGGGCCGACGATGTCCCTGTTCCACAGCAGCAGCGCGATGCCGAACGCGACCAGACCAGCGATGACGAATGCCAGCAGTGGCGGGAGCACCCGGCTCCACCAGGACCGGGGCGCGCGGTGCACGCCGACGGGGCCGCCCTGTGCGGCAATCTCGTCGAATTCGTCTCGCTCGTATGGCTGGGACACGGGGTCACTCTAGCGAAGAGCGGCGGCGTCGATGGCGCGCGTGGCACGACCGCGCTGGCGCGCGGAGCGCATGCGGCGCAGTCGCTTGACGAGCATCGGGTCGTAGGCGAGGGCCGCCTGGGTGTCGATGAGCGCGCCGAGCACCTGGTAGTACTGCGTGCTGGTGAGTCCAAACTGATCACGGATCGCGTCTTCCTTGGCGCCGGCGAACTTCCACCACTTGCGCTCAAAGGTGAGGATGCGGGCGTCGCGCTCAGACAACTCGTCGACAACGGGTGCGTGGTCGACCTGTGCGGCCTCGCCCATGGCGTCCTCCTCGTGCTCGATCAACTCAGGCCAGACTACCGGCGAACTACACGGATGTCATTCGCGCATCGGGCCCACCGCCGCCACCCCGAGCCGGCCCGCGCATCGGCCGTCCTGGAGCGCGTGTCGCGCGCCCAGTTGGTTCAAACTGTCGGGGGAGGTCGCGGCTAGGGTGGCGCACATGTCGGAGGAGTGGCGCTCGCAGGTGGCGGGCGACTGGGCGCGGGCCCTGGAGCCGGTCGCGCCCGAGCTCGCCCGGCTGGGGGTGTTCCTTCGCGCCGAGGCCGCGGCCGGTCGCGGCTACCTCCCGGCGGCCGATGCGGTCCTGCGGGCTTTTCGTGAGCCCCTCGCCCGCGTGCGGGTGCTCATCGTGGGCCAGGACCCGTACCCGACACCCGGGCACCCCGTGGGGCTCAGCTTCTCGGTGCCTCCCGGCCGCGCGATGCCGCGCTCGCTGGTCAACATCGCGCGCGAACTGCGCGAGGACACGGGCGAGTCGCTCACCGACGGCGACCTCACGCCGTGGGCCGAGCAGGGCGTGCTGCTGCTCAACCGCGTGCTGACCGTCTCGCCGGGCGCACCCGGTTCGCACCGCGGCCGTGGCTGGGAGGCGGTGACAGAGCACGCCATCCGAGTGCTGGCGGCGCGGCCCGACCCTCTCGTGGCGGTGCTGTGGGGCCGCGACGCCCAGGGCCTCGCGCCGCTACTTGGCGACGTGCCGCAGGTGGCGAGCCCGCACCCAAGCCCCCTCAGCGCCTCGCGCGGGTTCTTCGGGTCGCGACCGTTCTCACGGGTGAACTTGCTGCTGCAGGAGCAGGGAGCCGGGCCGATTCGGTGGGGCTCTTAGGGGCCCGGGCAGATGACATGGGCGCCTTGGTTGTCCTGCGCGCTCTCCCTGTACTCCAGATACAGCGACTGACCCTTTCCACCCTTCGAGGGGTCGGCGTAGACCCTCACCAGGGGCAACTCGGAGCACGAGTACCCCGGGACCTTGATCCAGTCGTGGTTCGTCACTACAGCGCGGACCGTCCAGCCAGGAAACGGCGACTTGCTGAGGTCGATCGTCACGATGGCATTCGGCGCCGAGGTGGTGACGGAGAAGCTTTGGTGACCACGTCGGGAGCCCGCGCTACCCCATGACGTCCCACCCGAGGGGGTCACCGTGCACGCCTGCCCCGTTCCCTGTGGCACCGATGTCGCCCCCACGCAGGAATACGGCGCCGGCGGCGGGGGCTCAGTCCACGTGGTGGGGAAAATCCAGCCGCCGATGCGCGCGACCACCCGCCCGACCGCGGCGGTGCTGTACGCCGGCACGGGGACGGTCGCGCTCCCGTTGGCGGCAGTGCCTCCGGCCAATACCCCGGTCGCGATCCTGACTCCCGACGCGTTGTGCACGAACACCTCGATGACTCGCGAGCGGCAGGGCGCTGGCACGCCCGTCACGCTGACGTGCGACGCGGAGGTGCCGGTCGCGGTCGTGCGGACCACCGGCACGCCGCCCACCATGGTGGCTGCACACGCGGACGCCGTCGATAGCGACGGCCGGTCGCCCGCGCGCACGTCGAGCTGTGCGGCGCTCGCGGTCGAGGCGCCGAGACCCCCGGCCAGGACGAGGACGGCGGTTGCGGCCGCCCACGCGCGGCGCATCACGCGCCCGCCTTCGCCGGTGGGCTCGGGGTGGCCGGATCGGCTGCAGCGTTGTCGCCCTCGCCGTCCCCTGCGGCCTCATCGTCCTCGTCGCCCTCGTCGTCCGCATCGGGCCACAACGCCAGCACTACCCCCACCAAAATCATCGTGCACCACAGCAACGGGTTCAGAAACCACATAGTGACCGCGCCCGCGTTCGGCACATGCAGCCGAACGACTCCCCTGACTTCGGAACCGGTCGGATAGAACGGATCGAGAAAGTCGTTGTTGTCGCCCTGCAGCACCCACCCGGAGCCGGCATCGCCGTCGATGATGCGGTGCACCACTTGAGCGCCGCCCAGGTCCTGGGGGGCGTAGACGATCACGTCGCCCACCTGAGCGCCGCCCTTTCGCGCGACGACCAGGTCGCCCGACTCGTAGGTGGGCAGCATCGAGTCACCGGACACGATCACAAGGGACGTGCCGCCTCCCAGTGACGCCGGCCACAAGAGGTAGACGGTAGCGGCGAGCACCGCCCACGCGAGCGCCTGGCGCCACACGTGCCAATACCGACTCGCGCGATGCGAGTCGGTATTGGCGTCGAGCGTGGCTGCCATCGGAGCCCGTCCTCAAGGTGGTGCAGTTAGCCGATGACGACGGTGACGTCGCCCAGGTTGGTCGCGATGGGGATGCTCCCGGGCAGGGCCTTGGTGAACGCGCCGTCGGCCACCGTGCCGCTGAGGCTCGCGAGCGAGCCTCCGGCCGCATTCTTGAGTCCGACCGAGATGGCCTTGCCGTTGCACTTCGCGTCGATCCCACTCACGGTGAGGTTGGTGAACGTGTAGTTCGTGTCGCTGTAGGTGTAGGACACCGCGACATCTCCTGCCTCGTGGCAGGCCGCGAACGTCGCGGTGCCGATTGCCACCTCATTGGCGGCGTTGACATTGAGCGTCGCGGCGGACGCCACCGACAGGCCGGCGACGCCGACGAGTGCCAGTGCCACTGCGGCGTACTTGCGCTTGTTGTGCTTCTTTTCCTTCATCTCCATTACCCCTCTAGGAATGATGCTGGCCGCCCCGGGGGGTTAATTCCCCCCGGGGCGCCCCCCAGCGTCTGCTTTCATCACCTTGGCCGCAGGGATAAATTGCTGTGACGGATGTCACGGTTGTCATACTGCGTCATTCATGGTGATGCCTTCACCTGCCGCGCGAGTTTCCGCGCCCCCGCGCCAGGCTTCAATCCCTTGCTGTACTGCCTGCACTTCAGTCCGGTGTGGTTCCCATCGCGCCTCCTGGAATGCCATGCCCCGTCAACTCCAGCGAGGCACGACACGCGGAGAGTGATACATGCCATACATCGGCATTACTGGGGAATTTAGTGAGGAACTGAGCACGCGGAAACATTAATGTGATGATCTTCACATCGCGCACGGGGCGCGCCGCTGATAAGGGCGGCGAAGCGGGCGGGCGCGGCTATTCTCGCGCGGGGGGAAATGTGATGGAGCTGGCAGCGGGACTCGAACCCGCAACCCCCTGTTTACAAGACAGGTGCGCTACCAATTGCGCCATGCCAGCGTGAGGGCGTGCGTGCACGCCGTGTCAGCAGGATACCGGTGCCCTCCGGCACCTCGGACGCGGCGAGGCCCCGCCGGCAGTGCCGACGGGGCCTCGCGCGCGCTCGGTGCTACAGGCCTTCGATGTGGGCGCGCAGCGCGCCGGGCTGGAAGTACGGGACCACCTGCTGCTGCAGGATCTCCCTCTCGATCATGACGGCCGGGGTCCCCGGCACGCCGTCCTGCGACGACTTGTCGGTCGCGGCGATGACCCACTTGGTGAAGCGGCCGTCGTCGAGGGTGGCGGCCACATCCTCCGGGACGCCGGCCTCGATCGCGATCTGTTCGATCTCGTCGTCGCTCAGCCCGCTCGACCCCTCCGAGGGCTGGGCGGCGTACATCGCGCTCAGGAACGCGACGAACTGCTCGGGCGCGGCATCCGCGACCGTGGCCGCGGCGTTCGCGGAGCGGGTCGAGAAGTTCGTGCCCTGCGACACTCGGTCCAGGATCGAGATCGGGTGGATGTAGAGCTCGATATCCCCCGCCTCGCGCATCGCGCTGAGGTCGTCCTTATTGATGTCGTCGAACTGCGCACACACGGGGCACATGAAGTCCTCGTAGATGTCAACGCGGGTGGCACCCTCCGGGGCCTCGCCGCCCGCGGCGCCATCCATGCCCACCAGGATGCCCCCGGTCTCGTCGGCGCCAAGGGGCGCTACGAGGTCCTCGGAACCAATCTCCGGTACCGCCGACTCTTGGACGATGAACCACACAATGCCGGCGAAGATCAGCGCCACGACGCCGATGCCCGCTGCGATGAGCACCGCCGTACGGCGCTCCTGCGCCTTCATCTGCTGCTGCGCCTGCTTGCGCGCCGCCGCCACCGTGTCGTTCGAGGCGGTCCCCTTGTTCTTAGCCATGGGTCTTCTTCCTAGTTCCTAATCTCGGTTGGTGACAAATTCTAGACTGCGGTCTGCGGCATGCGGGCGGGGCGTGAGCCACCCGTCGACGGAGAAGGGGCTTCGCGGCCAGATGACCAGGTATATGCCCAGGGCGATGAACCCCGCCCGTTCGAGCAGGTGCGCGGGGTAGTTGGTCTCGCCCTCCGGGACGTCACCGCCGCCGCCAAAGCAGCCGCAGTCGATCGACAGCCCGGTCGCCCAGGCCCAGATCACGCCAAAGGTGAAGGCCGCCATCATCAACAGCCACATCGCGGATGCCGCGCGCGTGAAGACACCCAGCAGCAGCACGATCGCGAGGGCGATTTCAAGGAACGGCAGCATCGTGCCCGCGAACGGGACGACGGCCTCGGGCAGCAGCCGGTAGGCGCGCACCGCACGGATCGACGCAGGCACGTCCATGAGCTTGGGCACCGCGGCGGCGATCAGGATTCCCGCCATCCCGAGCCGCACCAGCAGGCTGAGCCACGGCTGCACCACGCCGAATCGCTCCTTGGCTGCCATCGAGCCCTCCCCGGACGCTACGCGCCGCGGCGTCGTGAGCACGCGGTCGCATCGACTCGCCAACGTACCGCACCTGCGGGCGGTTCCAGGCCTGCCTGCTATACGAGCAGTTGGTGCGCGGGCCACCACCAGGTCTCCGCGCGCAGGTACACCGCGAGGACCACGACGCCCAGGGCCGCAAGCCCCACCAGGGTCCACGCGACCGCGACTCCCCGGGTGGGCGCGAGCACCGATGCGACGCGGCGGCCGCCTTCACGCGTCATCTCCATCCACGGCCCCCACCACAGCGCACCCGCCGCGACGAGCCCGCCGAGTGCGAGCGCGGCACCATGCCCCCAGGCCTGCGCATCGGCCGATGCGGGGACCAGACTTCCCTCGCTCACCAGCCACCAGCACAGCACGCTGACGCCGCCGCCGGCGGCGAGGGCCACGGCCGCGGCCGGGAGGGTCTCGCCGAGGGATCGCAGCAGGTGCCAGGGAAGTCCGAGGGTGTACAGGGCGGCATCGCCCCGCCGCTCCCCTCGCCGCTGCCGTGCCACATGCAACCCGTAGGCGCGCCGCTGCACCGCCCGCACGACGACGGCGACGAACACCAAGGCCGCCGCGGCCACGAAGGGTGCGAGTGCTGCCGATGCGGCGATGGCCAGCATCCACGCGAGCGTCATCAGCGGGTGGCGGCGGGCGCTCGCCAGCGGCATCTCCGTGGAAACCGGCGCCCCGTCCTCGGCGCCGTCGTCTTCGTAGCCTTCCCGCGCATCGGGCGCATCCCAGCCGGGGTCCACATCGTTGCGCCGGAGCTCTTCGCTGCTGACGGGGCTCGCTGGCGTGACCGTCAGCCCCGCAGTGGGATCGGCGCCCGCGTGATTCCAGGTGCCGTCGGCCGGCATCACCGAGGTCGCCGCCAGCGCGGGCGCGACCACGGTCGACGCGATCTGCTCTCCCGAGCGCGGCAACACGGTGGTCGCGCCTCTGAGCGCGGAGACCACCTCGCGCGGGCTGGGCCGCGCACCAATGTCACGCCCGAGGGCGGCCCTGAGCGCATCGGCCCCAGGGGCCTGCGGCATGCTCACCTCCGCGGACAACGTGCGGGAGATGGCACCGGTACCCGAGCCGAACGGCGCCGCGCCCGCCATCGCGTAGGCCACGGTGGCGGCCCACGACCACCGGTCCGCGATGGGCCCTGGCTCCGCGCCGTCGATCACTTCGGGGGCGACGTAACCCGCGGTGCCGGACACGAGCCCGTCGCGCGTGAGGCGCTCGTCATGCTCCTGGTGCGACAGCCCAAAGTCGATCAGCACCGGGCCCGCGGGGCTGATCATGATGTTCGACGGAGTGACGTCGCGGTGTACCACCCCGGCCTCGTGGACCGCCTCAAGGGCCGATGCGGTGCGGTCGGCGAAGTCCGCGAGCGCCTCGCCGGTGATGGGGCCGTGATCCTGCACGTGTTGCCACAGGCTCACGCCCGGGATGTACTCAAACACGACGAAGGTCTCATCGCCGTCGAGCTCCGCGTCCAGAATGCGGGGCACCGCCGGGTGGCGCAACGACTGCAACGCGTGCACTTCTCGCTCGAGCCGGCGCGCGGCGACCTCGTCGTGGCGCGCGTCGACGAGTTTGAGCGCGTACGTCTCGCCGCCGCCGTCTCGCACCCGGTAAACCGCCCCGGAACCACCCCGCCCGAGCGTGTCGACGACGGTGTAGCCGCCGATCTCTTCGCCCGTGTCGCGTTTCACGCCCGCCATGCACTCAACTTACCGTCACTGCGGTTGGTGAGCCGCGTGCCCTGTGGCAAGATGAACGCACCCCTCGCATCGTTGCGGAGGGCAGTGTCATTGTGGACACCACATCGGCACTCTTCACCACGGATCGTCTGGCACGTACCTGCCAGTGAAGGGACCATCACCATGGCCACTGTTACTTACGACAAGGCGTCGCGGATTTATCCGGGCACCGAACGGCCCGCCGTCGACCAGCTCGACCTGGAGATCGCCGACGGCGAGTTCCTCGTGCTCGTCGGCCCCTCCGGTTGCGGAAAGTCGACCTCGCTGCGCATGCTCGCAGGCCTCGAGGACATCGACGCCGGCAGCATCTGGGTGGGCAACCGCGAGGTCACGCACGTGCAGCCCAAGGACCGCGACATCGCCATGGTGTTCCAGTCCTACGCGCTGTACCCGCACATGACCGTTGCGGACAACATGGGCTTCGCGCTCAAGATCGCCAAGGTCGACAAGTCAGAGATCCGCCAGCGCGTCGAGGCGGCCGCAAAGATCCTGGACCTCACCGAGTACCTGGACCGCAAGCCCAAGGCCCTCTCCGGTGGTCAGCGTCAGCGTGTGGCCATGGGCCGCGCCATCGTCCGCCAGCCGCAGGTGTTCCTCATGGACGAGCCGCTGTCGAACCTGGACGCCAAGCTCCGTGTGCAGACCCGCACCCAGATCGCCGCGCTCCAGCGTCGCCTGGGCACCACCACCGTCTACGTGACGCACGACCAGGTCGAGGCGCTCACCATGGGTGACCGCATCGCGGTGCTCAAGGACGGCGTGCTGCAGCAGGTCGGCACCCCGCGCGACATGTACGACGCACCGGCGAACGTGTTCGTGGCCGGCTTCATCGGCTCCCCCGCGATGAACATCGGCACCTTCCGCGTCGAGGGCGACAAGGCTCAGATCGGCTCCGGCAAGATCGCCCTCCAGCGCGAGGCGCTGTCGCACCTCAAGGCAGAGGACAAGAACCACGTGGTGCTGGGCTTCCGTCCCGAGTCGCTCGACCGCGTGGCGCCGAACACCGATGGCGCCATTCCGGTACAGGTCGACGTCGTCGAGGAGCTCGGCTCCGACGCCTTTGTCTACGGCGAGGTTCCGCTGGAGTCCGCTGACGCCAAGGACATCCACTTCAACGCTGGCGACTCGCAGATGATCCTGCGTATCGACCCCCGCGAGGTGCCTGCCAAGGGCGACACCGTGTGGGTCAAGATCCGCGAGGGCGAGCAGCACGTGTTCTCCGCGGCCACCGGCGAGCGCATCTCCGCCGAGGTCAAGACGGACGCCCACAAGGCGTAAGTCCTAGCAGTTCGAGAAGGGGCGGTCCCGCAAGGGGCCGCCCCTTCTTGCTGTCCCCACTTGGCTGGCCCCGCCGCGCTCGGCCTGACCTGCGGCAGCGCCCGTTAGTCTGGCGGCATGCCCCTGCACATCACCGGAGCCGCCGACGCCGCCCTCATCGAACTGCCATGGGAGATCCCGCTCAGCGCGTGGCCCGAGGAGCACATCGCGGCCTTGCCGCGTGGACTGTCCCGTCACGTGGTGAGGTTTGTCCGCCACGGAGACGGCGTGCTGGCGATCAAGGAGACCAACCCAGAGATCGCATACAAGGAGTTCACGCTGCTGCGCGACCTGCAGCGCCTGGACGCCCCCACCGTTCACCCCGTCGCCGTCGTCACCGGCAGGCGTACCCCCGCGGGTGAGGACCTGTCGGCGGCGCTGGTCACCGAACACCTCGCGTTCTCGCTGCCGTATCGCGCGCTGTTCGCCTCCGCAATGCGCCCGCGGACCCTCAAGCGGCTCGTCGGCGCGCTGTCGGTGCTGCTCGTCCGGCTGCACCTGCTCGGCTTCTACTGGGGGGACGTGTCGCTGTCGAACGCACTGTTCCGCCGCGACGCCTCCGAGTTCTCTGCCTATCTGGTGGATGCGGAGACCGGCGACCTGCACCCGACCCTGACGACTGGGCAGCGGGAGTACGACCTCGAGATCGCCATGACCAACATCACGGGCGAGCTCCTGGACCTGCAGGGGTCGGGGGACCTCGACGAAAGCGTCGACCCATTCGAGATTGGCGAACGGCTTGAGCGGCGTTACCGCGAGCTGTGGTCTGCGCTCACCGACGTGTCGACTGCGACCTCCAACGTGCGCATGCGCGTGGCCGAGCGGGTGCGACAGCTCAACGAGCTCGGCTTCGACCTCGGTGAGATCGACATGGAGCAGACGGAGGACGGCACCGCGATCGCGATCCGCCCCAAGGTCGTCGACGCGGGCTTCCACCAGCGCAGGCTCATGCGCCTCACGGGTCTGGACGTGCAGGAGAACCAGGCGCGCAGGCTCCTGAACGACCTCGACGAGTTCCGCGCCTGGAACGACGACCGCACGCTTGACGAGGCACACGCCGCTCACGACTGGCTCACGCGCATGTTCGAGCCCACCGTCAGGGCAGTGCCACGGGGGCTGCGGGGCAAGCTCGAGCCGGCCCAGGTGTTCCACGAGGTGCTCGAACACCGCTGGTACTTGGCCGAATCCGCGGGCCACGATGTGCCGATGCCCGTCGCGACCGCATCGTACGTCAAGCACGTGCTGCCCAAGAAGGCAGACGAGAAAGCGGTGCTGGGCCGGTCGATCGCGGAGATGACGGCCGAGCTGCCGGCGCTGACCGAGGAGCACGGCGACACCTTCGAGATGCCGGACCCGTACGCAAACGACAACACCCACGCGTGGGGCGGGGTGCCCGAGCCGGAGAACCCCGACCCGCCGACGGTCGAGCGCCGGTCGGTGCTCCCTGCCACGGCGCCGACGGTACCGAGCGCCGGCTAGTTCGGCGCGGCCGGTTCCCGCAGCGAGCGGGGTTGGTCAGCCAGCGGGGTTGGTCAGCCAGCGGGGTCGGTCAGCCCAGCGCCTTGCGCGCCTCGTAGAGAGCGATCGAGGCCGCGACCGAGGCGTTCAGGCTCTCGGTGTCGCTGGAGATCGGGATGGACGCAATCTGGTCGCAGGCGTCCCGGACCAGTCGCGACAGCCCGGAGCCCTCGGAGCCGACGACGATCACCAGCGGCCCGTCGAGCAGGTGGGAGTCGGCGATGTCGACGTCTCCCCCGCCGTCCAGGCCAATGACGAACAGCCCGGCCGCCTTGTAGTCCTGGAGGGTGCGCGTGAGGTTGGTCGCGCGTGCGACGGGCAGGCGGGCAGCGGCGCCGGCGGACACCTTCCACGCCGCCACGGTGACACCGGCGGCGCGGCGCTCTGGCACCACGACTCCGGTCGCGCCGAAGGCCGCCGCGGAACGCATGATCGCGCCCAAGTTGCGGGGGTCCTGAATGCTGTCGAGCGCGATAATGCGCGCCTGACCGTCGATCTCCAGCAGGTCCTCGGGGGCCGCGTACTCGTACGGCGGGACCTCGAGCGCGACGCCCTGGTGAGGGCTGCCGCCCGCGAGTCCGTCGAGGTTCGCCTTGGTGACTTCGCGCACCTCGATGCCGGCCTCGACCGCAAGCGACACGATCTCGGTGATGCGGTCGTCGGCGTCGATGCGGTTGAACACCGACAGCGCGATGGCGGGCAGCCGCGAGCGCAGCGCCTCGAGCACGCTGTTGCGGCCGATCACGAGCTCGTGGGAGCTGGAGGTCTTGTCGCGCGGCGTGGCCTTCCCGGTGCGCTGCGGACGCTTGGCCGCCTCGGACTCGGCCTTCTTCTTGAGCTTATACGCCTTGTGATACGGGCGCTCCACCGCCTTGGGGGTGGGGCCCTTGCCCTCGAGAGCCCTGCGGCCCTTGCCGCCGGTGCCGACGGACGCGCCCTTCTTGGAACCTGCATTTCGGGTCGCGCCGCGACGTTGTGAGTTACCAGCCATGCGCATAAGGGTAGTCGCGCACGGGCCCGGCCCGCGCATCGGCCCGATGCAGGCACCGCGCGCACCCAACACGCCACCCTTAACTACGAACCACTCGACGCGGCGACACCCCGAGGGCGCCCATCCCACGGAAGGGATCACCGGCGTGGCGGGCGCGAAAGTGGTTCGCAGTTAAAGACGGAGAGAGGGCCGGGTCAGGCGCGCTCAGTCGTCCGTGGCGAGGGACCAGCGCACGCCGTCGGCGCCGTCCTCGACCACGATGCCCGCGGCGGCGAGGCGGTCGCGGATCGAATCCGCCGTCGCCCAATCCTTCTCCGCGCGCGCCTGCGCCCGAGCGTCGATGTCCGCGCGCACCAGCACATCCAACGCGGTCATGGCGGCAGTCGACCCGGAATCGGCGCCGGCCCACTCGGGCGCGCCGGGATCGAGGCCCAGCACATCGAGCATCGCACGCACCGACACCAGCGCGGCCGCCACCGCGGCGTCGTCGCCGGCGGTCAGCGCGGCGTTGCCCGCGCGCACCGTCTCGTGCACGTGCGCCAGCGCCCGCGGCACTCCCAGGTCATCGTTCATCACGTCCACGAAGGGGGCGGGAAGGGCGGCGTCGGCCACCTGCTGGGCCGTCACGGCCCCCACCCGCTCGGAGGCGCGCAGCACAAACCCGGCGAGGCGCGTCCACGTGGCAGCGGCGTCCTCCATGGTCTGGTCGGAGTACTCGAGCATGGACCGGTAGTGGACCTGGGCCAGGGCGAGCCGCAGCGCGGGCGCCGGGTAGCGCGCCAGCACGTCGGTCACCAGGAGGCCGTTGCCGAGCGACTTGGACATCTTGGCGCCCGACTGGGTGACCCACGCGGAGTGCATCCACAGCCGCGCGAACGGGTCGCCTGCTGCGCGCGACTGCGCCTGCTCGTTCTCGTGGTGCGGGAACCGCAGGTCCAACCCGCCGCCGTGGATGTCGAACTCGGGGCCCAGATAGCGCCTGGCCATCGCCGAGCACTCGATGTGCCAGCCCGGCCGGCCGCGGCCCCACGGAGAATCCCAGCCGGCGGTGTCGGGCTCGCCGTCCTTGTGTGCCTTCCACAGCGCGAAGTCGCGGGGGTCGCGCTTGGCGTCCGCGGGCGCGTCGGGAGCCGGGGTAAGGTCCTCGAGCGCCTGGCGCGTGAGCGCGCCGTACTCGGGGAACGACCGCACGTCGAAGTAGACCGACCCGTCGATCTCGTACCCGTGGCCACTGTCGACCAGGGCCTGGACCAGGGCGATGATCTCGGGGATGTGGCCGGTCGCGCGCGGCTCGGCCGCCGGGGGCCTCACGCCGACCGCCGCGTAGGCCGCCTGGAACTCCCGCTCGAACTTGAGCGCCCACGCCCACCAGGGCACGCCCGCATCGGCCGCCTTGGCGAGGGTCTTGTCGTCGATGTCGGTGACGTTGCGCACCATGGTGACCTCGTGGCCGGTGCGCTCGAGCCAGCGCTGCAACACGTCGAACGCGACGGCGCTGCGCAGGTGGCCCACGTGCGGGCTGGCCTGGACCGTGGGGCCGCACAGGTAGATGCCAACGCGGCCGGGCTCGAGCGGCTCGAAGGGGCGCTCGGTGCGAGTGGCGGTGTCGAACAGTCGGAGGGTCACGCGTGCCAGGCTACCGGGGGTCAGACGTGAACACGAGCGCCGTCGCGATGGCCGCCAGACCCTCGCCGCGACCCGTGAGCCCCAGGCCGTCGGTCGTGGTCGCGCTCACCGTGACGGGCGCGCCCGCGGCGGCGCTGAGCGCGGCCTCGGCCTCGGCCCGGCGCGGGGACAGCTTGGGCCGGTTGCCGATGACCTGCACCGCGACATTGCCGATCTCGATACCGGCCGCGCGCACGCGGCTGGCGGTCTCGGTCAGTAGCGCGGCACCGCTTGCGCCCGCCCACTCGGGACGGTCAGTGCCGAAGTTCGAGCCAAGGTCCCCCAGGCCCGATGCGCTCAGCAGCGCGTCGCACGCGGCGTGCGCGGCGACATCGCCGTCCGAGTGCCCCGTCAGGGGGGTCTCGCCGGGCCAGGTCAGGCCCGCGAGCGCCAGCTGTCCCTCACCGGGCTCACCGGGCTCACCGGGCTCACCGAAGGCGTGTACATCCACGCCGATGCCGGTCCGCGGAATCATGTGGCCTCCCCTGCGAGCGATTGGGCGATGTGTCGCGCGAGCGGCAGGTCGCTTGGCACGGTGATCTTGAACCCCCACTCGTGCCCGTCCACAGCGACGATGCGGTGGCCAAGGGCGCGCGCGAGCGTGGCGTCGTCTGTGGCGGTGGCGCCGGTGGCGGCGCTGGCGTGAGCCTCGAGCGCTACGTGTGCGCGGAAGGTCTGAGGTGTCTGGACGGCCCGCAGGGCCTCGCGGTCCACGACGTCTCCGATGGTGCCGTCGGCATCAGCGGCACCGATGAGGGTGTCGACCACCGGCAGCACCGGAATCGCGCCATCCGCGCCGGCCCGCACCGCGGCGATGGTCGCGAGTGCCACTGACGGCTCCTGGAACGCCCGGGCGGCGTCGTGAATGAGGACGATGTCGTCGGGGGCCAGGTCCAGCGCCGCCAACCCGGCCGCGACGGACGCCTGCCGAGTGTCGCCCCCAGAAACAACGAGCGCGCTCGCCCCGGCATCTGCCAGGGCGGCGCGCATCGTGTCGAGGTGGGCCGCAGGGGCGGTAACCACAACTGAGTCGACTACCTCAGCCAAGCGTAGAACTGCCCAGGCGACCACGGCCCGGCCCTCGATGAGGACCAGGGCCTTGGGCGATTCGGCTCCAAGCCTGGTGCCAGAACCCGCGGCCGTGATCACGGCCGCGACGTTCACGAGGCGAGAACCTTGTCCAGGCGCTCCTCGGCGGTCTCTTCGGTGCACTTTTCGGCGAGCGCGAGCTCCGAGACGAGGATCTGGCGTGCCTTGTGGAGCATGCGCTTCTCGCCTGCGGACAGGCCCTTGTCGGTGTCGCGACGCGACAGGTCGCGCACGACCTCGGCGACACGGATGACATCGCCGGAGGCGAGCTTCTCAACGTTGGCCTTGTAACGACGCGACCAGTTGGTGGGCTCCTCGATGTACGGCTCGCGCAGCACCGCGAACACCTTTTCGAGGCCGGCCTCATCGACGACATCGCGGACCCCGACGAGGTCCACGTTCTCTGCGGGAACCTCGATCGTGAGGTCTCCCTGAGCCACCTTCAACTTGAGGTAGATCTTCTCTTCGCCCTTGACGGTGCGCTTCTTGATGTCCTGGATCTTCGCCGCACCGTGGTGCGGGTAGACGACGGTCTCGCCGACGACGAAATTCATGGTGGAGGTGTGCCCCTTCTTCGCGGAACACCCATTCTACCACCGCGACACGCACCCTTAACAGGCGCTCCGCGCGTTGTCCAGCACCGACGCGCCGATAGTGCCCTTCGCCGGGCACCAGTATCCTTGGGGCAGCCCCGTCACGAAAGGAACCGCCGTGAAGTCCCTCGTCCCCGCAGGCGCCATCGCCGTCGCCGCACTGGTGCTCGCCGGCTGCAGCTATGTGAACCCCATCACCACCCAGCAGAACTACGCCGCCTCCGACGGAGTGCAGATGATCGGTGGCGACTTCGACGCGCTCAACCTGATGGTGATCACCGCCGGCCAGGGCGAGCCCGCGGTGCTGCTCGGCGCCCTCCACAACCCGAGTGCCGACGACATCGAGGTCGAGATCTCGTTCGATGCGCAGACGGCCACCTCGGTGTCCGTTCCTGGTGGCTCCACGGTCCAGCTCACGCCGCTCGACGGGGTCGAGGTCACCGGCACTGCGCCCGTGATGCCCGGACTCCTTGTCGAGGTGGGCTTCGCCACCGGCGCCAACGGGTTCTTCACCACCGAGGTGCCGGTCCTGGACGGGACGCTGTCGGAGTACCAGCCCGTGCTCGACGCGATCGGCTGACCTTCGGTCGCGTTCCCATCGCTCGCCCTCGCCTGTCGCGGGCCGGTGCCGACAGTGTGAACCAAATCTGGACCCGGCACGCTGAGCCAGCCCGCGCATCGGCCGTCGGTGACGGCGTGGCGCCGAAGTATTGGTTCACACTGTCGCAGGGCCGTGAGTGTCCCTGCGGCGTCGAACTCAGCCGAATCGGCCCGAGATGTAGTCCTCGGTCGCCCTCTCCGACGGCGTCGAGAACATCGTGGGGGTGTCGTTCATCTCGATGAGTTTGCCCGGCTTGCCCGTGCCAGCGATGTTGAAGAACGCGGTGCGGTCGGACACCCGCGCGGCCTGCTGCATGTTGTGCGTCACGATGACGATCGTGTAGTCGTTCTTGAGGTCCGCGATGAGGTCCTCGATCGCGAGCGTCGAGATGGGGTCGAGCGCGGAGCACGGCTCGTCCATGAGCAGCACGTCTGGCTTGATCGCGATGGCGCGGGCGATGCACAGCCGCTGCTGCTGACCGCCGGACAGCGACGACCCGGGCTTGTCTAGGCGGTCCTTGACCTCATTCCACAGGTTCGCGCCCCGGAGCGTGGTCTCGACGACCTCTTCGACATCCGACTTGGACATGCGCTTGTTGTTGAGCTTGAGCCCCGCGAGCACGTTCTCGGAGATCGACATGGTGGGGAACGGGTTGGGGCGCTGGAACACCATGCCCACGTGGCGGCGCACCGTCACGGGGTCCACCTCGTCCGCGTAGAGATTGACGCCGTCCATCAGCACCTCTCCCTCGACACGGGCGCCGGGGAT
>JBKBNW010000020.1:0-17968 GCA_046295115.1 Demequina sp.
GTAGGCGCGGTGACGCGGCCAGGGTCGGACCACACGCCGCCGGGTTCCTCTCCCCAGGTGCGGCTCATGAGCGAGCGCACCCGCGCTTTGCCGTGGCCCCGGGTCCATGGATCGGCCCACCGCGGCGGGGCCTTGTCTCCCCATGTCCCCACTGTGCCAGGGCCGACTGCGGGTGAGTCCGGGAGGGGGCGCGGCGTAGCATGGGTGAACACCACGCTCCAGGAGGACACGTCATGGCCGACACCACGCCCGAGCCGACCACGCCCGAGCCGCTCGCCCCCGAGCAGGCGGACAGCACTGCGACCACACCGCGAGCACGCAAGAAGACTCCCGCACGCAAGTCCGTGACCAAGGCGACCCCTGCGCGCGCCACCGAGGCGGCGGCCTCATCGGCGCCCGCCGAGCCGAACGTGGTGACGACCCCTGATCCCGAGCCGGCCCCCGCATCGGCCGTCGAGACCCAGGTGCCCGCACACACCGCCCCCGGCGCCGCACCGACGCCCGCACGGACAGACATGTCCATCCTGGACCGCGTGCGTCACAACCCCGTAGGCCCGCTCGCCGCAGGCCTCGTGGTGGCAATCGCGGTAGGCCTGTTGCTGTCGGTGCTGGTGCCGAACGACCCCTCTTCGCTGGCGTTGATCCTGCTCGGCGTGCTGCTGTCCGCCGCCGTGGGCTTCACGGTGCGCTACCTGTCCATCGAGCGCGGGCTGCGGCGCCAGGTGGAGGCCCTCATCGCGACCGTCATCGGGGTGCACCTCATGTCCGTCACTGGCGCCCTGGGTGGGGACATCCCGTTGCTGTCGCAACTGGGAGTGTCCGGCCCCGGCTTTGACGAGGCGCTGATCGCCGCGTTCGCGACGCCGCCGGTGTCGACGGGCGCGCTGGTCGCGGGGCTCTTCGCGGCCATCATCGCTGGGTGGGCGCGTTCGCGGGACTGAGCGGTTGAGCACGGGCGGTTCGCGCGAACGCTCAGCGTTGTGCAGCGCAGCGCCAGCAGCGCAGCCTTAGCGCGAGACGGGCGTGACGCCTAGCGACCTGCCGGCGAGGCCGCGCTTGCGCCCGCCGAGCGTGCGAGCCATCCCGATCAGCGCCTGCGAGGCGGCTGAGTCCGGGTTCGATAGCACCACCGGCGTGCCGGCGTCGCCGGCCTCGCGTGCGGCGATGTCGAGCGGCACCTGGCCGAGCAGCGGTACCGAGGTGCCGAGGGTCTTCGAGAGCCGGTCAGAGACGATCTGGCCGCCGCCCTCACCGAACAGGTGCAGGCGCGTGCCGTCTGGCTGCTCGAGCCAGGCCATGTTCTCAATGACTCCCACCACGTTCTGCGACGTCTGGGTGGCGATCGAGCCGGCGCGTTCGGCGACGCCCGCGGCCGCGGACTGCGGGGTCGTCACCACCACGAGCTCGGCGTGGGGGAGCAGCTGGGCCACGGAGATGGCGATGTCGCCGGTGCCGGGCGGCAGGTCGAGCAGCAGCACGTCGAGGTCGCCCCAGTAGACGTCCGCGAGGAACTGCTCAATCGCGCGGTGCAACATGGGGCCGCGCCACACGACGGGCTGACCCTCGGGGACGAACATGCCGATTGACACGGCCTTGACCTCGTGGGCGATGGGCGGCAGCAGCATGTCGTCGAGCCGCGTGGGTTGACCCTTCACTCCCAGCATTCCGGGGATCGAGAAGCCAAAAATGTCCGCGTCGAGCACGCCCACCTTGAGGCCGTCCACAGCCATCGCAGCCGCGAGGTTCGCGGTGACGGTCGATTTGCCCACGCCCCCCTTGCCGGAGGCGATCGCGTAGATGCGCGTCATGTTCCCCGGCTGGGTGAACTGGATGATGGGTTCGGGCTTGCCGCCGCGCAGGGTGGAGCGCAGGCCTAGGCGCTGCTCCTCGCTCATCACGCCCAACTCGATGCGCACATCGGTGACGCCCTCGACGCCCGCGGCCGCTCCCTTGACGTCGTCGGTGATCCGCTCCTTCATGGGGCACCCGGCCGTGGTGAGGTCGATGCCGATGGTGGCGGTGCCGCCCTCGAGCTCGACGGAGCGCACCATGCCGATCTCGGTGATAGGACGGCGAATCTCGGGGTCGATGACCTTCGAGAGGGCGTCGCGGACTTGGCTCTCGGTGGGCATTGGACCATCGTAGGCGCTGTGCGCCGAAGGCTCGCACGGCTGGTGCGCGAGCTCGGTTGAGCCTCGAACTTCTCCCAGGGTCTTGTGGGCGCGGGCCTCGCGTGCGACCCTAGGGCGCGTCAAGGAACGAGCCCAGGAGGGGAGCGCCGCCTGATCGCGCATCCGACCTACTATCCGGACGAGGACGACGCCGCGGCCCACCGGCGGTCGACCGTCCCAGAGTGGTTGCGGCTCGCAGCGGCCCAGCGGCCCCCCTCCGGTGAGTTCGCGTCGACCGCGCTGCCGGAGGACGATGAGGCCCTGCGCGCACCGGGCACCGGGCGGCCCGCGCCGTGGAGGGACGTGCTCGCGAGACTGCGGCGATAGCGGACTGCGGCGTTGGCCGACCGAGGCTTACCAGGGCCGGCGAGGGTCAACGCCTGCGGTCGTCCTCGCCATCCCTCGGGTCCTGCAACTCCTCGAGCAGCGCACGGAGCTCGGAGCGCACGAAGTCGCGTGTGGCAGTCTCGTTGATCGCCTGTCGGAGCGACGCCACCTCGCGCGCCAGGTACTCCGTGTCCGCGAGGGAGCGTTCGGCGCGCATGCGGTCCTGCTCGGCGGACACCCGGTCACGGTCGTCCTGGCGGTTCTGCGCCAGCAGGATCAGCGGCGCGGCGTAGGACGCCTGTAGCGACAGCATCAGGGTCAGCGCCGTGTAGCCGTTGGCCGCGTTGTCGAACCGCAGGCCCTCGGGCGACCACGTGTTCCAGATCAGCCACACGATGACAAACACCGTGAGGTACACCAGGAACCGGGGGGTGCCGAGGAACCGCGCGATGCCTTCGGAGATGGCGCCGAACTTGTCGGACTTGAGGGGCCGGCGCAGGCGGAAGCGACGCTTCTCCGCCTTGGGGCGGTCGAGTCGGTCGGTCACGACGTCACCTCCGGCTCGGCAGGCTGGTCCTCGAGCTCCTCGTGGTCGTCCACGTGCTCGCGCCAGTCGTGGGGGAGCAGGTGGTCAAGCACGTCGTCGATCGAGATCGCGCCCAGCAGGCGATGATCGTCGTCGACGACGGGCAGCGCGAGAATGTCATAGGCGGCCATCCGTCGAGAGACTTCCGCCAGCGAGTCTTGAGCGCCGAGCGGCTCGATCGAGGGGTCGACAAAGGAGCCGATCGATTCGTGTGGGGCCTCCCGCAACAGGCGCTGGATATGCACCAGGCCGATGTAGCGGCCAGTCGGGGTCTCGAGCGGCGGGCGCACCACGAACACCATCGAGGCGAGTGCGGGCGGCATCTCCTGCTTGCGCACCAGCGACAGGCAGCTCGCGACCGAGGTCTCGGGTCCCACGATGACGGGTTCGGTGGTCATCAACCCGCCGGCGGTGTCGTCCTCGTAGCCCAGTAGTTGGCGTACCTGCTCGGCGTCCTCGGGGTCCATCAGTTGGAGGAGAGCCTGGGCCTGTGCGGCAGGCAGGTCACCCAGTAGATCCGCCGCGTCGTCGCGGTCCATGGCTTCCAGAACATCGGCAGCACGATCACTCTGCAGGGTGCCCAGCAGCGCGATCTGGTCTTCCTCGGGGAGCTCCTCGAGCACATCCGCGAGGCGCTCGTCGTCGAGGGCCGCGGCGATCTCGGCGGACCTCTCGGGGGACATCTCCATGAGCGCGGCCGCGAGATCCGCCGGCTTGTGATCGGCAAAGGTCTGGATCACCAGGTGCGCGCCCTGCACCTCGTCGCGCCTCATCAGGCCGGTGACGTCGTCGATGCCCACCACCATGGCCTCGCCGCGCCGCGAGAAGCCCAGCACCCCCTTACGCCGCCCGGCCTTGCGCACATACAGCTTCGATACCGTCCATGTGCCGCCGCGCCTGGGTTCGATGGCGACGTCCTCGATGAAGGCCCGCTCGCCGCCGTCCTTCAGCGTCACGGACCGCTCGAGCAGTTCCGCAATCGCGAGGGTCTCCGAGGCGCGCGCCTTGAAGCGGCGCAGGTTGAGCACTCCCGTGCAGATCACCTGGCCGGGCACGATGGAGGTCACCCTGGTGAGGGGCAGGAACACGCGGCGGCGTCCCGGCACCTCGACTACCAGGCCCACTGCCACCGGCGCGGCGCTCCTGCGCAGCAGGATCACGATGTCGCGCACTCGACCGACGGCGTCGCCGATGGGGTCAAAAACGGTCGTACCGGTGAGGCGCGCGACGTAAACCCGCTCGGCTGAGGTGCTCATGGGCACAGCCTAACTGCGGGTGGCGGTGCTGCCGCCGCCAGGACCGCGCGGCCTGCCAACGCCGCAGTCTTGTCACCGTGCGGGCGGCCGATGCGGGCTTCCAGGACGCGCGTGCCCGCGCTTTCTCGAGCGCTTGGCTTCATCGGTCAGCGCGCAGTCCGAACGCCAGGTGCCCGCCGAGCGCAGCGGCCGTAGCGACGTGTATCGCGTCGAGCGACCCGAGTCCGAGTTCTGCCCCCAGACAGCACGCGCGCTCGACGACGATCAGGCTGCGAGGCGCACTGACTCAACCCGCGCATCGGCCTCCATCGCGCTGTGCGCCACGATGACCTCGTTCGCGCCGACCTCGCCGGCGAAGGCATCGAGCCACGCGCGCACCTGGTCGCCCGTGCCCACCGCCGTGTAGCGCATCATGTCGGCCAGTTGCGTCCCCTGAGGGGACAGCAGGAACGTGTCGATCTCCTCGTCGGAGTACTCGCGCGCCTGCGGTCCGCGCTTGATCATGCCCCGCACGCGCTCGCGGCGGGCCCGGGTGAACTGGTCGTGTGCATCGGCCTCATCCGCGGCGGCGAAGACGTTAGCGCCGGCGATCACGTACGGCTCGGCGAGCTGTTCCGAGGGCTGAAAGCCCGAGCGGTAGGCGGCGACCGCATCGTGCAAAGCGGCCGGGGCGAAGTGAGAGGCGAACGCGTATGGCAGCCCCAACTGCGCCGCGAGCTGGGCGCCAAACAGTGACGATCCCAGGATGTACAGCGGGACGTGCGTGCCCTTGCCCGGCGTCGCGACCACGCCGTGCACGCGGGACTCGTCGCCCAGGTAGCCCTGGAGTTCGAGCACGTCCTGCGGGAAACGGTCCGATGCGGTGGGGTCTCTGCGCAGCGCCCCGAAGACGGCGCGATCGCCGCCGGGCGCGCGGCCCAGGCCTAAGTCGATGCGGCCGGGGTGGATCTCGGCCAGCGTGCCGAACTGCTCGGCGATCGCGAGGGGGGAGTGGTTGGGCAGCATCACCCCGCCGGCGCCCAGGCGGATGGACTCCGTGTGGGCGGCGACGTGCGCGATCAGCACGCTCGTCGCCGAGGACGCGATGCGCTCCATGTTGTGGTGCTCGGCGTACCACACCCGCTCATAGCCGGCCTGTTCGGCGGCCTGTGCGAGGGCGACGGAGTGGCGGAACGAGTCCGCCGGTGTCTCGCCCGGCGCGATGGGCGCGAGGTCGAGGATGGACAGCGTGACAGACATGGGTCTCCTGCGATGGGGGTGGGGTGCTGCCCTCTCAACGCACGAGCCCTGGCCGGTATGCCCGGTGACCCACGCATCGGCCGTCCTGCTGTGCCGCCCCATGCGTCATCGGTGCGCCCTGGAAGTGCGGGAGGGCACGTGACAGCGTGCGGGCGTGCACTCACGCACTCCTGGGGCGCGGGAGGGTCAGCGCGGCGCGACGTCCTCGACGGGTTCCGGCTCGGCCTCGGCGGCGAGCTCCGGGTTCCGCGCCCGCCGCACGCGCGTGGTGACCATGTGGATCGCCATCGCGAGGAAGAACGCCCCGGTGAACAGCGCGAGCGCCAACATGGGGTTCTCCATCATGGTGGGGTCGATCACCATCACGGTGGCCAACACCAGCATGGTGACGCCCGCGAACAACTTGAGCAGCTCGCCGTGCTTGTCCTGGAGCTTGGTGGCGCGCATGGTCGCGACCGCGATCCCAAAGATGATCAGCTCGTCGAGCAGGTACGGCACCATGTAGGCGACGAACAGCGCGGCGGTCTCCGCGGGGCCTACGCCGTTGGCGTGCAGCATGCCGGTCCACAGCACCGGGAAGCCGGCCGTGCACGGCGCCTCCAGCAGCGACACCCCCACGCCGAGCACAACGGTGGCCCCGAGGGCGGGAATCAGCGCCTTGGTGCCGGCAGCCTCGCGCATGCGCTTGTAGATGCCCGGCTTGTCCTCCTTGCGGATGGTGAAGGACAGGCCTTTTCCGAACGCGAAGTAGTCCTTGACGGACACGACTCCGAACACGCCCGCGATCACCGCGACGGCGATCTGGATCCACCCGATGAATCCCACGACGGCGAGCGCCGAGTAGAAGGCGGCCATGTAGAGGGCGTACATGACGGCGGTCACCGTCAGGAAGGTGACGCCGATCGCGAGCACGCGGCGGCGCGACCGAGTGCGCAACACGATCGCCAGCAGGATGGACAACACCCACAGCGAGCACGGGTTGATGCCGTCCACGAAGCCAATCACGATGGTGGAGAAGAGCAGGGAGTCAGCGCTGAGCGAGATCTCGCCAAGCAGCGGCACGTTGATCGTGCTGGCGGGGCCCTCGGTGCTGCAGAGGCCGTCGTCCAGGGAGCACGTGCCTGCGCCGGCGGTGCCGAAGACGCCGGCGCGCGGCAGTTCGCCGCGTTCCACGACTGCGATGGCACCGGCCACGTCCTGTTCGATCTGACCCGTCCAGCCAATCCATACGCGTTCGCCGATGATGGTTGTGGGGACGGAGCCGCCGGCGAATCCTAGGCGCTCGGCCTCCGCGGCGAACAGTTCCTGGTTGGACTCGTCGTTCCACACCTCGTACTGCACGATCTCGATTCCGGGGTGATTCGCCTCAACCCCCTCGAGCCACTCGCGCTCGATCTCGCAGTTGGGGCAGCCGTCGCCCCAGAAGAGCACCAGGTCGGCATCCGGGTCCACGGCCGATGCGGGGGCCGCGGCCACCGTCAGGCCGGGTCCCGCTGCGGTCACGACGGGCGCGGCGTCGTCGCCTGCGCTCACCAGGGCAGCGATCGCGTTGCCTCCGGAGAGGGCGAGGAGGGCGAGCGCGAGCAATCCACCGCTCACGATCGTGAGGACGCGCTGGGCGCGTGCGGCGGGGACGGCGGACATCGGTGCTCCTTGCCTTGTACCGCGGCGTGATGGCGGGTGCCGTCAGGGTACGAGGGCCGGGGGCGTCAGCGACGGGCCCTAGGTCCCGCGCGCGATCAGCGCCGGCCGGTCGGCACGCGAGCCCGCGCAAACACCCGCAGTCGGGCGGTGAAGGGTCGCGCAGGGCGGGCGATGAAGGGTCGCGCAGTGGCAGTAGCGGCTAGCGCCGGTGGGTGCGCATCCAATCTTCGACCGCATCGGGCTCGCGGGGCAGCGCCGCCGAGAGGTTCTCGACCCCGTCCTCGGTCACCAGCACGTCGTCCTCGATGCGCACACCGATGCCACGCAGTTCGGCGGGAACGGCGAGGTCGTCGGCCTTGAAGTACAGGCCCGGCTCGATGGTGAACACCATGCCGGGCTCGAGCGGCCCGTCCATGTACAGCTCGCGCTTGGCGGCCGCGCAGTCGTGCACGTCGAGCCCCAGGTGGTGCGACGTCGAGTGCACCATCCAGCGTCGGAACAGCTTGGACTCTTCGGTGTCGGCCTCGGGCACGATGCCCCACTCGGTCAGGTGGCGCTCGATGACGTCCATCGCCGCCTCGTGGACGTCGCGAAAACTGACGCCTGGCCGCGCAGCCGCGAAGGCCGCATCGGCCGCCTCGAGGACTACCCGGTAAACGCGTCGCTGGACGTCCGAGAACTCCCCGTTGACCGGCATGGTGCGGGTGATGTCCGCGGTGTACAGCGACTCCACCTCGACCCCGGCGTCGAGCAGCAGCAGGTCGCCCTCGCGCACCTGGCCGTGGTTCGTGATCCAGTGCAGCGTGGTCGCATGCGGTCCGGAGGCGGCGATGGTCTCGTAGCCGACCGTGTTGCCCTCCTCGCGTGCGTGCCCGTCGAAGGTCGCCTCGACCACGCGCTCGCCGCGCTTGTGGGCGACCGCACGCGGCAGTTCGCCCACCACGCGCTCAAAGCCCGCGATGGTCGCGTTCACCGCGTCGCGCAGCTGCTGAATCTCGTACTCGTCCTTGACCAGGCGCATCTCGGCAAGGGCGCGCTTGACCGTCTTGTGAGGGTGCGACGCGAGCCGGATGCCACTGGGCAGCTCCGACAGCGGCGCGGTCGCGATACCCGTCATCGCCGCGAACTCCTCGAGGCCGGGCCGGCGGCCAATCCAGAACTCCCCGGTGCGCGGGTCCGAGTAGAAGCCGTCGTCGTCCCGGCCCGAGGGAGGGACCAGGTACAGGGTGGCCTCATGGCCCGCATCGGCCGGTTCCATGACGAGCACCGCACCGGGCTCGCGATCCGTGCCAAGCCCCGTCAGATACGCGAAGTCGCGGTCGGGGGAGAAGCGGTAGTCGGTGTCGTTCGACCGCACCTTGAGGTCGCCCGCGGGAGCGACGATGCGCTTACCGGGAAAGCGCTCGGACAGTCGGCGCCGACGCTCGGCGGCAAACGGCGCAGACGCCATTGCCGTGGTCTCGAGGTCCTCCGGGTCCGCCCACTCGGAGGCGATCCAGGCCTTGAACTCCTCGTTGTCCGGCCGGAGGGCGCGGGCCTTGTTGGTCTTGTCGGGCTGCTCGTCGGTCACCCGGCCATTTTGGCACGCGGGGCACCGCATCGGTCTCGCGCCGCCGCGTACGCTGACCGAATGCGGATCGATCTCCACACCCACTCGACGGTGTCCGACGGCACGGGCGCGCCCGCGCAAGTGATGCGCGAGGCGGCAGCGGCGGGGCTCCACATCGTCGCGCTCACCGACCACGACAGCGTGGGTGGCTGGGAGGAGGCGGCGGCGACGGCGGCCGATGCGGGGCTCGGCTTCGTGCCCGGCATCGAGGTTTCCTGCCGGCACCACGGCATCTCGATTCACTTGTTGAGTTACTGGCACCGCCGGGACGACGAGCAAGTGGTAGAGATGCTCGCGCTGACGCGCGAGGCGCGCGTGCACCGCGCGCGAGAGATTGTCGACAAGGTCGCTCTCGATTACCCCATCACCTGGGATGCGGTCGCCGAACTCGCCGGCGACGCCGCCACGGTGGGTCGCCCCCACATCGCCGATGCGCTGGTGGCCCAGGGTGTGGTCCCGACGAGGGACGAGGCCTTTGAGCGGATTCTGGCGGGCGACTCCCGCTATTACGTGCCGCACTACGCGCCCGAGGTCACAGACGCGATCAAGACAATGGCTGCGGCAGGCGGGGTGACAGTCTTCGCGCATCCTGGCGCCGACGCTCGAGGGCGCATTGTGACGACGTCCGTCATCGAGTCGATGGCGCGAGCGGGCCTGGTGGGCCTCGAGATCGATCACCGCGACCACGACGAGCGCCAGCGCGAGCGACTTGCCAGGATTGCGTCCCGACTGGGACTGGTGCGCACCGGTGCGAGTGACTATCACGGCACCGGCAAGCGCAATCTGTTGGGGGAGAACCTCACCGATTCACGCGCGTTCCTCGAACTCGAGAAGGCTCGCGTCGCGGTGGCACAGCGCCCTCACTGACCGCTCCCCCTGCAATCGCGCCTGATCATTGGCACAATGGCGGTGAACAGCCACTGACCCGGGGGGAGATCAGTCATGGCCAAGTCATCCAGTCCGCACCGCGGTATGTCGCCGGCGGCTCGAGCTAAGCGCAAAAAAGGCATGTTGATAGCAGGCATTGTTCTGCTCACGCTGTGGTTCCTCGGCACTGCGGGGATCGCCTCCATGATGGCGTCCGGTGACACCATCACCTTTGGAGAGGCCTTCGGGATGGCAGGGTTCCTCGGTGGCCTGTTCTTTGTTGTCGGCCTGATTCTGTTTCTCATTGGATTCTTCGCCGAGGTGGGCGCAAGACGCTTTAACGCCCGTGACTGGGCGGCGTCAGTCGCACTGACCTCGGCCCTCCAACAATTGGTAGCGAGGTCTCGCGCGGAGGCCTACGCGGTTGACTCCGCGATGGCGCACGTGAGCGACGCAGCGTTGGTCGAGGTCGATCGGCACTTCGATCAGGACACCCACGGCCAGGTGCTCACCACGATCAACACCACGACCCGGACGGTGGGGACGACACACACGGTCTCGTCCGCGTCGACGCACTATCAAGGCGACGGCGGCATGGGAGGTGGCCCTGCCCGCGCTCAGACCTACGGCAACTCGAGCGGCTTTTACAGCGGTACCAGTTCGACGAGCGGCAGTGAGGAGTCGGTGCTATCGCACACCACTCGAGCGAACCTCATGGGGGACGCGCTGTTCTCGGTCTTTGAGACCACGGATGTCGACGGTGGGCGCGATACGGTGCGAGCGATCTCGCTGTCGCGCCCTGCTGCCGAGGGCGTGATCCGTGACCTCGTCGGATCGGTGTGCTACCAGGTCGGAGGCCCCGAGACTCACGCGGGTGGCGCGGTGTGGGCGTGGGTCAATCCGATTGTCGAGAAGTTCGCTCCGACCGATATCTCTTACGTCACCGATCGATTGAAAGCGATCCACGCGCGCCCCGCCGATCAGCGGGAGTCTGTCGCGATCGACGGCATCCCGATGGGGAGGGGAGCGGTGCTCGTGACGAGCCTCAGTATTAACGGTGCGACGCCGCTCGAGACCTATCCCGCACAGTTCCCCGAGATGTTCGCGGGCGCTGTTCATGGGGCCACTCAGCGCGGGCTCGCCCGCGCGCATGTGAGCGCGATCAACGCCTAGGCCCCGAGCGTGCGCCCAGGGCCTATGCCTCAGTCAGTGCCTATGCGGGATCAGTGCCTATGCGGGATCAGCGCCTACGTGGGGTCAGCGCCTACGTGGGGTCAACCCTGAGGCTGAGCGTCCGGCTGGCCGCCCTGGCCGCCGCTGCGACGACGGCGACGGCTGCGCTTGCGCGGCTCGCCACCCTCGACCTCGCGGCTGGGCTGAGCCGAGCCTTCGCTGTCGGAACGGGGCCCGTCCGAGCTGCCGCCTTCGGGAGCCGAGCGCTGCTGGCGTCCACGGCCTTCGCCGCGTCCACCTTCGCCACGACCGCCACGGCCTTCGCCACGGCCACCCTCGCCGCGTCCGGCGCCGCCGCGTGCGCCGCGGCCTTCGCCACGCCCGCCGCCATCGCGACCACGCCCTTCGCCTCGTCCGCCGTCGCGGCCACGGCTGTCGCCGCGGCCACCGCGGTCGCCGCCAGGCTTCTTGCCGGTCTCGCCGAGGTCCTCAAGGGTCTCGCCCTCGAGTCCCTCGAGCTTGCGATCACTGCGAGGCAGGCGCCCCTTGGTGCCCTCAGGAATGTTCAACTGCGAGTACAGGTGCGGGGAGTTTGAGTAGGTCTCTTCCGGGTCCGGGTAACCGAGGTCGAGCGACTTGTCGATCATCGACCACCGCGGAAGGTCGTCCCAGTCCACGAACGTCACGGCGATACCGGTCTTGCCCGCGCGCCCGGTGCGGCCGATGCGGTGCAGGTAGGTCTTCTCGTCCTCGGGGCACTGGTAGTTGATGACGTGGGTGACGTCATCCACGTCGATGCCGCGCGCGGCCACGTCGGTGGCGACGAGCACGTCGATCTTGGTGTGGCGGAAGGCGCGCAGCGCCTGCTCACGGGCACCCTGGCCTAGGTCGCCGTGAAGCGCCCCGGCCGCGAAGCCGCGGTCGCGCAACTCGTCGGAGACCTTGGCGGCGGTGCGCTTGGTGCGTGCGAACACGATGGTGCGCCCGCGACCTTCGGCCTGCAGGATGCGTGCGAGCACCTCGACCTTGTCCATGGCGTGAGCGCGGTAGAGGAACTGGGTCGTCGCCTTGACGGTGGCGCCGTCGTCGTCCGGGTCGGCGGCGCGAATGTGAGTGGGCTGCAGCATGTAGCGGCGCGCCAACTGCACGACGGGGCCGGGCATTGTCGCCGAGAACAGCATGGTGTGACGCGACGCGGGCGTGGCCGCGAGCAGGCGCTCCACATCGGGCAGGAACCCGAGGTCGAGCATCTCGTCGGCCTCGTCCAGCACCACGGTGCGGACGTACCGCAGGTCGAGGTGGCCCTGGTTGAGTAGGTCGATCATGCGGCCGGGAGTGCCGACCACGACCTCGACGCCCTTGTTGAGCATGTCGATCTGGGGCTCGTACGCACGGCCGCCGTAGATCTGCGCGATGCGGGTCGAGCGCTTGCTTGAAGCGGTCTGGAGGTCGCCGGCCACCTGCACCGCGAGCTCGCGGGTCGGGGCGACCACGAGGGCCTGCGGCTTGCCGGGCGCGTCGAGCTCGTCATAGCCGGGCTCGCCGGGGGAGGCGGTGCGGTGCAGCAGCGGCACGCCAAACCCGAGCGTCTTGCCGGTGCCGGTCTTGGCCTGGCCGATGATGTCGTGGCCGCCGAGCGCGACCGGGAGGGTCATCGCCTGGATCGGGAAGGGGTTCACGATGCCGCCCTCGGCGAGGGCCTCGGCGATCAGCGGGTTGATCTTGAAGTCTGCAAAGCTCTGGTCTGCAGTGTGCACACTGGCGTGCGTCTCAGTCATGGTGGATCCTTGGATGGTTCGCGGGCGCGAGAAGTCGCGTCCGTTCGGCGGGCAGCCGATCGCGAATCATTGTCCTTGCGGCCTTCGCTATCTCCAGCGGCACCGCGCTTCCATGACGACCGGTCAGCCCCGGGTCACGGCCATTCTAGCCCTACTCGCGCATGGCGGCGGGGAAGCCCGTCTACGCTGGCGCACATGCGCGTGGTGGTGATGGGTGTGACGGGATGCGGCAAGTCGACCGTGGGGCTGCGGCTTGCGCACGATCTCAAGGCCGAGTTCCAGGACGGTGACGACCTGCATTCGGAGGCCGCCATCGCCAAGATGGCCGCTGGAATCCCGCTCCTGGACGAAGACCGGTGGCCGTGGCTCGACGCCGTCGCGACGTGGCTCGAGGGTCAGGACCGCGGCATCGTGGCGTGCTCCGCACTCAAACGCGTCTATCGCGACTGCATCCGCGACGTCGCGGGCGACTCCGTAGTGTTTGTGCACCTCGCCGCGCCACAGAGCGTGCTCGAGCCGCGGGTGCGCCGCCGCGCCAAACTCGACGGCCACTTCGCGCCCCCTGGCCTGCTGGACTCTCAGTACGCCGCGCTCGAGCCCCTGGGCCCCGACGAGAGAGGCGGCCGCGTTCCCGTCCAGGACTACGCCCCCGAGGGCGCGGCCCTCGTGGCCCGCGCGATCATCGAGTCCGCCGTCGCGTGAGCGGTGGGCGCGTTAGGCGTTGAAGCCGACGCGGCGCTTGGACTCCTCGCCGATCTCGACGTAGCCCACGGCGGCAGAGGGCACGACGACGCGCCGGCCCTTGTCGTCTGTCAGGTCGAGCGTGGCTCCGGCCATCGCTCCCGCGACCGCCTCCGCCACCGCATCGGCCGTCATGTCGGACTCGATCACGATCTCCCGCGATACGTTCTGCACGCCGATCCTGACTTCCACGCTGACCTCCCGGGGTCTGTTCACATCTGACTACTGATTATCGTAGGGGGGTGAGTGATGGCGACAGACGCGTGTTCGCGGGCAGGGGAATCTCCCTGCCCAGCCTTTGGTCGATCGCCCTCGTCGTGGTCATCGCCTTCGGGGCGGGCATCGGCGTGGGGTGGGGGACGGGTCTGGTCGCGGACCACCTCGCGGCACCTGAACCCACACCCTCGCCGTCGCCGACCGCAGCGGTGGCCCCCACCGTCGAGGTGAGCCTGCCGCCGCTCGCCCCTCTCGATCGTGAGCGGGACGACGCTGATGACCTCGCGGGCCTGACGTCGCTCGACGTGGTCCGCGAGGGCGACCGGAGCTTCAGGACAGTCACGGCCAGTGGCGAGCCTTCCGGGGGTGGGGCGTCCGTGCGGTGGGTGCGCGTCGAGTACGAGGACGGGCTGCGCATGGACGGCGGTGCCCTCGCCGTGTTCGTGCTCGACACCCTCAACGACCCGCGTGGGTGGGGTGCGCGCGGGCGTTTCGAGTTTGTACCCACCGGTGGAGCCTCCGACCTGCGGATCGTGCTCGCGAGCCCGTATACGGCCGCCGTGACCTGCCCCAATCCCCACGCGACGGCACCCGCGGGAGCGCTCGTCGACCCGTCTGCGAGCCCGGAGCCCGCGGTCGACCCGTCGACCGCCGGTGAAGAGGAGGCGAGCTGTGCGGACCAGGGGGTCGTGATGCTCAACCATTACGACTGGCTCACGGGCCTGGAGGCCTTCGGGGACGACCGCACCGCGGCGCGCCAGTACCTGATCAATCACTTCGTCGGCCACGCACTGGGAGACACGAACACCGAGTGCACGTCCGGCCCAGCGCCCATCATGGTCGACCAGTCCGACCTGCCTGACGGCTGCGAGCCCAACCCCTGGCCCCGGCCGGATGAGCCCGTCCCCACGCCAAGCCCGACGGCCGATGCGCCGGTCGCGACACGCGGCGACGAGGACTAGGTGCCCCGCCAGTAGGTAGCGCAACGGCCAGCCTCGGTAGACTCCGCGGCATGTCTGCACACCCTCCAGCCGACGTTGCGCCCCGCCGCAGCAGGCGCCTCGGAACAGCCGTCCTCAACGTCCTGCGCGGTGCCGTCATTGGCGCGGTCGAGGTGGTGCCCGGTGTATCCGGCGGCACCCTCGCGCTCGTGGTCGGTGTCTACGAGACCCTTATCACGTCGGCCGGAGAGCTCGTGCGGGGAGCGGTCGCGTTCCCGGCTGATCGGCCCCGTGCACGGCAGCATTTCGCACGGGTGCGGTGGGGCGTGCTGGCCCCTTTGGGTCTGGGAATGCTCACCGCGATCGTGCTCGTGTCGGCGACCCTCGCGCCGCTGATCGACTCCCACCCGGTCCAGACCCGCGCCATGTTCGCGGGTCTCATCGTGGCGTCGCTGATCGTTCCTGCGCGCATGGTTGGCCGGTGGGGCCCCGTGGAGGGAGCGGTCGCGGTGGTTGCGGCGCTCGCGGCGTTCTGGCTGACGGGGCTCACCGGGGTCGAGCGGTCGGACCCGTCGCTGTGGCTCGTGATGGGCGCGGCGTCGCTCGCCGTCTGCGCGCTGGTGTTGCCTGGCGTGTCCGGGTCGTTCCTGTTGCTTGTGCTGGGCATGTACGCCTCGACCCTCGCGGCGGTCAACGACCGCGACGTCGCGTACCTCGGAGCATTCGTCGCCGGGGCCATCCTGGGGCTCGCGGTCTTCGTCACCGGCCTGCAGTGGCTGCTCGCGCATCACCATGCCCTGACACTCGCCGCCATGACGGGCCTGATGCTCGGGTCGCTGCGAGCCCTGTGGCCGTGGCAGGGCGCGGACGCATCCCTGGAGGCACCCTCCGGGTCGCTTGGCCCGGTTCTCGCGCTTTTCGCACTGGGGATCGTGGCGGTGGTCGTGTTGCTACAGCTCGAGCGAGTCGCGTCGCGGCGTTCAGAGACCCCACCAGACGCCGCCGTCACCTCCGACGACCGCTGAGCGACCGGCGAGCGTGGTGGATGTCGGACCGGCATGGTGAGGTGACATCATGACCCGCATCCGCCTTGTCGCACCGGGCCCTCCCGCGGCGGCGGCCGTCCTGGACGACGGTCAGCGCGGGGCGGTGCACACGCTCATCGAGGGGCACGGCCACGTGGTCGTCACCGGTGCCGCAGGCACCGGGAAGACGACGGTCGCACTCGCGGCCGCGATCGCCGCCGTCGACGCGGGTCTGCGCCCCGAGCGCGTGCTCGTGATCGCCCCCACCCGTCGCGCCGCGGCGGACCTACGCGACCGCGTCAGCATCGGGATGGGCAGGCCCACCGGGGTGCCAATGGTGCGCACCTCGGCCTCTGCGGCACACATGGTGCTGACGGCGCAGGCACACGCCCTCGATCGCCCTCCGCCCGCACTCATCACCGGCGCGGAGCAGGACTCGATCCTGCGCGAACTCCTCGCCGGTCACGCGCGCGGGGAGGGCGCGCGGGTGGACTGGAACGGCGTCGTGCCGCCGGAGGCGACGGCACTCGCGGGCTTTCGGGGCGAGCTGCGCGATCTGCTGATGCGGGCGGCCGAATCCGGACGCACCGCGGGCGAACTGCGGGAACTGGGCGAGCGCATCGGCCGTCCCGAATGGGTCGCCGCCGCCGCCGTCATGGACGAGTACGAGCTCATCACCACACTGCGCACGATGCCTGCCGACCAAGGCGAACGCTACGACCCCGCAACCGTGGCGGCCCAGGCCGCATGGGTGCTGGAGCACTGGGAAGAGGTGGCCGAGGGGCCGGCTCCCGGCTGGGATGTGGTGATCGTGGACGACCACCAGGACTCCACGGCGGCCACAACCGCGCTACTACACGCGATGGCGCGCCGGGGCGCTCGGCTGATGGTGTTGGGCAACGCGGACGAGGCGGTGCAGGGATACCGCGGGGCCCGCCCGCACGGGCTCGCCGAGGCCGCGGGTGGGGCGCTCGGCGGCGCACTTCACGTCGAGCTCACGCGGGATCACCGCCAGCCCCCGGCCTTGGGTCGCGTGACCGCCGCGGTCGCCGAGCGCATCGGCGTCAAGGGCGTGGGTACGGCGCGCGCCGCGCACCGCATGTTGCGCACCGCCAGCCCCGCGGTCACCGTGGTCACCGCCGCGCATGCGTTTGGCCAGTCACGGGCGATCGCCGCTGAACTACGGCGTGCGCGTCACGGACTCGACGGGCCGTCCATTCCATGGGGACGGATGGCGGTGATTGCACGTTCGAGCGCGCAGTTGCGGGCGCTGCGTTCCGACCTGCTGGGGGCCGACGTCCCGTGCGAGGCCTTGGGGGACGGGACCGCGCTCCACCGCGAACCGGCCGTCGCACCGCTGCTCGAGATGGTGCGCGTCGCGCAGGGGGACCCCTGGGACGAGGACCGGGCCCTTGGCGTGCTCGGCTCCCGCCTCATCGGCCTCGATGCGGTTGCCTTGCGCCGGCTGCGCCGGGCCCTCGTGCGTGAGGAACGTGCCGGGGGAGGGCAGCGCTCGAGCGCCGAACTGCTCGTCGAGGCGATGGCCGACCCCGCGCGCTGGGCGTCGCTGGACGCGCCCGAGGCGAAGGCTGCCGCACGCGCGTCACGTGCCGTGGCGGCCGCGCGCGCACGGGCGGCGGAGCCGGGCGCGACGCCGGGTGCGGTGCTGTGGGCCGTGTGGGACGCCGTGGGCGTCGCGGGATCGTGGCGCGACGCCGCGCTCGCGGGATCCGCGCGCGACGACGCGGACCTGGACGCCGTGATTGCGCTGATGCGCGAGGCCCAGACCTTCTCGGAGCGCCTCCCTCAGGCCGATGCGGTGGCCTTCCTCGAGCACCTCGAGGGCCAGGACTTCGCCGCGGACTCGCTGGGCGCGCGCGGTCAATCCACCGACGTCGTGTCCTTCTGCACACCCGCCTCCGCCGCGGGGCGCGAATGGGACGTCGTCGCCGTCGTCGGCGTCGAGGAGGGCGCATGGCCCGACCTGCGCTTGCGCGACTCGGTGCTGGGCGCCCAAGCGTTCGCGGAGTTGGTCGCCGAGGGAAACGTGACCGATGAACAACTCGCGGGCGCACGCGGGCCCCGAGACATCCACAGCGCCCGCCGGGCGGTGCTCGACGACGAGACCCGTGCCCTGCTGGTTGCGGTGTCGCGCGCGCGAGACAGGCTCGTCGTGACGGCGGTGGACGATGGCGAGTCGCGGCCGTCGCGCTACCTCGCGCTGATTGAGGACGCCGCTGGCGTGGCGAGAGTCGACGCCTCCGCGCCTCGGGGTGTGGCCGACCTGCGCGGCGCGGTCGCGCGCCTGCGCGCCGACGGCCTCGAGGCCACCCGCCGCCTGGAGGAGGACTCTTCTGACGTTCACGCCGCCGCCCGGCGCGCTGGCGCCGCCGCG